>NZ_JBJXHJ010000056.1:0-1477 GCF_046487845.1 Pseudomonas sp. PHC1
AAGGGAGTCAAGCCTCCTGAGGCGTTTGGAGAGAGGTCGCGAGATTGGTCTCTAGGCCATGCAGGAGACGAAGGCCCTCATCTCTCGATGACGGGGGAATCTCGGGGTTGTTCTCGAGCGGCGGCCCCAGTGTGCGGTTTCTCACGAGGTACGACGGCGAGGTCAGTGAGCCTCTCGTGGGGCGCCAGGGAAGTCGGGTCTCCATGCGAGTGGCGAGGGGGAGCGCGTCATTGCTCCCGAGCCATGGTAGGGGAATCTGGCCTCGAGACGTGTTGAAGAAGGTCTCTCGAGGGCTTTCCCGGGTTGAGGCAGGAAACCCTGGGTTCCCTCGACTTGTGCAGGTGACCTCAGGGGGCTTCTCATGGTGGCTCTGAGAAGCCAGGGAAACTGGAGGTGGGAGGGGCCTCTCGGGACTCCACTGGGCTTGGTGCATTGGAAGAGGGCCTCATCTCCAGTTGAGGCAGGAACCGCAGGGTACCTCTGATTTCAGACTCCGATCGCAGGGTCCCTGCAGACTGGGGACAGGAGAGTCAGGCCTCGTCTTGGGTTGAGGCATGGAACTCCGCCTGCCTCTCGAGATGTCCCCGGGGAGAGAGGCCGCTTGTCGAGCTGTATTTGGAACCTGGGGTTTTTTCCGAACGATGCACGGAAAAACTGCCCCTTCGTGTTGACTGCATTCACAGGCTGGAGTTCGGAGAGGTGTCCGGGCATCGGGTTCTTATCAAGAGGGGACCGGGAAATCGGGGTCCTACGGAATGTGGAACCACCCACGAGGCCACGTCTGGAATGTCTTCGTGAGACCGGCCTCATCCTGAGGTGCGACCGGAAGGTCGGGAACCCCTTCCAGACAAAGCAGGGGAGTCGACCCTCCTGTCCAGATCAGGAGGGGAGAAAGGGCTCAGAGGAGGGGGTGCCGGAAAACCTCAGTGTTCCTCTCGAGGGAGACCGGGATTTCGGGGAACTTTGTGGGTCGCATCAAGGGTGCCAAGTGCCCTTTCGACCTCCAATTCCTAACGTGGGACTTCTCCTGAGGCGCTGTAGCGGGAAAGGGCTTCATCTTGCGATGACGGGGGAGCCACGTGGTTTTTCTCGAGTTACGGCGGGATTCTCGAGTTACGACGGGGAATTCAGGCTGCCTCTTGTGTTGGCCCAGGCAAGTCCAATCTTCCATTCGAGTTGCGAAGGAAAGCTGGGGATTGCTCTCGAGTGACTGCAGGGCCAATAGACCTCATCTAGGCTTGTGTCCAGAAGCCAATGTTCCTCTCCAGGGGCGACAGGGATCTCGGGGTTGCATTCCAGACGCACCCGGGGAGACAGGCATTCATCTCGAGTGGAAGCAAAGAACCCCGCTCTGCTCTCGAGTCGCGACGGGTATCTCTTGGAGCTCACTGGGTGGACTAAAGGGAGTCAAGCCTCCTGAGGCGTTTGGAGAGAGGTCGCGAGATTGGTCTCTAGGCCATGCAGGAGACGAAGGCCC
>NZ_JBJXHJ010000012.1:0-160313 GCF_046487845.1 Pseudomonas sp. PHC1
TTGAAATACAAAACGCCCGATGCGATGCATCGGGCGTTGGGGTGAAACAGGTGTAAACCTATTTCAGGACTAGACAAATAAATCTGTCCCCTTTTTAGTCGTCCCCTTTTTACATGAGAAGCGATCGTCAGTTGCCGTGAAAATCAGTCGCTGAGGATCACCTGAACTACTTCGGATAAAGCGGCGGCAACCCGCTATCCCCGACCGGATCCTGCACCCGCTCCGCCGTCGGAATCGTGCGGATCGCTCGCCACAGATCCTCACCCTGCCAATGCTGCCCGGTCTCGCTGTACAGCGCGCCGTTCAAACCATCGAGCGCATCCGACAGCGGCACAAACCGCGCCGCCATGTCCGCCAGGGTTTCCGGCTGCTGACGGGCCCAGGCGTCGAGGGCCTGGCGGGTGGCGTGGGGGTCGTTGGCCTGGCTGGCGCGTTTGATGTCGTCGAGCAGGGTGCGTGGGCTCGGGCCGGTTTGCGCGGCGCGCAGGATCGCCGGTTGCCAACGGGCACGCCACCAGAGGCCGAAGCCGAGCAGGGTGGTGCAGGCGAAAACGAACGTGCTGAGCTTCCACCACCACAAGGCTTCGCTGTCGGCGGCGCTGAGCGGTAGTGCGTTGCCCGCCGGGGTGTCGACTTGCAGGCTCGGGTTGTTCGCCACTTGCAGGGTGCGCGCCGGCAGGCTGGTGTGTTCCAGGTGATCTTCGAAGGTGTTCCACCAGACCACGTCAACCGTTGGCAGCTCGATCGAGCCGCTTCGGCTCGGCACCAGCGCTTCACGTTCTTCGCGGCTGCCGATCAGGCCGCGGTCGCTGCTCTGGTTGTTCAGCACCGGTTGGTCCGGGTAGCGGCGCAGGCCGTTGGCTTCGGTGGCGGGCAGGGCGGGCAGTTGCGAGCTGGCCAGGCCTTCGACCTTGAGGGTCAGGCTGCGGGTCAGGGAGTCGCCAACCTGGGTGTGTTCCGGTTCCGGGTTCCAGCTTTCGCTCAAGCTCAGGCTGCGGGCCGGCAGCCACGGCGCGTCGCTGGGGTAGGTCATCGGTTTGGGTTTGACCGTCAGCGAAGTCGCGGCGGAGCTGATGTGCATCAGTTTTCCCGGCTTCGGCCCCTGCGCTGTGGCGTCCTGCGAGGGCTGGGTATCGACGAGTGTGGCGCTGAAGGTCTGCGGGGCGATGCTCAGCAAGCCGCTGTGCTGCGGATAGATCGCGTAGCGCATCTCGATCACGCCATGGCGCACACCGTTGATGTCTTTTTCGTAGGTGCGCATGTCGCCCAGTTGCTCGATGCGCGCATCGGCGATCTGCAACGGCGTCAGGCTGCTGTCGTCGTACAGCGACACCGAATGGTAGATGCGCAACGTCAGGATGGCCTGGGCCTGCACGTAGACGCTGGTCTGGTCGAGGCTGGCTTCGATGAACACCGGTTCGCGGGCATTGTTCTCTTCGCGGGTGTCGCTCTCGATTACTTGGACGGTGATCGGCTGGCTCTCGACGTCGCCCAGTTTCAGCGGCGGGATTTCGACGCTGCCGTTCTGCTTGGGCAGCAACGTGATGATCCAGCGCGTGGTGGCGCGGTTGTCACCGTTGAGCGTGTTCAACTGGTTGACCTGACGTGTGCCGCGTACTTCGAACAGTGGCTCGAGCGGGCTCAGGTCCGGTTTGCCGAACTGCGTGACATCGTTGGATTCGAGGGTGAGTTCGACCGTCTCGCCGGAGTTCAGGCGACTGCGATCCACACTGGCCGTCAGCTCGGCCGCCTGGGCGGTGGCCGTGCAGATCAGCAGGGGCAGCAAGAGAGCGGTGAAACGGGTCATCGAATGTTTTCCTGATCCTGATGTTGTTGCTGTTCGTACCAGAATTTGCGTCGCAGCAGTTCGCCCGGATCATCCGGGATCTTGCCCAGCCATTGTTCCAGCGCCTGCTGTTGCTCGCCTTCGAGGGTGTCCTCATTGGGGCGCAGCAGCGGCGGTGTGTTCTGCTCTTCGCCCGGTTCGCTGTCCGGCAGCTCGTTGGCACCCGGCAGCGGCGGGGTGGTCGGCGGCGGCTCGCTGGCGGACTCGCCGGTCTGCGGCTCGCTGTGGGTTTCGCTTTTGACCGCTGGCGGCGGAGCAGTCGGCGGCGGTGGTTCATCGCCCGGAATGTTCTGCTGCGCCGGTTGGTCTTGCGGTTCGGCCGGCGGCGGGGCGTTTTTCTGTTTCAGCAGGGTTTCCACCAGCGCCTTGTTGGTCAGCGCCGGACGCAGATCCGGCTGGCGCTCCAGGGCCTGTTCGTAGGCGTCCAGCGCTGCTTCCAGCTCGCCGCTTCTGGCCAGGGCGTTGCCACGATTGTAGTGGGCGTGGGCGTCATTGCCCTCGGCGAAACGCTGAGCGGCGCCACTGTAGTCGCCGGCCTCGTACAACGCCACCCCTTGCCATTGCGGATCTTCGAAATGCTTCGCCGCTTCGGCCGGGCGCTTCTGTTTGAGCAGGTGCAAGCCTTGTTGATCGGGGCGCAGCCACAAGTCTTCGAAGTCGAAGGCATAGCTCGGTTGCGGCAATGCCAGCAGCAACGGCAGGCAGAACAGCCAGCCACGCCGCCCGGCGCACGCGGCGAGCAACAACAGCGGCAATAGCAGCCAGTAACCCTGATCGGCCCAGGTGTCGAGACGTACGGTCTGACCATCGTTGCGCAGGCTGCGCGGGCCGTCGAGCAGGCCGAGGTCGCCCAGATCGGATTCATCCAGCCGTGCGCTGCGGTACTCGCCGCCGACCGCGTTGAGGAAGGAGCCGAGGCCCGGGCTGTCGAGTTGCGGCACCCGGATCGCGCCCTGGGCATCCTTGAGGAAGCTGCCGTCTTCCTGCGCAATCGGCGCACCCTCGGCGGTGCCGATGCCGAGCATCAACAACTGCGCCGATTGGCCACTGAGTGCATGGCGAATGCCCTGGCGTTCTTCTTCGGACAGCGAAGAGCCAATCAGCAGAATCCGCCCCTGACCCAACGCGCCCTGCTTGAGCAACGCCAACGCCTTGCTTACCGCCAGATCGGCGCGATGGCCGCTTTCCGGCATCAGCGAAGGCTTGAGCGCGTCGAGCAGGTTGCGACTGGTCGCCAGGTCATCCGACAGCGGCACCAGCGTATGGGCGCTGCCGGCGTAAACGACGATGGCGGTCTGGGCGTCGCTGCGCACTTTCAGCAGGTCGAACAGCTTGCGTCGGGCCTGTTCCAGTCGCGTTGGTGGCGAATCGGTGGCGAGCATTTCCGGGGTCAGTTCCAGCACCACCACCAACGGGTCGGCGGGCTTCTGGCTGGTCTGTTCGACCCGTTCCCAGCTCGGCCCGAGCAGCGCCAGGATCGTCAGCAGCCAGGCCACGCTCAGGGCGACCCACGGCAACTTGCTGTCGCGACCGCTGCCGCCACTGAGCAACGTGGCGTGGAAGGCCGGCGGCAGAATCATCTGCCAGCGACCCGCGCGCTTCTGCCGGTGCCAGAGCTGCCAGATCAGCCAGCCGAGCAATGGCAGCAGCAACAGCCACCAGGGTCGGAACCAGTGCGGCCACAGGGCGATCATCGGCGCCTCCGCAAACGCAGGCGTTTGAGCCGTTCGCGCCAGTCAGGCAGGGGGCTTTGCAGATACAGCTCCTTGGTGAACAGCCGTTGCAGCGGGTTGTCCGGCCACAACACACGGGCCACCAGCAGAATGCTCAGCAGCAGCGCGAACGCCAGCGGCCACTGATACAACGCCTGCGCCGGGCGGGCCTGGGTCGGTTGCTGGGTCACCGGTTCAAGCTGGTCGAGGGTGTCCTTGATCGCTTGCAGCTGCTTACCGTCGCGGGCGCGGAAGTAGCGCCCGCCGGTGATCTCGGCGATGGCCTTGAGCGCCGGTTCGTCGAGGTCGAGGGTCGGATTGCCGCCGAGCAACGCCGTGGCGCCGCTTTCTTCCGGATCGGCGCCGATGCCGATCGGATAGATTTTCACGCCTTCGCTGGCGGCCAGTTTGGCGGCGGTCAGCGGGTCGATTTCGCCGCCATTGTTCGCGCCGTCGGTGACCAGAATCAGCACCCGGCTCTGGGCCGGACGCATGCGCAGGCGCTTGAGGGCCAGGCCGATGGCGTCACCGATGGCGGTGTTCTTGCCGGCGATGCCGATCCGCGCCTCATCGAGCCAGACCCGAACGGTGCGCCGGTCAAACGTCAGCGGCGCTTGCAGGTAGGCCTGGCTGCCAAACAGGATCAGGCCGACTCGGTCGCCATCGCGGCTTTCCAGAAAGTCACCGAGCAAATGCTGAACCAGCGACAGGCGACTGACGTCTTCGTCGTTCCATTGCATGTCCGGGAAATCCATCGAGCCGGATACGTCCACCGCCACCAGCAGATCACGACCGCTGGCGGCAATCGGCAGCGGTTCACCGAGCCATTGCGGGCGGGCGGCAGCGGTCAGCAACATCAGCCACAACAACAGAAACGGGGCCTGCTGACGCCAGGCCGGCAGATTGGCGCGGGCGCGACGGCGGGCCAGACCTTCGAGGTCAGCGAGGAAGCTCACTTTCAACGCCGGCTCGCCGCTGTCGGCCACCGGCAGCACGAGGCGCATCAGCCACGGCAGCGGCAACAGCACAAAGATCCACGGCCAGGCGAACTCAAACATGTTTGCGGATCCAGGTGTCGACTGCCTGGGTCAGGCCGGCGATGGCTTTGTCGTCGAGTTTGCACTCGGGTTTGTAGGCGCCTTCGACGAGCACCATCCAGCGGGTCAGGCCGGCGGCGGGGCAACGGTTGTCGAGAAACGCCAGCCATTTGCGGCCGTTGAGGGTATGGCTCTGGCTGTAGGGGTAGTGGTTGCGGCACAGGCGCTTGAGCAGGCCGTTGAGCTGCTGCAGCCAGGCCCCGGCGGGGGCGCCATCGTAGGGTTTGGGCATCTGCGCCAGTTCGGCGAGGGCGGCGATACGCACCGGGTCGAGCGGCAGTTCGGCGCGCACGATCGGTTTTTTCTTGATCGGAATGAAACGCCGCAAGCGCCAAACCACGAAGCCGATCACCGGCAATAGTAAAAGCAGCAGCCACCAGCCCGGCGCCGGCGGCCAGAAGGCAATCGGCGGTGGGGAGATCAGCGGTTGCAGTTGTTCGAGGCCGTTCATCGACCTTTCCCCGGACGTTGCGGGTTAAGGAATTCACGCATCTGCTCGACCATTTCGCTCTGGGTGCTCAGCGGCATCAGCAGCACGCGCAGCTTCTGGGCGAGCAATTCCCAGCGGGCGATGCGCGCTTCGGCCTGGGCGCGGTAGGTCTGGCGCAGATCGAAATTCAGCGTGTCGAGTTCCAGCTGCGCGCCGCGCTCGGCAAATCTCAGCAACCCGGCGGCGGGCAGGGCGTGATCCAGCGGATCGGACAGCGGCAGCATCAGCAGGTCGCAATGGCGCGACAGCAGGCTCAATTGCTGCTCGGCGCTGTCGGACAGTGCGCGCTCGTCGCAGATCACGATCACCAGACTGCCCGGTCGCAGCACCTCGCGGGCCCGGCGCAACGCCACGCCAAACGCATCGCGATCCGGCTCCCGTTCGCTGTGCAGCGACTGGTTGACCTTCACCAGCCGGTTAAGCAATTGCAACAGGCTCTGCTTGCTGCGGCGCGGTTTGATTTCGTAATGCTCGTTGTCGCCGAATACCAGCCCGCCAACCCGGTCGTTGTGGCCCAGCGCGGCCCAGCCGATCAGCGCCGCTGCCTGCGCCGCCAGCACCGATTTGAACATCAGCCCGGAGCCGAAAAACAGTCGCGTGCTTTGCTCGACCATGATGAAAATCGGTCGTTCGCGTTCTTCATGGAACAGTTTGGTGTGCGGTTCCTGCGTCCGCGCGGTGACGCGCCAATCGATGGTGCGCACGTCGTCGCCGGCCTGGTAGACCCGCACCTGATCGAAGTCCACACCACGGCCGCGAAACTTGGAGTGGTGCAGGCCGATCAGCGGGCTGCGCTGGCTCGGCGTGGAAAACAGCTGCACTTCGCGCACGCGGTGACGCATCTCGATCAGCTCGGCGAGGGAGATGCGGATACCGGGTTCGGACGGCAGAGAGGCGTTCATCGGGGTCAAGCGACGGCTACGACGTCAAGAATCCGTTGCACCACCCGATCCTGGTCGATGCCAGCGGCTTCGGCCTCGAACGACAGAATGATGCGGTGACGCAACACGTCGAACAGCACCGCCTGGATGTCTTCCGGGCTGACGAAGTCGCGACCGGCCAGCCAGGCGTGGGCGCGGGCGCAGCGGTCGAGGGCGATGGAACCGCGCGGGCTGGCGCCATAGGCGATCCACTCGGCCATTTCCGGGTCGAACTTGGCCGGGTTGCGCGTGGCCATGACCAGTTGCACCAGGTATTCCTCCACCGCGTCCGCCATGTACAGACCGAGGATTTCCTTGCGCGCGGCGAAAATCGCCTGCTGGCTGACCCGGCGTTCAGGCTTGGTCTCGCCGTTGAGGGCTTCGCCCCGTGCCTGCTGCAGGATCCGGCGTTCGACGGCCGCGTCCGGGAAACCCATTTTCACGTGCATCAGGAAACGGTCGAGCTGCGCTTCAGGCAGCGGGTAGGTGCCTTCCTGCTCAATCGGGTTCTGCGTGGCCATCACCAGGAACAGCGGCGACAGCTCGTACGTGCTGCGCCCGACACTGACCTGACGCTCGGCCATGGCTTCGAGCAGCGCCGATTGCACCTTGGCCGGGGCACGGTTGATTTCGTCCGCCAGCACCAGGTTGTGGAAGATCGGCCCTTGCTGGAACACGAAGCTGCCGGTTTCCGGGCGATAGATCTCGGTGCCGGTGATGTCGGCGGGCAGCAGGTCGGGGGTGAACTGAATGCGATGGAACTGGGCTTCGATGCCCTCGGCGAGCTCTTTGATCGCTTTGGTCTTGGCCAGACCCGGAGCCCCCTCGACCAGCATGTGGCCGTCGGCGAGCAGGGCGATGAGCAAGCGCTCGATGAGTTTTTCCTGGCCGAGAATCTGCGTTGAAAGAAAGGTTCGCAGCGCCAGCAGCGCTTCACGATGTTCCATCGATGACTGTTCCTGGAAAGGGTGGCCACAGGCGTTCGGATAACGCCGGGGCTGGGGGCGTTACTTTAATCCATCGCAGGGGGTGGCGACTAACGGCATTTTGCGCAAAGTGCGGGAAATGACCGGGGCGATTGTTGGAATTTTGTAGGGAGGGGGGAGGTGTGATGTGCTCTCGGGCCCTTTCACTCGCGAAAGGGCCGGCCCAGACGCCATCAAATCTGGCTGATGTAGGTGCCAGTACCATCAAGAATGTTCTTCAGGGTTTCCTCGACTTCAGCCAGATCCACCATGTCCGGATTGAAGGTGATTTCCAGCACATCATCCCCGTTCAACGCATCGGCATCCGCCGCGGCGATTTCGATCTTCAGCAGGGTCTTGCTCAGGGTGACCTTGACGCCATCGAGGGTCGACGGCTCGCCATCCAGCGTGATCTCCAGCTCGTCCTCGTCCGGGTAGCGGCTCATCAGGAACATGTCGCCCTTGTCGCTGTGGCAGCAGAGCATGGCCATGTTGTCTTCTTCGTCATCGCACGGGTTGACGATGAGTAGGGCGGTGGTCATTTGCATGGGTGAGTTCCTGGCTTGGCGGGCGCGACGGGTGCCACGCAAAAAAAGGTGATTTTGCCAGTTTGTGTCCATTTCCGCTGCTCTGATGTTCGCGTACTGGAGGTCAACCTGTTTATGGGTGCTGTTTACGCTTTAAAAGCTTGATCAATCGATAAGGGGCATAAATCAGGAGGTGAATCACGAGCGCAGGTAGAAGCAATATTAAAAAAATAACTGCAAAGGAGAACATCGAATAAAAAAGAAAGTTGAGTCCCATGATTCTGAGCTTGGGGCCCTGAGTTATTAGGTCTGTGGAATTGAAATAGGCTTCGTATACGAAAAGGGAACAGATCAATATCGTTGTCAAGGTCATGAACAGATATTTGTATAACGGTGTTTGGTCAAATCTTTCGATTGATTTGAAGGCGTTTTTGTAACTTTTCAGGAAAAGTACAGCTCCAAATACTGGTCCGAATATAGCAATATAGTTTGTGGTTATTTTTGAGCTTAGCGGGAATCTCGAAGACCAGAAGCCGATGTTTTCGATTAAGTAGCCGCTGAGTAAACTTTCGAGGAGGGCGTGTTGTTGCTCACCCATAATCGGAACTATCAGGTTGATGAGCAGGATTGGGGCGGCGACCGTTAAAACGAAAGCGTTGGATAATTCAGACTTTTCTTTTTTTTGCATTGTTGTGTCCGTCGTGAGCGTGCAAACCGGCTTATTTGCTGTTGAGCCGGTTTGCATTTGGTAACTGGTTAGATATCGTTTTTCGTAATTGCGTTAAGCACGGAGCGGTTTATTGTTTCCACGGCTTTGGCGTCCAGAAAGATCGCTGCGGCAGCCACTGCGATTCCGGTAACAACTACCACCGCCGCGGGAGGAACCCAAGACAGGGAAAGTAGCGGTGGTAAAGCAAGGGCCAGCAGTGCACCTGCTCCTGCTCCGGCAGCAATACTTTCCAGCTCCAGCATCAAGGGTTTCCAATTACCGTCCCGGAACCCAATGACCGTCTTCTCGATCACCGAGTGTGCCTGCACGACTTTGCCGGTCACGCCAAACCCCTTGGCCAGTCGGTTGACGTTGTCCATGTAGGTCGCTTTATCGAGTGCATTCAGCGCGTCCACCACTGCACGGGTATCCTGCGGGCTGAGCCTTGCATTCGGGTTGGTCCGCACTTGCTCGAAGGTCTGCATGGCTTCGCTGTAGCTTCGGATTTTCTTGCCGGAAATGTCCTTTTGAAGATCCATCACGACCTGATGCAGGTTCGCGCCGTATTTCTCCAGAATGTACTTGTTCGCGTCGGCAACGAACGCCACGGCACGTTTGTACTCATCGATCTGCCGAGCCTCCTCGGCAGCCGCGAGCCTCGCTTTTTCCTTGGCAATTCGTTGTGCCTCGGCAAGGGCGGCCAAGCGCGCTTGCTCCTGCGCTTGCCTGCGTGCCTCTTCTGCCCGGCGTGCCGCTTCGGCAGCCTGTTGCAAGGCCAGCGCTTCGGCCTGCCGGCGGGCTCTTTCGGCGTATAACCTTGTTTGCCGGGATTGAAGGCTTGCGATCTGGTCGTTAAGGATCATGGCGTTGTAGGTGGCTTGTAACTTCGCATGTTGTTTTGCATTTTTAACATTTCTCAACTGATGTTGAAGTTCGGTGTTTTTCCGGAAGAGTAGTTCGTTGACGATGTCGGTGGCGCGAGACAGCCATTGCTCCGGCGTGAAGTTATTCAGGGGCGGCTGTTGGCTTTCGATAAGGTTTAGTTCTGATTGCAAGTTGGGTTCAAGGCTTTGTTTGCGGGCTTCGTAATCGTTTTGAATGGCGAGTGTGAAACCATGCATTGGGTTACCCAAAGGGTAATTTTTACGAATGTCGCCGCGGATTTTGTTTGGGTTAAGATTGATGATCTCCCACGAGCCGTCGCCGTAGGTGATTATTCCGGGAAGTTCCAGTTGTGACATGTGCAAGTTCCTTGTGCTTTTTTAAGCCCGATCCTTCGGGCGAAAAATGTTCTTGCATTGATATCATCGCCGGATCATTCAAACAAACCAGGTTGTAAGAATTCGTTCCGAGTTTTCTGTGAGTGGTTTCTTTACAGTTTGTAAGAAAAAAGAAGGGCTTGTAACTTGTTGTTTTACTTACAGGTAGTCCGGTTGTCGAGCAGGTCCAGCCAGCATGGAAAAGTACTGAGCCGAGCGCGTGTGAACGTTCCCTGCTCAGGCAGTCACATCCGGTACGGATGGCGTAAATATCGGGCTGCAAACCGGCCAGATCGCTGATCCACTGCTAGTGTTGTGCCATGCCCCGGCCTTTGTTTACGTGCCAATGACCGAATATGTCGCAGCACCGCAAGCAGACACATTGTCGCACCCATTAAGCTGCGCAACGGATGAGCACCCGTAAAGGCATTGCCATGGCCCCGCGAGCGGCGCCCGGCAGTCGTTTTTGCAGATGCCCATTCATGGAAGGTGAATGTGACCTGAGTGTCTCGTCCAGCTTCACCCACCTGTCACCCTGTTTCCTCTGCCCGAGAATCAGGAACAGGACGACGGAACGCCCCGAAAGGGGTTTTGTACGCGACGCTTTCCATCAATAACAAGCCCAAGCGGAGTACCACAGATGGCGTTCTTCACCGCAGCCAGCAAAGCCGACTTCCAGCACCAACTGCAAGCGGCACTGGCGCAGCACATCAGTGAACAGGCACTGCCACAAGTGGCGCTGTTCGCTGAACAATTCTTCGGCATCATTTCCCTGGACGAGCTGACCCAACGTCGCCTCTCCGACCTCGCTGGCTGTACTCTTTCTGCGTGGCGCCTGCTTGAGCGCTTCGATCACGCGCAACCGCAAGTGCGCGTCTACAACCCCGATTACGAACGTCACGGCTGGCAGTCGACCCACACCGCGGTCGAAGTGCTGCACCATGACCTGCCGTTCCTGGTGGACTCGGTGCGTACCGAGCTGAACCGTCGCGGCTACAGCATCCACACCCTGCAGACCACCGTGCTCAGCGTGCGTCGTGGCAGCAAGGGCGAGCTGCTGGAAATCCTGCCAAAAGGCACCACCGACGAAGGCGTGCTGCACGAGTCGCTGATGTACCTGGAAATCGACCGCTGCGCCAATGCGGCCGAATTGAATGTGCTGAGCAAGGAACTGGAACAGGTTCTGGATGAAGTCCGCGTCGCGGTCGCCGATTTCGAGCCGATGAAGGCCAAGGTGCAGGAAATCCTCACCAAGCTCGACAACAGCGCATTCGCCGTCGATGCCGACGAGAAGAACGAAATCAAGAGCTTCCTGGAATGGCTGGTGGGCAACCACTTCACCTTCCTCGGCTACGAAGAATTCACGGTGACCGATGAGCCCGATGGCGGCCACATCAAGTACGACCAGGATTCTTTCCTTGGCCTGACCAAATTGCTGCGCACCGGCATGACCTATGACGAGCTGCGCATCGAAGACTACGCCGTTGCCTATCTGCGCGAACCGACCCTGTTGTCGTTCGCCAAAGCCGCGCACCCGAGCCGCGTGCACCGTCCGGCCTACCCGGACTACGTGTCGATCCGCGAACTCGACGCCGACGGCAAAGTGATCAAGGAACACCGCTTCATGGGCCTGTACACCTCGTCGGTGTATGGCGAAAGCGTGCGGGTCATCCCGTTCATCCGCCGCAAGGTCGAGGAAATCGAGCGCCGTTCCGGCTTCCAGGCCAAGGCTCACCTGGGCAAGGAACTGGCACAGGTGCTGGAAGTGCTGCCGCGTGACGATCTGTTCCAGACCCCGGTCGACGAACTGTTCAACACCGTGATGTCGATCGTGCAGATCCAGGAACGCAACAAGATCCGCGTGTTCCTGCGCAAAGACCCGTACGGTCGTTTCTGCTACTGCCTGGCCTACGTGCCACGCGACATCTACTCCACCGAAGTTCGCCAGAAGATCCAGCAAGTGCTGATGGAGCGCCTGAAAGCCTCCGACTGCGAATTCTGGACCTTCTTCTCCGAGTCCGTGCTGGCCCGCGTGCAACTGATCCTGCGCGTCGACCCGAAAAACCGCATCGACATCGACCCGCTGCAACTGGAAAACGAAGTGATCCAGGCCTGCCGCAGCTGGCAGGACGACTACGCCGCACTGACCGTCGAGACCTTCGGCGAAGCCAACGGCACCAACGTGCTGGCTGATTTCCCGAAAGGCTTCCCGGCCGGCTACCGCGAGCGTTTCGCCGCGCATTCGGCCGTGGTCGACATGCAGCACCTGCTCAACCTGAGCGAGAAGAAGCCGCTGGCCATGAGCTTCTATCAGCCGCTGGGTCAGGTCTCTGGCCAGCGCGAGCTGCACTGCAAGCTGTATCACGCCGATACCCCGCTGGCCCTGTCCGACGTGCTGCCGATCCTGGAAAACCTCGGCCTGCGCGTGCTGGGTGAGTTCCCGTACCGTCTGCGTCACACCAACGGCCGCGAGTTCTGGATCCACGACTTCGCGTTCACCGCCGCCGAAGGCCTGGACCTGGACATCCAGCAACTCAACGACACCCTGCAGGACGCGTTCGTCCACATCGTCCGTGGCGATGCCGAGAACGATGCGTTCAACCGTCTGGTGCTGACCGCCGGCCTGCCATGGCGCGACGTCGCGCTGCTGCGTGCCTACGCCCGCTACCTGAAGCAGATCCGCCTGGGCTTCGACCTCGGCTACATCGCCAGCACCCTGAACAACCACACCGACATCGCTCGTGAACTGACCCGGTTGTTCAAGACCCGTTTCTACCTGGCCCGCAAGCTGGGCAGCGATGATCTGGACGACAAGCAACAGCGTCTGGAACAGGCGATCCTGACCGCGCTGGACGACGTTCAAGTCCTCAACGAAGACCGCATCCTGCGTCGTTACCTGGACCTGATCAAGGCAACTCTGCGTACCAACTTCTACCAGACCGACGCCAACGGCCAGAACAAGTCGTACTTCAGCTTCAAGTTCAATCCGCACTTGATCCCTGAGCTGCCCAAGCCAGTGCCGAAGTTCGAAATCTTCGTTTACTCGCCACGCGTCGAAGGCGTACACCTGCGCTTCGGCAACGTCGCTCGTGGTGGCCTGCGCTGGTCCGACCGTGAAGAAGACTTCCGTACCGAAGTCCTCGGCCTGGTAAAAGCCCAGCAAGTGAAGAACTCGGTCATCGTGCCGGTGGGTGCGAAGGGCGGTTTCCTGCCGCGTCGCCTGCCACTGGGCGGCAGCCGTGACGAAATCGCGGCCGAGGGCATCGCCTGCTACCGCATCTTCATCTCGGGCCTGCTGGACATCACCGACAACCTGAAGGACGGCAAACTGGTACCGCCGGCCAACGTCGTGCGTCATGACGACGATGACCCGTACCTGGTGGTCGCGGCGGACAAGGGCACTGCAACCTTCTCCGACATCGCCAACGGCATCGCCATCGACTACGGCTTCTGGCTGGGTGATGCGTTCGCGTCCGGTGGTTCGGCCGGTTACGACCACAAGAAAATGGGCATCACCGCCAAGGGCGCGTGGGTTGGCGTACAGCGCCACTTCCGCGAGCGCGGCATCAATGTCCAGGAAGACAGCATCACTGTGGTCGGCGTGGGCGACATGGCCGGTGACGTATTCGGTAACGGCCTGTTGATGTCCGACAAGCTGCAACTGGTTGCCGCGTTCAACCACATGCACATCTTCATCGACCCGAACCCGAACCCGGCCACCAGCTTCGCCGAGCGTCAGCGCATGTTCGACCTGCCGCGTTCGGCCTGGTCCGACTACGACACCAGCATCATGTCCGAAGGCGGCGGCATCTTCTCGCGCAGCGCGAAGAGCATCGCCATCTCGCCACAGATGAAAGAGCGCTTCGACATCCAGGCCGACAAGCTGACCCCGACCGAACTGCTGAACGCCTTGCTCAAGGCGCCGGTGGATCTGCTGTGGAACGGCGGTATCGGTACTTACGTCAAGGCCAGCACCGAAAGCCACGCCGATGTCGGCGACAAGGCCAACGATGCACTGCGCGTGAACGGCAACGAACTGCGCTGCAAAGTGGTGGGCGAGGGCGGTAACCTCGGCATGACTCAACTGGGTCGTGTGGAATTCGGTCTCAATGGCGGCGGTTCCAACACCGACTTCATCGACAACGCCGGTGGCGTGGACTGCTCCGACCACGAAGTGAACATCAAGATCCTGCTGAACGAAGTGGTTCAGGCTGGCGACATGACCGACAAGCAACGCAACCAGTTGCTGGCGAGCATGACCGACGAAGTCGGTGGTCTGGTGCTGGGCAACAACTACAAGCAGACTCAGGCCCTGTCCCTGGCGGCACGCCGCGCTTATGCGCGCATCGCCGAGTACAAGCGTCTGATGGGCGACCTGGAAGGCCGTGGCAAGCTGGATCGTGCCATCGAGTTCCTGCCGACCGAAGAGCAACTGGCCGAACGTGTTGCCGAAGGCCATGGCCTGACCCGTCCGGAACTGTCGGTGCTGATCTCGTACAGCAAGATCGACCTCAAGGAGCAGTTGCTGGGCTCCCTGGTGCCGGACGACGACTACCTGACCCGCGACATGGAAACGGCGTTCCCGCCGACTCTGGTCAGCAAGTTCTCCGAAGCCATGCGTCGTCACCGCCTCAAGCGCGAGATCGTCAGCACCCAGATCGCCAACGATCTGGTCAACCACATGGGCATCACCTTCGTTCAAAGGCTCAAAGAGTCCACCGGCATGACCCCGGCGAACGTGGCGGGCGCTTACGTGATCGTGCGCGACATCTTCCACCTCCCGCACTGGTTCCGTCAGATCGAAGCACTGGACTACCAGGTCTCCGCTGACGTGCAACTGGAGCTGATGGACGAACTGATGCGTCTGGGCCGTCGCGCTACGCGCTGGTTCCTGCGTGCCCGCCGCAACGAGCAGAACGCTGCCCGTGACGTCGCGCATTTCGGTCCGCACCTGAAAGAGCTGGGCCTGAAGCTGGACGAGCTGCTGAGCGGCGAAATCCGCGAAAACTGGCAAGAGCGTTATCAGGCGTACGTCGCCGCCGGTGTGCCGGAACTGCTGGCGCGTATGGTGGCGGGGACTACCCACCTCTACACGCTGCTGCCGATCATCGAAGCGGCCGACGTGACCGGTCAGGATCCAGCCGAAGTGGCCAAGGCGTACTTCGCCGTGGGCAGCGCGCTGGACATCACCTGGTACATTTCGCAGATCAGCGCCTTGCCGGTTGAAAACAACTGGCAGGCCCTGGCCCGTGAAGCGTTCCGCGACGACGTCGACTGGCAGCAACGCGCGATCACCATCGCCGTTCTGCAAGCGGGCGGCGGTGATTCGGACGTGGAAACCCGTCTGGCGCTGTGGATGAAGCAGAACGACGCCATGATCGAACGCTGGCGCGCCATGCTGGTGGAAATCCGTGCCGCCAGCGGCACCGACTACGCCATGTACGCGGTGGCCAACCGTGAGCTGAACGACGTGGCGCTGAGCGGTCAGGCGGTTGTGCCTGCTGCGGCAACTGCGGAGCTTGAGCTTGCTTGAGTAGCCGTTGAATGAAAAAGCCCCGCTCTCGAAAGAGGCGGGGCTTTTTCATGCCTGTGTTCGGCGGTATTTATGTGTTGCTGCTAAGACCGAACCCCCTCATCCCAGCCCTCCCGAAACGTCGAACCGCCCCCAAGGGGGTTAGGGTGAGGGCGGCGGTCTAACGATCACCGCACACTAAGACCTTGTTTAATCTCGAGCGTCGACACATTACCTGCCGACCTGGTCAGCAAATTACTGAGCGACTGGTCAAACTTCTGCAACGCCCGAACTTGTACATTCTGCTGTTCATTAATATCCGCGACGATATCTTCCGAGCGTTTGTAATCCGCCCATAGCGGACTCAAACTTCTGGCGTCCGTTCCTTTGGCCGTCCCGATGTAGTTGAACTTCCCGTCATAAAAATCCGCACTGACATCCGCTCTGACGTCCGAACTGCGCGAAGTAATCAACTGGCTGTGAGTGTCGACGATCGCCACGACATCCGGGTTGGCCGCACGCAGGCTTTGCATGTCCGGGTACACCGTGACCGAGCCGAACTGGCGTTGCAGCGAGGCTTTGACCCAATCCACCGCCATGTCCGGTTTCGAGGTGGCGACGTAAGCGTCGTGGATCGGCCGCACCAGCAAACTCTGGCCGAAACCGGTGCCGGCGTTGGTCTGGTAGTTGCGCAAATAGTCACGATTGGCCTGGGTGCTTGGGCTGTAGATGACACCCAGCGAGACACCGGGACCGCTTTTGACCTGGGTGGCGCTGCTGCGTCCCACCGGTTGGGTGAACAGCGTATCGAGGGAGGAAACCGCTTTCGGAGCGGTGGGAACAGAACAGGCTGACAAGGCTAAAACCGATATCGCCAAACTACTGGCAAATGCAAGTTTCATGGTGAGTCTCCCGTGAAGCAACTTCAGTCGGAAAGTCAGGCATGTCGGGGTTGATTAAATAGAACCGGCGACAGCCGCCTCAGACTACTCCCGCCCAACTGAAAACAACCTGACAATTTGCTGAATGACTGTCATGTAATAGTTTTATTGGCTGTAAGCATTTTGGATTAATTGCCGCGAGAAATAAAAAAGGCGCCAATCAATGTTTTGCGCCTTTCATTTATGGCTGGTTAAACAGCCATCAGTTTTTCAATGGGATCAATACTTGCTCGTCGGGCGACAGCACCATGAACACCAGCAACTTGGCTGGCTTGCTCTTGCTGGCGTTTTTCGACACCAAATGTTCTGAACCGGCCGGTTCGTACCAATACTGGCCCTTCTTGTAGGTGACCGGTTGCTCGCCCTTGACCTGTGACACGATCTCGCCTTCAAGCACGTACGCCATCGCGGTGCCGTCGTGTTTGTGGGCGATAGAGGACTGGCCGGGCTTGTAGTCAACTTCGATCATCAGGGCTTTTTTGCCGGGGACGTTTTTCAACATCTGGTCTTGCAGGACCGAGACCTTCTCGGACGTGTCGTGGGCCATGGCGGCGGCAGAAACAGACAGGGCGAGAGAGGCTGCGAAAATGTGCAGGCGTTTCATGGCGGGTTACCTGTGAAGTGGGGGAGTCGGTCTTCACAGTAGTCCGCGCTTTGGGCCATTCACACCGCCAATATTCGGGAAGATCGGGTGACCAATCCTCGATGTTTCAGCGCTTCCAAATACGCCATCGCTTGCAAGCCAGGCTCCTAAAAGGTTTTGTGTCGGTCACAAATCATATGAACGAAAACAGGACCTGTGGGAGCCTGGCTTGCCAGCGATGGCGTCAGTCAGTCAAACGATCGGAAAACTGTTGAAATCCACGCTATTGGCCAGCCGGCTGTCGATCAGGTCGATGAAACCCTGGGCTTCCGGGCGATTGAAATGCGCCTGCATCGCCGCTTCCGACTGCCAGCGGGCGCTGACGGTCCAGCGGTGGCTGTCCTCGGGGCAACGGTCGACCATGTAGGAATCGCAGCCCGGCGTTTCGCGCAGGGTTTCGACGATCTTTTGCAACTGCCTGCCCAGCTCCTCCGATCGGCCGGCGGCAGCCTGCACCTGTACGGTGTTGATCACTTCGTTGGACATTGCTCACACTCCTGAATCAGGCCGGACGAATCCTGCTCATTGAGGGATAACGCTCGTGCAGGATAGGCCTGCACCCCCGGATCACCAATAACCAATCGGCGGTTAATCGTTTAGGCCAATCTACCCAACGACCTGTTGCAGAATGTCGCGCAGACGGTCGAGGGCAATGTCGATGTCCAGCGTCTCGATGGCGCCGAAACCGAAATACATGCCGCTTCGTGCAGGCTGCTGGTAATAGAAGCCATCGATGGCGTACAGACCGACTTCGACCTTTTTCGCCAGTTCGATCACCAGCGGCAAGTCGATCGGCACTTTGCAGAACACCGCCATGTGAAACCCCGCGCTGGGCGGCACGGCTTGCAGCCATGGCGACAGGTCGGTGGCCATGCGCGCCAGGATCCGCTCGCGGCGCTGGGCGTAAATGGTGTGGCAGCGGCGAATGTGCTTGAGCAGACAGCCTTCGGCGATGAACTTGGCCAGCGCCCATTGCGGCAGGGTGGAGGCGTGCAGGTCGGTGAGCTGCTTGGCGCGGATCACCGCTTCGAGAATCGCCGGTGGCAGGATCGCGTAGCCGAGGCGCAGCTCCGGCAGCAGGGTTTTCGAGAAGGTGCCGACGTAGGCGACGATGCCGCGCTGGTCGAGGTTGTGCAGCGAATCGGTTGGCCGGCCCTCGTAGCGGAATTCGCTGTCATAGTCGTCCTCGATGATGATCGCGCCGAGTTCATAAGCCCGTTCGAGCAGGGCTTCGCGCCGCGCCTGACTCATCGGCATGCCCAGCGGAAACTGGTGCGACGGCGTCACGTAGATCAGCCGCGTGCCCTCGGGAATCCGCTCGACCTGAATGCCCTCGGCATCCACCGGCACGCCGACCACCGTCGCCCCATGAGTGCCGAACAGCAGCCGCGCCGGCGGGTAGCCGGGATCTTCCATCGCCACCAGACTGCCGGGGCGGATCAATACGCGGGTGATCAGGTCCAGCGCCTGCTGCGCGCCGTTGCACACCACGATGTCCTCGTCCTGGCAGTTCACGCCACGGGAAAACGCGATGTGCCGGGCAATCGCATTGCGCAGCGCCGGCAGGCCCTCCGGCACGCTGTAGAAACCTTTGGCATTGGCCATCTGCCGCAGCGCATGAGCGACGCAGCGGCGCCAGTCATCCTGGGGAAACTGGCCTTTGCTGGTGGCGCCGCCGATGAAGTCGTAGCGCAGCGAGCCTTCAAGCGTCGGATGACGCAGGAACACCGGCAGATTGCGCCAGCTCTCGATCACCTCGGCGCTCGCCAGGTCACTGTGGTTTTGCTTGCGCTCGATGGTCGCCGGGCGCGCGTTGACGTAAGTGCCTTTGCCGATCACGCCGGTGAGGAAGTTCTCATAGGTCAATTGCGCGTAGGTGTCGGAAATGGTCTTGCGCGAGATCCCCAGTTGCTCGGCGAGCAAACGGCTGGGCGGCAACTGGGTGCCAGCGGCCAGACGCCCGGACTCAATGGCGCCGCGCAGTTGCTGGTACAACTGACCGGCCAGATCCTTGCGGCCATTGATCACGACATGCAGTTCCATACCGACGGGGCGCTCCGGGCGATTGAGTGTGCCGGCCAGATTACTCCCGTTTGTTTACGGGGCAGTAGTTGCGTAGAGCAAAAATCTAGAATTGGTCACTTGCCCTTGTGGGAGCGGGCTTGGCTCGGGGAAATGGTCTGCCATTTTTTCGTGGAATTGGGGCTGTAACGTTGCCCAACCAGCGCCTACCGTGAAATCACTCTTCTGCTGCCCGAGGCCCGCCCATGTCCCCGCGTCTGGATTACTACAGCGCTTCACCCAAAGCCATGAAAGCGATGATTGGCCTGGAAGCGCTGACCAGCAACCTGAGCATCGAACCGCCGCTGTTGCACCTGATCAAGATCCGCGCCTCGCAACTCAACGGCTGCGCGTTCTGCACCGACATGCACTCGGTGGAGGCGCGGCGGACGGGAGAGAAGGATCGGCGCCTTTATGCCATCGCGGTCTGGCGCGACAGCAGCTTCTTCAGCCTGCGTGAGCGGGCCGCACTGGCGTGGACCGAGGCGGTGACGCTGCTGGCGGAAAGTCATGTGCCGGACGACGTCTATGAGCAGGCGCGGACGCAGTTCAACGAAGGCGAACTGGTGGACCTGACCATGGCCGTCAGCACCATCAACAGCTGGAACCGATTGGCGGTGAGCTTCCGCCAGATTCCCAGTGACTGATCTTTGGATCTTGATCGTTCCCATGCAGAGCGTGGGAACGATCAGTTAGTTCGGTGGCCGCTGTGGTTTCACCGACGTGCCAAACGTGTTGCCCATCCGCGTAGCCGTGGCCGCCGGCGTCGCCAGCCCCACCTGATTCGGCGGCCGCTTGTTGACCGGCACATTCATCGCTTCCTGATTCTTCTGCGCAGCCGCCGCGCCGTCGGGGTTGTTGCCCATCTGCTGGCTCAGACAGTCGTAATTCGGCGCCTTGTAACCTCCCACCGTCACTTCAACGCAGCCCAGCGGCTCCTCCGCGTATGCACCGCCCAACACCGCCAGCCACATCCCGCCGAGGGCGACTTTCCAGACTGATTTCATGCCTGCCTCCTGGCCGGCCCGAAGGGGCCGCTCTAGCACAAGAGTCTAGTGCAACGGCGGCGCCGATCCCGTGATGGTTTTTTTGCAGTGGCCGTCACACCAGATTCATAAACAGCCCTCAGGATGACGGTTTTCAGGGGTGCATCAGTCGTGCAGCGAGGCCGTGCCAGGGACGAATTTGCGCGCTCAGCGCTCGTGCGCCAGCTCTGTCTGGGGCTGCTGCTTGGCTTGTTTCTGAGCCGCGCCAGCGCCGACCCGATGCCGGCGACGATGCGCATGACGCTGCACATCCCGGCCCAGGAGCTGGCCCGCGCCCTCGAACAGTTCAGCCGCGCCACCGGCATGGCGGTGCTGGTCGACAGCCAGTTGAGTCGCGGTCGTCGCTCGTTGGCAGTGGAGGGCGAATTCACCGCCGCCGAAGCGTTGCGCCGGATGCTCGGCGGCAGTGGGTTGATGGCCAAGTACAGCCGCGACGACGCGTTCACCTTGCAAGTGGCGCAAGTCGAGGACGTACCAATGCCGGCGGAGAAACCGACCCCCGCCAGCGCAGCCGTCAACCGCAGTTACGCCACGGCGGTGCAGGCCGCGATTGAACGCAACCTGTGCCGTTCGCCGCTGACCCGGCCCGGCAGTTTTCGCGCGGTGTTGCAATTGTGGATCGGCCGCGACGGCGTGGTGCAGCACAACCGGTTGGTCACCACCACCGGCGATGTTCGGCGCGATGCCGCGCTGGTAGACAGTTTTCACACGCTCAAGATCGACCGGCCCACACCCGGCGCATTGCGCCAGCCAGTCACGTTGCTGTTGTTACCCGAATCGTCAGGAAAGCGCATGGAATGCACACAATGGGAAGGAGTTTCCGGGGGATGAAAGACGCCGGACAAAGTTCGATGGTCCAGCTGTTCCTGACGTCCTACGAGGACTTTCGGGTGCGCCTGCGACGCCGTCTCGGCTCGGAGGACCTGGCCAACGACGTGCTGCACGAAACCTACCTGCGGGTCGACCGCATGGAAGCGCCGCCGAACCTGCTGCGGCCCAACGCCTACCTCTATCGCATGGCCCTGAACATCGCCGCCGACCGCCGCCAGGCCGATGCGCGGCTGCTCACCGGCAGCGAAGTCGAAGAACTGCTGCAAGTCAGCGACGAAGCGCTCGACCCGATGCGCGTGGTCGGCGGCCAAAAGGAAATCCAGTCCCTGCTCAGCGCCCTCTACGAACTGCCGGCCCGGCGCCGTCGAATCTTCATCGCCGCACGCCTGGAAGAAGCGCCGCACCTGGAAATCTCCCAGCGTTTCGGCATCTCCACGCGCATGGTCGAGAAGGAAATCAAGGCTGCCCTCGGACACTGCGCGGCCAAACTGGAAAGAAAAGTGTTTCAGCGGTTCGGTCGCGGGGCCGGAAAACCGTCTAGTGAATGAAGCTCCCGATCAACCCGTCGAGTACCTGCGCGTTTGAACATCTTCCGTCTGACACCTGCCGAGCCCGCGCCTGCCGAGCGTCTGCAAAGCGAAGCCCGCGACTGGCTGATTCTGCTGACTTCCGGCCGCGCCACGGTCGCCGACGCCCGGGCGCTGCGCCAGTGGTGCGCGCAAAGCCCCGAACACGCCCGCGCCTTCGAAGAGTGCAAGGCGTTGTGGCACCTGCTGCAACCGGCAGCGGAAGAATTGCGGGCACCACGACGGTTTGGACGCCGGGCCTTTCTCGGCGGCGCGATTGCGGCGTCAGCGGCGTTTCTGTTGGTGCGCGGCACGATACCGGGCGGGTTCTCCGGGCTCGGCGCCGATTACATCACCGAAGTCGGCCAGCAACGTCGCGTCGAACCGGCCGATGGCCTGAGCCTGGAACTGAACACCCAGACCCGCATCAACCAGCGTTCGGTGGATGAGGGCGTGCAAGGCTTTGAACTGGTCAGCGGCGAAGTCGAAGTGCAGACCGCGCGACTGCCGATGGCGATGCAGGCCGGTGGCGGTTGGCTGCGGGCGAGCAGGGCGCGGTTCAACCTGCGCAACCTCGATCAACAGGTGTGCGTGACCTGCCTCGATGGTGCGGTGGATGTGGAAGTCGAAGGCCGCAGCCTGCGCCTGGAACCAGGCCAGCAACTGACCTATGACGCAAAACAAGTCGGCACCGTACAAAGCGTCGACACGGCGGCGGTGATGAACTGGCGTCAGCAGGTGCTGGTGTTCAACGGCGCGACCCTCAGCCAGATGATCGACGAGATCAACCGTTACCGCCCGGGGATGTTGCTGCTGCTCAACCGCGAACTCGGCCAGCGCCGCGTACAAGCACGTTTCTCCCTCGACCAACTGGCCGGCGTAGGCGCATTGATCCGCGATGCCTACGGCGTCAAATGCACCGAGCTACCGGGCGGCGTAGTCGTCCTCAGCTGATCACTGCAAGGGCCCCATCACCTGCCGGTACTTCTCCGGCCCTTGCGGTGTTTGCCGGGTCAACCGTACCTCCAACCCCAACGGATCCTCCCGCCGATTCCCGCTCAACTGCCGCCACCCCTTATCCACCTCCCAAACCCGCACCTGCAAATCACTCACCTCACCCAACACCGCCACGCCAGCCGTCGGCGCCGGCAACGGATAGCGACTGCGCGCCGGCGCCACCGCGCGATACAACGTGTCCCCCTTGAGCCACCAGCGCACCCGCTGCAACGCCCCCGGCTGATCCGCCGCGCTCCGGATGATGTCCAGCCGAAACCCCTTGCTGTCACTGCTGCGCACCGTAACGGCAGGCGGGGCCGTCGCCGGTTCATCCTCGGTGCCGACCTTCTTCGGCTCCGTCAGCTCGATCCCCGCGCGCATCTCCACATCCCGTTGCATCTGATTCAACGCCCGCAACAGGCTGTCACTCTGCTCACCACTGGCCTGCAAATGCTTGGCGGCGCGGGTGACGCTGTCCAGCCCCTTCCAGGCAATCAGACTGACCACCGCCATCAACAGAATCGCGACCATCACCTCGATCAGCGTAAAACCTTGTTGTCTGTTCATTGCACGCTAATCCGGCCCGAAGCATCGCGCAGCACACTCAACCGATTGAGCCCGTCAGACAGCGTCAACTGCAGCGGCGGATTGATCCACTCCGCGTTCAGCACCACCTTCTGCTTCGGCTCCACCCGCACCGCAAGCTTCGGACTCTGCCAGGGACGCGGCCGCAACTGCGGGTCCCGATCGAAATGATCAAAACCCTTGCCACTGTCACTGCGCCGACTGAACCGAAACCCCTTGCCATCGCTCAACCACGCAATCGGCCGGCCATCGGCGCGGGCCTCAGCCTGAGCAATCTGCAGCAACTGCGCCACGCGCTCGGCGTCCTTGCGCAGCAACTGCAACGGATCGGGCTTGATACTCAGACTGATCGCCGCACTGGCGATGCCGATGATCACCAGCACCACCATCAACTCGATCAGCGTAAAACCCTGCTGCCTGCACCGGTTCATCGAAAGCGCACTCCCTTGCGTCCAGCCCCGTCCCAAAAAACCATCCTGCACGGCCAACATGTAAGGCGTGTGAAATAAAACCGTGAGAATTGCCGCGTAGTCTGGTCACCGGGACTAAAAGGAGATTCAGCCCATGAGATTCACCGCACGCTTTTCACCCCCCCAACTCACCCAGGCCGCCGCACTGCTGGCCGCCCTGGTCGGTATCGCCATCTGGTCATCCCTGCTCCTGACCACCGCCGAATCCCACACCCCGGCGGCTACGCCGCAACTGCTTGCGGCGCGCAGCGATAACCCCGCGTTGCAGTGGTTTTCTAACCGCACGGCGCCGGTGGAGATCAAGGTCAGCGGCGTGATGGCGGGGAGTCGCGGGGCGGTGGCGATACTCAGCCTGAATGACGGGCCGCCGAGGAGTTTCTTGCAGGGGGAGCGGGTGAGTCCGGGGGTGAAGTTGGTGGCGGTGGAGGGGGATGGGGTGGTGATTGAGCAGGGGGGGGAGAGGGTGAGGTTGGGGGTGGAGAGGTTGGGGGAGGGGGTGGAGATGCCTAGGTTGGTTAGGCCGTGATTTGTACGTATGAAGGAAATTTGTAGATGTTATGTAGGTTCGAGTGAATCCGTATCGAAAGAGAAAGGACAAGCAAAAAATATTTGGAGTTCCCTATAGTGGCAGTTGGACATTCGGTGATTCAGGGTCTATTAAGTCAGGAGCATTAATTGGTGCGATTCCGTTGGTCGCCAGCTTCATTGCGTCTCACGGTCACGAATATTGGTCAATCAACATCCAGAGCTGAACGGAGGCATATTGACTCGCATTGCTTGTCTTGGATGGGGCTCCTTAATTTGGGATCTAAGGGATTTTCCGATTCGAGGGGGATGGAATGTGGATGGCCCACTGATACCGGTAGAGTTCGCCAGGCAATCGAAAGATGGGCGAATTACACTCGTTTTAACTGAATCCGCACAACCTGTTTCCTCTCTGTGGGCACTAGTGGAGTCATCAGATCTCTCCTCTGCCGTTGGGGCTTTAGCCTTTCGTGAAGGTATTCGAGGGGAAAAAAATGTGGAAAAGCACGTCTGTAGCTGGTCTGCCGGTCAGCCTTCTCCAAGACTGATTCCAAGTCTAGCCGAATGGGCTGGAGCACATGACGTTCATCAAGTGATATGGACCGGTCTCCCCCCAAAATTCGATGATGAAGAAATCACGCCCACAGCGCTGCAGGTAGTCGAGTATCTAGAAAAGCTCACTGGCGAACGGCGAGAGGCAGCAGAACAATATGTCCGTCTGGCACCGAAGCAGATTGATACCCAATATCGGCGTTGCATTGAGTCGTCGCTCCATTGGCATGCTAAAAGCAGCGAATAGAAGGCTAGCCGCTCAACAGTCAAAGCTGCGGAATATTGGACTTTGCACCACCCAAGATTTGGTAGGTAGATTGAAAATAACCCAGGAACGTTATTTTGTTTAAGGATGCTAGATATTAATGGCAAATAAAAAGATATTAACCATTGGGTTTTCGCTAGCTAGTGACCAAACTGAAACCTGTGAATTTGATTCAGATATGTCTCTTCTAGATTGGGATATAGTACTTTTTAAGCCGGATATTAACGATTATCTCTATAGGCGTGAGAGTACCTTTGAAGGGAAGCCATGCTTGTCAGACGATCAATCATTCAAGCTGAAAGCACAGTCCGAGCATTGGCGGAGAGAAATAAAAGCGGCTATTGAACATGGAAAACTAGTCTTGGTTTATTTGAGCGAGCTAACCCAGTTAAGTGTCGCGACAGGAAAGAAAGAGTACTCTGGTACCGGTAGGAATCAAAAGGTTACGAGGATTGTAACAGGATATGATAATTATCAATCTATCCCGTTAGTCTTAAAGCCAGTAACCTCAAAGGGAAGGGAGATAAAGCTTGCGGATAAGAATTTCGAATGTATCTCCTCCTACTGGAACGAATTCTCAAGTGTCTCTTCGTATAAGGTTTTTATTGAGGGTGAAGTAGTACCATGTCTGTTGACTAGACATGGTAATAAAGTAGTGGGTGCTATTTACAGGTCGAAAAATTCTAATGGTGCATTGTTATGTCTGCCTGATATTGACTTCTATCCTGAGTCGTTTTTCGTCGGCGAGGAGGACGAAGAGAATGAAGGTGATTGGACGCCAGAAGCGATGCAGTTTGCATCAAGGATGATAAATGCGATTGTTTCGATAGAGAAAGCCTTGCGATCCGCTGCGGAATTAACTCCTGAGCCAGACTGGGCAAGGGATTCAAAATATAAGTTAAGTAAAGAAGCGGTAGTGTCTGAGAAGCTTCTGGAAATAGAAGGGAAGCTTGAAGCTATTCAAGCTGAAAAAGAGGCTGCGATTGATGAGATAAAAGACTTGGCTAGACTCAGGAATCTTTTATTCGAAAAGGGTAAGCCACTGGAGCTTGCAATTTTAGATGCTTTAAAAATAATCGGATTCGAAGTGTCACAATTCGATAATGGTGAATCTGAGTTTGACGCTGTTTTTAAGTCTGACGAAGGCAGATTGATTGGCGAAGCTGAGGGCAAGGACAATAAAGCGATAAACATCGATAAGCTTCGGCAGTTGGCGATGAATATACATGAGGATCTTGAGAGGGAGGATGTTAGTGAACCGGCAAAGCCAGTATTGTTTGGCAATCCTTATAGGTTGCAACCAGTAGGTGATAGGTTGGAGCCATTTACAGTGAAGTGTGTTTCGGCAGCAATTACAAGTTCTACCGCGCTTGTGTTTACCCCAGACCTCTTTCTTGTTGCGAAATATTTGAGTGGTAAAGCGGATAGTGCATATGCGGCGAGATGTCGAAAGGCTATATTGGCATCTGTGGGGAAAGTTGATTTTCCCGATGTTCCAAAGGAGACGGCTACAGAGACTGAGCAAGCTAATGCTGAAAAAGGGGTGTGATGTGAATGGCACTTACTTAACATGTTTAGCATGCCCGTTCTTCCTTACCTCAGCCCTTGCTGACCGACGTGACTTGGTCAGCAAGGGGTAGGCTTGAGGTCTTCGTTTTATGGCTCGCGGTTCGATACGACCAGGTCGATTTCCAACGCGTCTTTGCGCTATCAGCATCAGTAAGTTCGCCAGACCATCCTCGTCTTCAGGACTCCCATATTGTCGTAGCGCCAGCCATAGCTGAAGGCTGTGTTTGAAGCTCAGTTCGCGAGGTAAGCAGTCCGCTAAGAGAGCCGATTGGGCCATGAGCATTCGGATCAGATTGTAGGCCAACAGATAGACCCATAACTCCTTGACGGCCATGCCCGGGGTTTTGCAGCTCAACCTTCCAAGGCCCAGCGTGGCCTTGAGATTTCGCAAGTCCAACTCGACATGCCATCGCCCCTTGTACAGCGATTTGAGAGCTGTTTTGGGTGTCTGCTTCGGGCAATGCAAGGTGGTCACCAACGTTTTTCCGCCAGTCTTCAACTCTCGCACTATCAGCCTTCCAGGGGCCTGTTCGTAATGTGTTTGACTCATCCAGGGCGGCCTTCTTTCGGGCTTTTTCAATTCGATCAAGTGGTCTTCCGAACCGAGACTTTGGCCCAGACGAAAGTCCGTGCTGCGCCGTCGCGCGCCATATTGTTCGAACACGCCATCGATACCTCGTCGCTGCAACTCGCACAGCAGAAAATAGGTCGCGTAGTAAGCGTCGCCCAACAAGATGTCGCCTGTTTTCAACGTGCCGAGCATTGATCTGAGCAGCGTCTGTTCGTCGCCGCCCTTACCTCGGAAACGTCCAAGTGCGGCATCTAAAACGGCGCCACTGGAGAGGCAAACGAGGCCCACCACTCGACACAACGGAAAACCAAGGCCAACTTTCTGCCCGCGAGATTGCGGATAGGCCCCCTGATTCGCAGCGGTATCGGGCATCGAGACGGTTGTCCCGTCGACAAGGCGTACAGGTCGCCCCATCCATCGCCATGAAGGCGGCGCCTGATCACTGATAGACGAACCGGTCTGTCGAACCAGCATGGAAACCATCTCTACCGGCAAGCGTTGCCTGGCCTTACAGAAAGCGCCCGTGCGAGTGCTATTGGGTTTCATGCCGCTACAGGATCGCTTGATGGAGAAATCGTTGACGGCATTCTGGCAGGAGCGATCGGCGCTCATCGCTTGAGCCAGGAACATCGACAGAGCTTCCGTTGGCGGATACAAGCGCTCCCGATGCTCTGGCAGTGCTGACTCAACGCGCTGCAGCAACTCGGGAGCCGTGAGCAGGTTGAAAAAAGCATAGGCATCACAATTCGAAGCATGGCGGCGAAAACGTTGCTGTTGATGCTGGAGAATTTGGCGTCTACGATCCATGTGGGCTGTGTCCTTGGTTTTCTGGTGTGTGTTCGCAACTATCACCGTAGACCAAGGCCAGCCCTTCTTCATTTTTTGCTTTCAGCTCAATCGGTTAGCTGTTAAGTAAGTGCCATTCGGGACAGATCTATTTTCCAGAAAATAGATCAGCCCCCTTCGTTCATAGTCCCCTTTGTTCATAGGTGGATGCCCATCTAACGGTGCAACATCTGACGGGGCGCCGTATCAAGATCTGCCTAGTCGCCCAAATCACCGGCATTACCGTTAGCCCGAACATAATAATTATCGAATTCGCCGCTTTCGACGAACACGAAGCCATGGCGAGTGTAAAAACGATTTGAAGCGCTTTCCTTGAGAGCACCGACCTTGATGGGACGCCCGATCTCATCAGCCTCTCTGAAGATCTGAGTAAGAACTTCAGAGCCGATTCCTGCTCCTTGAGCACTGGGTATCACATACAAATGGTCAAGCAAAAGCTCGCTCTGGTGGTCTTTGATTACGACAAAACCGACCAGATCACCTGATACTTCTATGCGGCGAGTGCTGTTAACGTCGAACCCAGCAACAAATCGTTCGCGCGCACGATCTGGGTTAAATCGTCCAAGCCGTTCAAGGCTCTCGCGCATGGCCTCAATCCTGATGGCCACCAGATCTTCCAGGTCGTTAATGGAAGCTGCGCATAAAACGACAGCGGAGATTTGATCAGCGGAGGCTGGCATAACAAGCACCCTAAACATGGCCGGTCGGTCATTATGCAGAGAACAGATTCCGCATAACCACTACTGCTTCGGTTCAATGGAGGCGATGGCTCCAAATCAGCTTCAGGGGGATGTGTTCGCCGGACGCTTACGTTTGTTGGAGCAAGGAGACGGATCTGTCGTGGGGGCCGAGACGCAATGAGAATTCCGATAAACACCAACGTTTAAAAAGACATCTCCAGACACTCTCTCAGGCTACATATCCTTGCGCCGTTGCCTACAGCTACGCCAGAATCCGCCGGCTTGTGCGCCTTGGGGACGGGTTCTATTGTGGTGCGGTCGCTGACGAATCAGTGATCGGATTTGACCGTCCGCCCAACATCAAGGCGCACCAGCGTTCTGCACGTGTTCAGGCATTGTCTGAAATCATGTCGCGGTGGCTGTGCGTGGGACACCTTCGGGTGTGCCGGATTCCTTGATGTCCGGTCGGTCAACCCGCGTACAGCTGCCACCCTGTTTGTTTGACCGCGAACGGTGGCAGCTCCAGTCATCAAGGAGCTTCACCATGATCAAACCAACACCCAACCCGCCCGAAACCGACTCGGTTTCCCCCTACGAATCCATCGATTCCAGAAAACTCCACGAAGCCGCCGACCGCGCGCTCGACCATTACCTCTGTCCGCCCGGCTCCACGCCGCCTCCACGTAGAGCCCGCGGGATGTATGCCGTGACGGCGGACAACAAAAACGAAGAACTGCTGATTGATGCCAGTGAAACGCTCGCTTCAGCCCAAACCATTGCCCAAAACATCGCCAGTCTGGTGCCGGCTTCGCAGCGTCGGGCGTTGGTGGGCATTACGCAGTTGATCATGCTCGGGGAGTTGGCGGTGAATCGGGCGTTGGATAATTTGCAGTTACCGGGGTGATGCTCGGATCTGGAGCACCTGGTTATTAATTGGGTGTTCGTTCTGGCGCCTTCGCGGGCAAGCCCGCTCCCACAGGGTTTGGGGTGAATGCACAATTTACGGGCGCCCCAAACCTGCAGGAGCTGCCGTGGACTGGCTCCCACAAGGTTATGGGTTGGTCACGGATATCGTGTTCGGCCAAGGAGGGAGCTTCAGACCATCACCCTCACGGGTGATGGTCTGAAGCGCTACGGGTGTTAGATATTCGGGGTGTAGGAGAAACCTTGCGAAGCTTCGGTATCGGTGAACGGTGTGACGCGAGTTTTTTTGTTGAACAGGCCATTGACGATTGAGGCTGGGAACATTTCGATGGCGTTGTTGAACAGTTCGACGTTGCGGTTGTAGATGGTGATGGCCGCGCCGACGTTTTCTTGTTGTTCGGCAATTTCACGCATCATGTTGTTGGCTGCTTCGGATGCTTTAAGGTCAGGGTAGGCCTCGAAAGCGATGCGCAAACCACCCATTACTTCCCTCGACGCGGTTTCAACGTTGGTGAGTGCGTTGCCGTTCGCGCCAGCAGGAAGGGCGTGAATGGCGCTGCGCAGGCCGGTGATTTTTTCGAGGAGGCTGGACTCAAAAACCATGAAATCTGCGAGCACTTTTTGCAGCTGATCGAGAACTTTTGTCTTCTGGCGTTCGTAAACCAGGACGTCCGACCAGGCACGTTGTACCCCGTTATGTCGGGCAATGATGTCGTTGTAGATGCCCAACCCCACCAAGATGATGATTACAGCGATAACAGCGGAGAGGATGAGTGCAATGTCCATGGCTTACTTCTCTTTGCATTTGTTTGGGGGAGAGGCGGTAAAGGTAAAGTTGTCATCGTGCAGCTCAGAGAGTGCGTGGCTCCATTGGAGCACAGACTTCAGGCGCGGCAGTTTTACACCCGCAGCAATTTCTGCGTAAAACTCGTTGGGTGAAGCCAGCGAATACTCTGTGCTGAACGCGAGCAGGTCGCTGCTCGCGAAGCTGAGGCAGAACAAGCCATCGTCGGAGAACTCCAGGTTCGGACGATCGAGGATTTCCAATAGCTTCAACAAATGCAGCACTGTCGAAGGCTTGATGAATTTCGCGCAGAGTATCTCGCTCTGACCTGTCAAACAGAACGATTTATTGAAGTCCGGAGAAGCTGTGTCCATCGACCATGAATAGTCGTTCTCTGATTGGTCATCGGATCTGACCGATATCCCGGTAACCCAGGGAAAGTCGAAGACCAGACTGTACCGGTCGTAGTGGTCATACACCACTCGAGTCTCGGTTCTGGTTTTGCCATCTTTGTCCGTCTCCGTGACTTGCTCCGTCCGTTTGTTGACGTAGTGCAAATGGCGGTAGTGATAAGGGAGATCGCGCAGCTTGCCGGTAAACACGCCCTCTAACGACTCAACCAACTCGCGGCTGTAGTTGCCCCGGCGGTAGTCACCAAATTGCGTATCCAGTTCGTGGAGGGTGCAGTGCGAGTTTTCTTCCAGGAACATCAACCTGTTGTGGAAGTAGGAGGACAGTGCAGCAATTTTGCGGCTGAGCGATGGCAAGCGATCAGCCTTGGATTTCATCCATTTTATGCTCCCAATGGCGAACCCGATGCCTAGCACACCAGTGACTGCGCCGACCAAGCCAGGCTCAATTTGCAGACGGCGAAAAAAAGAAACCACTTGATAGGTGTCGATATAGCAAAAAAGGGCTACAGCGCCCGCTATCAATAGCAGGCCAGTACCAAAAAACCACCATGCGCGTGTGCAATTGAATTTGAGCGGGCCATCGTACGAGGCGAACTCGTAAATCACCTTCAATAGGTCGGCTGTGGATTCAGCGCTGTCAGTACTGGCTTCGTTTACAGCCAGCAACTCGCTAAATCTCGCGTTCTGCGACGTGTTGGGCATGTCAGGTATCCATTGATTCAGCGATGCCCGGTGCGGGAGCAACGGCCCGGATTGAGGATTCGATGATATTCATGATCTGTCAGAAATTTGAAAAAGGAGGGGACGATACCATTTTCATGGCAATGATGGCTTCCGGCCTCTGCTTGAGAGAGATCGTCTGCATCCGGCAGCTCGATAACCGCTTTGCGTCAGTGCCAGTCTCTAAAACAATGCATGCATTGGCGCGCACGCCAAGACCTTAACTGCCCTGAGCAGTGAGGGCAGTGGGCAAGCTTTTGTTCGCACATAGGTGCCATTCGATGGCGGAAGTACTCCCCAACGATATTCGGATCAATATCTTCTCGCCGGACGATCTCATCTACTACGGCTTGGTCACCCTTCTCGTGGAAGACCCCAATGATCGCGAGCGTTTCAACCGATGGACAGTAAGCCGTAATGAGCTCGCCGCATCGATTACAAACACGTTGACCATGGCCATTAATCATAAATTCGCTTCAGTATCGGGAATTGGATAAGCCGTTTTACTAGACGCTCGGTGCAGAGGCAACGGACGCTAATGGCCAAAAGCAGTAGATCGTGAATGGCAGAAATGGGTGATGTCTCAATCTGTCGTTGAAACGTGCCGGAAAAAATTTGACCGTCCCTTTGGCGGAGGCTGTCAGTTACACCTGGCAACCTCCACCATTTTGTTTCCGCTTATTGAGCTATGGCGGTCAACCGCTTACGCCTTCACCTCAACATGATCCAACGCCTGATTCACCGCCAACTCGCTCAACATCACCAACTGCGCAATCCCGATCGCAGTCTTGCGATGGGCGGGCTCCAGCGTGGCCGCAAAGTTGTTGAGCATTTCGCTGGCCGATCCCAGTGATTCGCTGGCATTGGCCAGGAGGGATTCGGTGTTGTAGGCCGGGTTAGCCAGGTACATGGGGTCGTGTTTGGTGTGGCTGCCCATGATGCGTTGTTGCGGGGTGAGGTAGTGGTCTAGGGCGCGTTCGGCGGCTTCGTTGAGGGTTCGGGAATCGGGGAATTTGTAGGGTGAAACCAGATCGGTTTCTGGTGGGTTTGGTGTTGGTTTGAACATAGATGTAGCTCCATATGGGACTTAAGGAGCCATCACTCTCGCTACCAAACGAGTGGTGGTGGCCATACGAAGGTTGGTAGACCGGCCCATATGGAAAATCCGGCGCGCCCGAGGGCGCCCTGCGCATGGCCACCATAAGACGGATGCCGAAAGAGCATCTGCGCTAGGTGACGTTATGCGTCATATGGGAGGTCGGGCTACCAAACCCGATCACTGGTTTTCAGTGACCCGGAAACGATAAGACCCGCACCCCAGACGCACAAGCCGGCGGATTCTGGCGTAGTCGTAGGCAATGACGCAAGGCGTTGTAGCCTTGGGGAAGTAACGCTGAGTGTCTTTAAACAGCATTCAAAAGTCGGTTAAACAGACGCAGGCTTCAGTCCTGAGGCCGGTTCAACAACGTCTCCAGCCGAGCCAACGGCGGCGCTTCCTGGTTGCGGTCGAAGACCTGGAGGCCGACCTTGAGCAAGCGGCCGTTTTCCGCGGCAGAGATGATCTGCTCGCAGCGCAGCATCAACCGCCCCTGATCGCAATCCTGCGCTTTCATGCCCATTGGCAACTTGCCTTCCAGCCGCAACTCCGCCATCCGGCTCTGCGCCGCAATCATCGCGATCGAGCGATCCCGCAAAACCCCGCTGCTCTGCGTCATCAACCCCGCCACGCGCACGGCGGCGGACATGGCGACGGCGATGATCGCCAGCGCCACGAGCACTTCAATCAGGGTGAATCCGGCTTGTGGGGCTTTGTTGGGCATCGGGACATTTCGATGGGCAGGACGTTGCACTGTAAACATCGGAGTTGACCGATTGCTGACCAAAGCTCCCGAGGACGCTAGACCGTTGGTCGCTACTGTCAGATCTGACAGTAGCGACCCTTTTGTCAGTGGGATTTGATTGAGGCGTCCCTGAAAAAGCTCTGTCTGGCGGGTACTTTTGCAGAGGGTTCGAAGGGTATCCGCCAGTTGGAATTGCGTCTGTCGCTGGCCACGTCCATTCGAGAGAGGAATTTCACTGATGAGAATGCTCACGGTTGTGATGCTGTGTCTGTTGGTTGGCTGCACCCGCCAGCAGCAGGCCCCCGATGATCTGCAGCTTCAGCAAGCTACCCTTGACGGAGCGGCAACGGCCGCCAAGCTCCAGGCACTGTATAACGACACTCGTACCGATTGCGGCGGTCCGTCCCGGCCTGCGTTTCTGTGCGCCGGTGTCGTGGGAAGGGCAACCGTGAAGTCGACGGCCTACCATGTCTGGAATCCAAGCCCGACCTCTGTGCAGCAGGGAAGGGTGTCATGGTCCTGGTTGCGGCGTGATTCGTCGTTTCGAACTTTTCTCTACAACAACGGCTATTTCGTTTATCCGATCTTCGACAGCCCGGCTGACAAGATCGATTTCGACTTTTACTGCATCTTTCCCATGAATGCCGGTACCAGCGGCCGTTCTGAAAACGGTTGTGGTGCGTCAGCTTCACAACCGCTCACCAGCCGGCCTTGCCATATTCAGGGCATCACCACAGCCCAGCAATGGATGACCAACTACCGCAACAACAAGGCGCAATGCGGCTTCAATGTCCGCGAAACGACGGCAGGCAATCACTCGGCGTCAGCCTACATTGAAGGCATACGCGCGATGGCGTTGTTGGGGGCCACTTCGTTCCAGGGCTGGAATGAAGTCGTCAGCGGCATCTGGCCGCAAAACATTCATCGCACCGTGCCGGTGTGGGCGTTCTTCTACACGGGCAGCGGCCTGCCGGATGCTCAATACAACCAGAAGGATTTCTATACGGCTTCAGGGGGGATCGTGGCACCGATCATCCGCGTGACCATGCCTGCGGTGCAGGGGGGCAGTGCCAGTTTCCAGTTTTTCAGCGGGGAACAGGTGGTAGGCAAGTGGCAATCAACGAACCCAGCGAAAGGCACCTATGCAGGTACGCAGTGACAGGTGCTGCGTAAGGCTGGTCGGCGACCGGGCAGTCGCCGCCTAGCCACTATTTAGATGACTTTTCCTCCCGAGGATTTTCAACATCCCTGACATATCTTCTTGCAACACTGCGCGTCGAATCGAATCAAGCCAGGGAATGACGAGATGGATATCGCGCAATTCAAACAGCCCAATCGACCGAGCCGGATGCCCCGTGGGCAGCAGGGTTTTACGCTGATCGAGATCATGGTGGTCGTGGTGATTCTCGGGATTCTGGCGGCGATGGTGGTGCCCAAGGTGCTCGACCGGCCGGATCAGGCGCGGGCCACGGCGGCGAAGCAGGACATTGGCGGGTTGATGCAGGCGCTGAAGCTGTATCGCCTCGATCACGGCACCTACCCGAGCCAGAGTCAGGGCCTGAAGGTGCTGGTGGAGCGGCCGGCCGATGCGAAGAATACCAACTGGCGCTCGTACCTGGAGCGCCTGCCGAATGACCCGTGGGGTCGTCCTTATCAGTACCTCAATCCCGGTGCCAACGGCGAAATCGACATCTTTTCCCTCGGCGCTGACGGCCAGCCTGACGGCGATGGCGTGAATGCCGACATCGGTTCCTGGCAGTTGTAAGGCCGGTCATGAACAGCCAATCGAACCAGCAGGGGATGGCGATCATCAGTGCGCTGCTGATTGCGGCGGTGGTCGCGGTGATCGCCGCCGGCATGCTGACCCGCCAAAGCGTTGCGACCCGGGCGCTGGAAGCCGAACAACTGCGCGTGCAGGGCCGTTGGGTGCTGCACGGTGGGTTGGAGATCAGCCGGCAATTGTTGTGGGACGCCCGTCAGCGCGATCCGCTGACCCGGCTCGATCAACCCTGGGCGCAGCGGTTGAACACCCAGGGTTTCGAGGGGCGGCTGGAGGACGAGCAGGGCAAGTTCAACCTGCGCAATCTGGTGGCCAACGAGCGGATCGATGATGCGCAGGTGCAGGCGTTCGAGCGTTTGTGCGAGTTGATTGGAGTGAGCAGCGGCTTGAGCCGGCGCATCAGTCAGCGGGTGATCGGCTCTTATCCGCACCTGTTGAATGCCCAAGTGGTGGACAAGCCTGTGGCGAAAAACACGTTCGACAGTGGGCGCGCCACGTCGCCGTCCGCGTCGCGCAAACCGCAATCGCCGACCTTGCCGATGCTGCGCACGCTGGACGATTTGCGCAGTGTCGAAGGGGTCAACGATGCGCTGTTGGCAAAACTGGCGCCGTACCTGACGGTGATTCCGGCGACCACCTGGCTCAATGGCAACACGGCCACGGCGCCGGTGCTGGCGGCTTATGTGCCGGGGCTGTCGCTGGAGCGGGCGCAGGCGTTGATCAATGAGCGCGATGCCGGGCGCTGGTTCATCAATCGCGGGGATTTCGTCAATCGCCTGCGACTGCCGCAACTGGAGATCACCAGCGTCAAGGTCGGCATCACCAGCGACTGGTTCCGGCTGCGTGGGCAGGCGCGGCGCGATCAGCGGCGGGTGAGCCTCGATGCGTTGTTGCATCGCAGCCAGGATCGTTTGCCGCAAGTGATCTGGTCGCGGGTGGGCGTATGAGCGCGTTGCGTGTGAGTTTGCCGCCGCTGGCGGAGCTGGGTCTCGACATTGAAGTGGATTGTGCGTGGCTGGATCGTCAGGGGCAGGTCACTCGCCAGGAACGTGTGCGGCTCGGCGCACTGCCGAAGCAACCGCTGGTGTGCTTTCTGCACCCGTCGGACAGCCTGTTGGCGAGCATTGATTTGCCGCCGCTGCCGGCGAACAAAACTGCTGCGGCGGTGCAATGTGCGGCGCAGGCCTTGATGCTCGGCGACAGCGCCGAGATGCACATCGCCCACAGCGCTCGCAATGAAAGCGGCCAGGTGCAGATTGCCTGGGTAACACGCAAGGATTTGCAGCACCTCGGGCAATTCGGTTTGCACCTCAAAGGCCTGTACCCGGCGGCCTACAGCTTGCCGGTGATGGCCGGCGGCGTCGGCTGTCTGCATGACGAGCATCTGTTGCTGCGCCACGGCCCGAATGCGGCGCAGGTGCAGCCGATGATCGACGAAGCGTGGCTGCTGGAAACCGGTCTGCCGGCGCATTGGATCGGTGACGGCGCCCCCGAATCGGTGCAATCAAAATTGGCTGACACGCAGCGTTGCGTAGGCCCGTTGCCAAACTGGGGCCTTCACGGTGGCCTTCAGCAACCGGGCATCGAACATCGCGGCTGGGGCAGGGCGCTCGGTTGTTGTGCGCTGGCATTGGCGGTGTGGGTGATTGGTTTGAATCTGTACGCCGCTCGCGAGGCCGGGCAGGGCCAGCAACTCAAGGCGCAGATGGCGCAGCGGGTGAAGCAAGCGTTCCCCGAGTTGCCGGTGATCCTCAATCCGTTGCAACAGGCCCGTCAGCAAATCGCGGCGCGTCAGCAAGGCGCGGTGGATGCGCCGGGGCAGGATTTCACGCGGCTGGTGTCGCAGGCCGGCAGTGGCATGCCGTCCATGGCGGGCACGGTGCAGCGGCTGGAGTTTGTCGACGGTGCGTTGCAGCTGAGTCTGCTGCCCGAGGCCCGGCGTTCGGGCAACGACAAGGATTGGCAAGGCGCGCTGGCTCAGGCCGGTATCAGCATCAGCCCGAATGACGACGGCTGGGTCTTGCGCCCGGCCGGTGAGGCGACCGCCGCCACCGGCAACGACGACAGCAGCGGAGCCGAAGATGAATAGCCCCTCGCTTGCGAAATACCGCGCCGGTTGGCAGCGCTTCAATGCTCAGTTGCAGGCCCGTTGGCAACCGTTGGCCGTGCGGGAAAAGCGCATGGTTGGCGGCATGGCGGCGCTGTTGTTGGGGCTGTTTGTGTGGGTGGCGTTGATTGAGCCGCCGCTGAAGAAGATCGCCGCCTCGCAAGTCGAAACCCCGAAACTGCGCGCCCAGGCCGAAGCGCTGGAGGTGCTGTTGCGCGACGTCAGCGTGCGCCCCGACGGGCAGAACCTGGAGCAGTCGCTGCAACAGACGTTGCAGGCCAGCGGACTGGGCGGCCATTACCAATTGGCGGCCGCGTCCGCCGGCTGGCAGTTGACCTTCGACGCGGCACCGGCCGACGCCGTGCTCGACTGGCTGCTGAGCCAACCGCAGAATTTTTCACTGCAAGTGGTCGAGGCCCGTCTGCAACGCGCAGACGACGCCGCGACCGATGACACCGCCGGCACTCTGTCGGGCACCGTACGCATGGATCAGGCGCTGGGCGCTAAGGAAGCTTCATGAAGGGGTCAGGATCCAAACGCATGGCGTTGCCGATGCTGTTGATGGCATTGAGCGCGTGCAGCCACACCACGCCACCGAATCAACCGCCGCTGCTGGTGGACAGCGAACTCGGCCGGCCGCTGGCCAACACCCAGCGCAGTGGCGACGCGGTGCTCGACCGCGAGCGTGCGCAGGCTCAGGTCAAACCGGCGCCGAAGCAATTGCACAACATCACCGAACGCGCCCGCAGTGGCGGTTCGGCGCGGGGCACGACGTTGCCGGCCAATCCGTTGGGCGATCAGCCGGTGACGCTGAATTTTGTCGATGCGGATATTCAAGCGGTGGTGCGGGCGTTGTCGCGCTCCACCGGTCAGCAGTTTCTGGTCGATCCTCGGGTCAAGGGCAACCTGACGCTGGTCTCCGAAGGCCAGGTGCCGGCGCATCAGGCCTACGACATGCTGCTGGCGGCGCTGCGCATGCAGGGTTTCAGCGTGGTGGATGTCGGTGGTGTGGCGCAGGTGGTGCCGGAGGCTGACGCCAAGTTACTCGGCGGGCCGATTTACAGCGCGGACAAACCGGCCGGCAACGGCATGCTCACCCGCACGTTCCGCCTGCAATACGAGAACGCGGTGAACCTGATCCCGGTGCTGCGCCCGATCGTGTCGCCGAACAACCCGATCAACGCCTATCCCGGCAACAACACCATCGTCGTCACCGACTACGCTGAGAACCTGACGCGGGTCGCGCAGTTGATTCAGGGCATCGACACCCCGAGCGCCATCGACACCGATGTGGTGCAGATCCAGAACGGCATTGCCGCCGACATAGCACCGATGGTCGCCGACCTGCTCGACGCACCGGGCAACGACCCAACCCAGAAAATCGCAGTGATCGGCGACCCGCGCTCCAACACCATCATCATCCGCGCCGGCAGCCCCGAGCGTACGGAGCTGGCGCGCAACCTGATCTACAAACTCGACAACGCGCAAAGTAACCCGAGCAACCTGCACGTGGTGTACCTGCGCAACGCTCAGGCCGGCAAACTGGCCCAGGCACTGCGCGGGTTGCTGACCGGCGAGAGCGACAGCGGCACCAGCGACAATGCGCGCTCGGTGCTCAGCAACATGGGCAGTTCGACCAACTCGGGCGGCGGGCAGAACGGCCAGAGCGGTACGCAAACCAACGGCAGCACCTCGACCACCAACAGCGGCAGCACCGGCGGCAGTTACGCCCAGGGCAGCAGCGCCACCGGCAGCACTGCGCAAAGCAGCGAACAGAACGTCGCGTTCAGCGCCGGCGGCGTGACCATTCAGGCGGACGCGACCACCAACACCTTGCTGATTTCCGCGCCGGAACCGCTGTACCGCAACCTGCGCGAAGTCATCGACCTGCTCGACCAGCGCCGCGCCCAAGTGGTGATCGAAAGCCTGATCGTCGAAGTCGGCGAGGACGACGCCAGCGAATTCGGCGTGCAATGGCAGACCGGCAACCTCGGCGGCAAAGGCGTGATCGGCGGCGCCAACCTCGGCGGTTCGGGGATCAACCTCAACGGCAAGACCAGCCTCGATGTGCTGCCCCAAGGCCTGAACCTCGGCTATGTAAACGGCACCGTCGACATCCCCGGCATCGGCAAGATTCTCGACCTGAAAGTGCTGGCGCGGGCCCTGAAGAGCAAGGGCGGCACCAACGTGCTGTCGACGCCGAACCTGCTGACCCTGGACAACGAAGCGGCGAGCATTTTCGTCGGCCAGACCATCCCGTTTGTCAGCGGCAGCTACGTCACCGGCGGCGGGGGCACCAGCAATAACCCGTTCCAGACCGTGACCCGCGAAGAGGTCGGTTTGAAGCTCAACGTGCGGCCGCAGATTTCCGAGGGCGGCACGGTCAAGCTAGATATCTATCAGGAAGTCAGCAGCATTGACGAACGCGCTTCGGCGGCGGCCAACTCGGCGGGGATCGTCACCAGCAAACGCGCACTCGACACCAGCATCCTGCTCGACGACGGCCAGATCATGGTGCTCGGCGGTCTGCTGCAGGACGGCTACAGCCAGAGCAATGACGCGGTGCCGTGGCTGTCGAGCATTCCGGGGATCGGCGCGCTGTTTCGCAACGAACGCCGCTCGATCACCAAGACCAACCTGATGGTGTTCCTGCGCCCGTACATCATCCGCGACAGCGCGGCGGGGCGCAGCATTACGTTGAACCGCTACGACTTCATGCGCCGCGCCCAGGGCGGTCTGCAACCGGAGCGCAGCTGGGCGATGCCGGACATGCAGGCGCCGCAATTGCCGGCCACCGCCCAAGGCGTGCCGGCACCGGTGTCCGGGCCGCGCGCGACCATCAAAGCGGTGCCGCTGCAATGAGCGCATTGCCTTACGCCTGGGCCAAGGCGCAGCGGATTCTGCTGCGCGACGGCGTGCTGACGGTGTGCCCCTCGACGCCGGGCTGGTCGATCAGCGAAGTGCGGCGGCAGTTCGGCGCGGCGAAGCTTGAGCGAGTGCGTGATGACGAACTCGACGGCCTGCTGGCCAGTGCCTACGCCGACACCGGCAGTGCGGCGGCGGTGGTCGGTGCGGCGGAAAACGAAGTCGACCTCGACCGCCTGATGCAGGACATGCCGGAAATCACCGACCTGCTCGACACCCAGGACGGCGCGCCGGTGATCCGTATGATCAACGCCTTGCTCACCCAGGCGGCGCGGGACGAGGCCAGCGACATTCATATCGAACCGTTCGAAACCCATTCGGTGGTGCGCTACCGGGTCGACGGCACGCTGCGCGACGTGGTCTCGCCGCGCAAGGCGTTGCACGGTGCGCTGGTGTCGCGGATCAAGATCATGGCCCAGCTCGATATCGCCGAGAAACGCCTGCCACAGGACGGCCGGATTGCCTTGCGCGTGGCGGGGCGGCCGATCGACATTCGCGTCTCGACCGTGCCCACCGGCCACGGCGAGCGAGTGGTGATGCGTTTGCTGGACAAGCAGGCCGGGCGCCTGCATCTGGAAACCCTGGGCATGGACGCGCAGGTGCTGGCCAAACTCGATCACCTGATCCGCCAGCCCCACGGCATTGTGCTGGTCACCGGCCCGACCGGTAGCGGCAAAACCACGAGTCTTTATGCGGCACTGGCGCGGCTGGATGCGAGCACCAGCAACATCCTCACCGTGGAAGACCCGGTGGAGTACGACCTGCCGGGCATCAGCCAGATTCAGGTCAACGCCAAGATCGACATGACGTTTGCCCTGGCCTTGCGGGCAATTCTGCGCCAGGACCCGGACATCATCATGATCGGCGAGATCCGCGACCTCGAAACCGCGCAGATCGCGGTGCAGGCGTCACTGACCGGTCACCTGGTGCTCGCGACCCTGCACACCAACGATGCGGTGTCGGCGGTCAACCGCTTGATCGACATGGGCGTCGAGCCGTTTCTGCTGGCCTCGTCAATGCTCGGGGTGTTGGCCCAGCGCTTGGTGCGGCGGCTGTGCAATCAGTGCAAACAGGAAGACCCGGCGACGCCCGGCACCTGGCGCCCGGTCGGTTGTGCGGCGTGCAATCACACCGGTTACAGCGGCCGGACCGGCATTCATGAATTGTTCTGCATCGATGACGACATCCGCACCCTGATTCACCAAGGCGCAGGGGAGCAGGCGTTGCGCGCGGCGGCGAGCAAGGCCGGGATGTTCAGCCTGCGTGAGGACGGCGAGCGCTGGATTCGCAGCGGTGCCACGGCGCCTGAAGAAATCCTTCGCGTGACACGGGACGCCTGATGAATCGCTATCGTTTTGAAGCCGCCGATGCCAGCGGCAAGATCGAGTCCGGGCACCTGGAGGCGGACAGCCAGGGCGCGGCGTTTGGCGTGTTGCGCGGGCGCGGCTTGACGGCGCTGTCGGTGGAGAAGGAAAGCAACGTCTCCCAGCACGGTGGCGGTGGCCTGTTCAGCGCCAAACTCTCGGATAACGATCTGGCGTGGGCCACCCGGCAACTGGCGAGTCTGCTCGGTGCCAGTCTGCCACTGGAGGCCGCGTTGAGCGCCACGGTCGAACAGGCCGAGAAAAAACACATCGCCCACACCCTTAGCGCCGTGCGCGCCGACGTGCGCAGCGGCATGCGCCTGGCCGAAGCGCTGGCAGCGCGGCCACGGGATTTTCCGGAAATCTACCGGGCGCTGATCGCGGCGGGCGAGGAGTCCGGGGATCTGGCGCAGGTGATGGAGCGGTTGGCGGATTACATCGAGGAACGCAACAACCTGCGCGGCAAGATTCTCACCGCGTTCATTTATCCGGGTGTGGTCGGGCTGGTGTCGATCGGCATCGTGATTTTCCTGCTGAGCTACGTGGTGCCGCAGGTGGTCAGCGCGTTTTCCCAGGCGCGACAGGATCTGCCGGGGCTGACGCTGGCGATGCTCAATGCCAGTGATTTCATCCGGGCGTGGGGCTGGTTGTGCGCGGGCGTCATGGCCGGTGCGTTCTGGAGCTGGCGCCTGTATCTGCGCAACCCGGCGGCGCGCTTGAGTTGGCATCATCGGGTGCTGAAGTTGCCGCTGATCGGGCGCTTTGTGCTGGGGCTGAACACCGCACGGTTCGCCTCGACGCTGGCGATTCTCGGCGGCGCCGGGGTGCCGTTGTTGCGCGCATTGGAGGCGGCGCGGCAGACCTTGTCGAATGATCGCTTGAGCCTGAGCGTCAATGAAGCCACTGCCAAGGTGCGCGAGGGCGTCAACCTGGCGGCCGCGTTGAAAGTGGAGAACGTGTTTCCGCCGGTGCTGATCCACCTGATCGCCAGCGGCGAGAAAACCGGTGCGCTGCCACCGATGCTCGAACGCGCAGCGCAAACCCTGTCCCGCGATATCGAGCGCCGGGCGATGGGCATGACTGCGTTGCTGGAGCCGCTGATGATTGTGGTGATGGGCGGGGTGGTGTTGGTGATCGTGATGGCCGTGCTGTTGCCGATCATCGAGATCAACCAGTTGGTGCAGTAGTTTTCTCAACTTTTTTTACCAGCGTCAGATCTCACCCGAGCGCGAAATCCGGCATCCTCGGGTTCTCCTTTCTGTCATCTGCAACGGCCCTTCAAGGGCTGTGGCCGATTCCCTCGAAAAGCCCGCCGCAGACACTCCGCACAACTCAAGAAACACCCGAGAAAATCCCTCGAAAATCAGCCTGCACCTCCCGAGGTTTTTTCCTTTATCTGTCACCGGAAACTGCGAATTTCTCAGTGCGACTTAACCACGCACCCCGCTTGCGAAGGTCGGCGGTGAGTCTTCCCAGTGTCATGCAAGACCCCTGAAAACCTGTGTTCACACCCAACGTTGAAAAGGAGATTCTTCATGTTCAAGCGCACTCTGATCGCAGCTTCCCTGACCGTCGCTGCCCTGGCTTCCGCCCAGGCCATGGCCGCCAACGTAACCGGTGGTGGCGCGACTCTGCCTGCCGCTCTGTACAAAGGCTCTAGCAACAGCATCCTGCCAGCCAACTTCAGCTACCTGGGTACCGGTAGCGGCACCGGCAAGACCGCTTTCCTGACCAACAACTCGGCACTGTTCAGCACCACCGGTTCGGTTCACTTCGCCGGTAGCGACTCGATCCTCAGCGCTTCGGAAATCAGCACCTACAACACCAACTTCGGCGGTTCGTACGGCCCGCTGATCCAGCTGCCTTCGGTGGCCACTTCGGTTGCCATTCCGTACAAGAAATCCGGTCAGACTGCTCTGAACCTGACCAGCGCTCAGCTGTGCGATGCCTTCTCCGGCGCCAAAACCACTTGGGGCGATCTGCTGGGCACTTCCGACACCACGCCGATCCGCGTGGTTTATCGCAACGTTTCCAGCGGTACTTCGGAAATCCTGACCCGTCACTTGAACGCGATCTGCCCGACCAAGTTCGCCACCAGCTCCACCTTCACCAACGCGCGTCTGCCAGCCGGTTCGACCCTGCCTTCGAACTGGGTAGGTGTTGCCGGTACTGCTGACGTGGCCACTCAGGTCAACGCTGTTGACGGCTCCATCGGTTACGTCGGTCCGGACGGTGTGAATGCTGCCAGCAACGCCGTGGTTGCTCGCGTCAACGGCGTACAGCCCACCACCGCCAACGTTTCGCTGGCCCTGGGTTCGGCTGCTCTGCCAACCACCCCTTCGAACCCTGCGCAGTGGGTACCGGTCGTTCCTAACCCAGCCAGCGGTTATCCGATCGTGGCTTACACCAACTTCATCTTCGGCCAGTGCTACAAGGACGCCACCGTGGCCGCTGATGTCAAAGCCTTCCTGACCACTCACTACAGCAACCCGGGCAACAACGCTGCCACCATCGCTCACAGCTTCACTCCGGTTCCAACCAACTGGAAAGCGGCTGTGACGGCCAACTTCGTCACCAACACCTCGGGCAACAACCTGGACATCAACAACGCCAGCGTCTGCAACGCTGTCGGCCGTCCTTTGTAAGCCTCGCTTCACGGCAATGAAATGGCAGCGGCCTTCGGGCTGCTGCCATTTTTTTTGGCCGATCTACTCCTCATTCATGAAGTTTGTGTGACATCCGTTCGGTCGCGGCCCTCGCCAACCGCCTATGTCGTAACAGCAGGGGCAAGCCGACCTGCGGCCTCGTGTGGCAAACAAAAAGGATCTCGTAGTGATGCTCGCTCGCCCATCCCGTCGCAGTACCCGTGTTCAGCCTCAGCAGCGCATGGCCGCCGATCCGGCGCTGTGGTTGCTCAAGCCCCTGGCGCAGGCGGTTGCCTTGTGCCTGGTGGCGGGCAGTGCCGAGGCGGCGACCGCGTTCAGTTCGGGATGGTTTGCCGCCAAGGGCGCGGCGCAACAGGCGGCCGCCGCACGGCCGAGCGTGGGCGGATTGCCGGGGATGACGCCACCGCTGGCGCAGCAGCAGAAGGCCAACCAGCAGTTGCAGCGCTCGATTCAGACCCTGAACAACACCGTAGCTGCGATTGCCGCGCAACAGGCCGCGCAGGCGGCCGGTCGGGCGGCGGCATTGGGCACGGTGCAGTTTGTACCTGACGGTCTGGGCGAGGGCGGTCTGAAGGTCGATAACAGCCTCACGCAGGGTTGGCAGAACGCCAAAGGCCCGCAGCAGACTCAGGCCGACGGCAAGACCACGGTGAAGATCGAGCAGACCGCCGACAAGGCGATCCTCAACTGGGAGACCTTCAACGTCGGGCGCAACACCACGGTCGAGTTCGCCCAGCAGTCGAACTGGGCGGTGCTCAACCGGGTCAACGATCCGAATGCGCGGGCCAGCCAGATTCAGGGCCAGATCAAAGGTGACGGCACGGTGATGCTGATCAACCGCAACGGCATCGTGTTCAGCGGCACCAGCCAGGTCAATGTGCGCAACCTGGTGGCCGCGGCGGCCAATATCACGGACATTCAGTTCCGCGATCGCGGCCTGTATTTCGACAGCACCGGCAGCCAGCCGACATTCACCGACGCGGCCGGCAAAGTGCTGGTGGAACGCGGTGCGTCCATCGAGACCGCACGGCCGGCCAAATCGACCGATGCCGGTGGCTATGCCTTGCTGCTCGGCAACGAAGTGCAGAACGACGGCAGCATCAACACTGCCAGGGGCCAGACCGTGCTCGGCGCGGGGGATCGCTTTTACATTCGCAAAGGCGCGGGCACTGAAGGCAACGGCTTCTCCACGACGTTCGGCAACGAAGTCACGCCGGGTTTCAAGGCCGGCAGTGCTGCCGGCAAGGTCAGCAACAATGGCCTGATTCAGGCCGCGACCGGCGACATCACCCTGACCGGCCATGAGGTCGTGCAAAGCGGTGTGCTGCTGGCCAGCACGTCGGTCGCGACCCGCGGCACGATCCATTTGCTCAACCCGGCGACCGACGCTCAGGGCCGCGTGACGCTGGAGCAGGGCAGCACGACGGCGATCCTGCTCGACAGCAGCGACCTGACCGCCCTCGACAGTCAGCATCAGGCCGCTCTGAGCGGCGTTACACCGAACAACCGGATTCGCAGCGATCAGTCGCGCATCGACATCCAGAGCGGTGGCAGCGTCGAGTTCCAGAACGGCTCGATCACCCTGGCCACTGGCGGGCAAGTGGCGGTGGCGGCGCAGCGGCGCAGCCTGGTGCGTGACGGCGCGTTGATCGATGTCTCCGGTGCCATCGGCGTGAAAGTCGCGATGGAATCCAACAACATCAAGATCAACGTCCAGGGCAACGAGCAGCGTGATGCTTCGGTCAATCGCGAAAAAGGGGCGCTCAACAGCAATGACGTGTGGGTGGATGTGCGTGAACTGGTCTACGTCCCGGCCGGCACCAACGGTTACGCCACGGATCGCTGGTACACGGCGGGCGGTTTGCTGGAGGTCGGCGGTTATCTCGGCACCCAGGGCCACAGCATCGGCGAGTGGATGGCCCAGGGCGGCATGGTGAGTTTTGCCGGCAATGACGTGGTGACCGAGAAGGGCTCGCTGATCAACCTGTCCGGCGGCACGCTGGATGTACAAAGCGGCGAGATTCGCCAGAGCTGGCTGCGCGGGGCCGACGGGCGCCTGTATGAAGTCTCAAAGGCGCCTGGGGATCTGCTCTACACCGGGCTGTACAAGGGCTATGAAGACAGCAGTGAACGCTGGGGCCAGACGAGTTATTACTACAACCCGTTGATTGCGCCGTCCAGTCGTCGGGAATCGGGCTACACCGTGGGACGCGATGCCGGGCAACTGGTGATTGGCACCCGCAACGCTGTGCTCGAAGGGCAAATGCTTGGCGAGGTGTATCAGGGCGAGTGCCAGACCCAGGCACCGCGTGCGGTGCTCGATGGCTATGCGCAGAGTCAGACGGCACTGGCGCGGCGTGGGCAGTTGATTGTCGGCAGTTACGACCCGGCGTACGTGGCGGCTTCCGGTGGCTTGCTGTATGGGCTTAACCCGTTGCTCGATCAGGTGCAGATCGGCGGCGAACGTCTGCTCGCCGGCAATGATCGGGATCTGACCGGTGCCGTGTCTGATTCTCGCAGCGGCAAGCTGTACCTCGATGCCGGCCAACTCAGCGACTGGCAACTGGGCGCACTGAAAGTGGCGGCCCGGGAACGGATCGACGTGCAAGGTGCCGTCACCGTCGACCATGGCGGCGACATCACCCTTTACGGGCCGGACGTGCAGGTCAACGCCGACCTGACCGCGCGTGGCGGCAGCCTGCACCTGGGCAACGTGCTCAATCAGCTCAACACCGATCGCCTGACCGACACCCGGCTCGTCGCGCCGACCGACAAGGCCACTCGTGTGAGCGTGGCTGAAGGGACACAACTGGACACTCGTGGCCTGTGGAGCAACCTGCGCACCAATCCGGATGATGCCGCGAGCCTGGCGTACCTGGACGGTGGCGGGGTGTCGATTCGCAGCAGCGGCGATATCGAGATCGGTGCCGGCAGCCTGCTGGACGTGTCTTCCGGCGGTGCGATTCTGGCCAACGGCAAGACTCGCGGTGGCAAGGGCGGTGACGTGACACTGGAGTCCAGCGCCTTGTCCGCGCCGGGTGACAGCCATCTGACCCTGAACGGCCAACTGCGGGGTTACGGTGTGACCGGCGGTGGCCGACTGCTGATTCAGGCGGGCGACATCCTCATCGGCCAGACCGATAAACCCCGCATTGACAACACGTTGCAACTGCAACCGCAGCTGTTCGACAAGGGGTTCTCGGCTTACAGCCTCATAGGCCTCAATCATCTTGACGTTGCGGACAACACCCTCATTGACGTCTTGATGCCGGTGTACCGTTTTGGTGACGCGGCAGCCAATCAGGTCAGTGGCACCGCACCCCGGCAGGCGCTGGAATTGTGGACGCCCACGCTCTATCAGGAAAACCCGCTCAAGGCGCAACTGACCCAGCGTGGCGGCGCCAGCCTGGTGTTGCAGGCCGGTTCCAGCGAGGTCGCGCTGGTCGATCCGACCCGCAACGCCCTGACCCTTGGCCAGGGCTCGCGGATCAGTGTCGATCCGGGGCAGCGCATCGATCTGCGCAGCGCCGGTCAGCTCACGGTCGATGGTGAGTTGAATGCGTGGGGCGGCACGATCGATATCCGTCAGCAGCCGTTCGGCTCGATCAATGTTGCCGATTCCTCGCAAACGGCAGACAGGCAAACCCACAACCGTTCGATCTGGATCGGCGAGCACGCGGTGCTGGATGTGGCCGGTCGTGTGGCCACCGGCATCGATGCACTGGGTCGGGTGTATGGCCAGGTCGGCAAGGGCGGCTCGATCATCATCGGCGGTGAAATCGATGCGAAGAAGGCCACGGCCACGTCGGCCGACGCTTATGTGATCGTGCGAAACGGTGCGCGACTGGAGGCCTCCGGCGCACAGGCGATGCTGGACATCGCCGGGCAGGGGCCGACGCGGGTGGCCACGGATGGCGGGCGAATCTCGCTGAGTTCCTACAACGGCCTGTTCATCGAAGGCGACCTGCGGGCTGCGGCCGGTGGTGCCGGGGCGGCGGGCGGGCGACTGGACATTGCCCTGGAGACGCCGAGTTATCTGCGCAGCGATGCCAGTAACGAGGTTCGCGTGCCGCGGGAAATCGTCATCGGCCAGAACGCAGGCCCGTCGCTGTTGCCGGCCAGCCTGCAAGCGGGCGAAGCCGCCCCAGCGCTGCAATACGGACGTGCCCGTCTGGGCGCCGATCAGTTGATGTCCGGCGGGTTCGACAACCTGAGAGTGCTGAGCAACGGTCTGCTGTCGTTCGACGGCAACGTCGATCTGCACATGAATCAAAGCCTGAGCCTGTATGCCGGGGCCCTGTCGCTGGCTGACGGCTCGCAAGGCAGCGCGCGGATCAACCTGTCTGCGCCTTACGTGCACCTGTCGGGTACGGGCAAGTATTTCGAGGCCCCCGGCAATATCCGGCCACGGGTGATGAACAATCCGACCACCGAAGTGGCGCCGGCACAGTTCACCGCCACGGCGGATCTGCTGGATCTGGGCAACAGTCTGTCGTTCGGCACGGCCGGGTCGATCGTGCAACTGAGCGGCCCGGCGCGGGAGGTCGGGCGGCGTGGTTTTGACCAGGTCACGCTCGACAGCCGAGGCGATCTGCGCTTTCTGGCACCCACGGGCAACGTCGAGAAAACCGAACTCTGGACGCCGGGCGACCTGAACCTGCGTGCCGCGCAGATCTACCCTGCAAGCGATGTCGTGGCCGAGGTGCGGGTGGGTTATCAAAGTGTCCAGCGCGACGCCAATCCTGAGCGAACCTTGCGCATCGCCAGCTCCGGCGCGGCGCCTGGCGCGTTGCCTTACTCGGTCTTCGGCAGCCTGACACTGGCCGCTGCCCATATCGAGCAGGGCGGGGTGATCCGTGCGCCGCTGGGCATGATCAATCTGGGTGACAACCTGGTTCTCAACACCCGGACACTGCATCTGTTGCCAGGCAGCCTCACGTCGGCCAGCGCCGCCGGGTTGGTCATGCCTTATGGCGGCACCACCGACGGCATCGACTATCGCTACAACGGCAAGTCCGTGCTGCTTCGAGGGATTACCGCTGAAACCGCCGGCGTGACGCTCACCTCGCAGTCCGTCGATGTGCAAGGTGGGGCGTTGATCGACCTGTCGGGTGGCGGTGATCTGCGCGGTGCCGGTTTCGTATCCGGGCGGGGCGGTTCCACCGATGCCCGCTACAACCCGCTGGTGCGCAATGCCAGTGACGGCACCTTCAGCCTGCCGGGCCTGGCCAGCAACCCGGTGTATGCCATCGTGCCGGGGAATCAGAGTGCTTATGCGCCGATGCTCGCCGAGGCGGGGGCGGTCGATCCGCGTATCGGCCAGCAGATCACCGTCGGGGCCGGCGTGCCGGGGCTGGCGGCGGGCACCTATACGCTGCTGCCCTCGACCTTTGCGCTGTTGCCGGGAGCCTTCCGGGTCGAGGTCAACGGCCAGGCGGCAGCGGGCGCAACCCACGCTGCGCTGCCACTGCGCAATGGTTCATGGACCAGTTCGGGGCGGATGTCGATTGCCAATACCGGCCTGCGTGACAGCCTGGCAAGCCAGGTCATCCTGACATCCGCCGATGTGCTGCGCCGTTATTCGCAGTACAACGAGACCTCTTTCAGTCAGTTCATCCAGAGCGATGCGCTGCGCCGGGGCGTGCCTCGGGCCCTGGCGCCAATGGACGGCAAATCGCTGCGACTGAATCTGTCCCAGGGTGCCGCACCGGGTAACGCGCTGGATTTCAACGGTCAGGCGCTGTTCCAGCCAGCCACGGGCGGCGTCGTCGGGACGGCGGTGGTGCAGGGCGCGGCGAACTTCGAAATTCTCGGCGCGGGGCATTCGAGCACTGAAGGATTTGCGGGTGTGTCGCTGTATGCCGACAGCCTCAACTCGCTCGGCGCCGGCCGCTTGACCCTCGGCGCGCAGCCGACGATCGATTACAACACCTCGGGCAACATCATCGCGTTCAGCGGTGATACGTCCACGATCACCTTGCGTGACGGCGCCGTATTGTCGGCCCCCGAAGTGCTGCTGCGCACCACCCGGACCGATGGCGGAATCACCCTCGAAGCCGGCTCGGGCATCAACACGCTGGGGCGTGGCGATGCGCCTTATGATTCCAGCACCGGCTTCATCTACAAACCGGGTGCGGCAGGTCTGCTGGTGGTGTCGAACGGCTGGACCAATGTGCTGGCGCCCGACGCGTCGGTCAGGACATCCGGCGCGGGCAATATTCTGATTGGCCGGTGCCCGACGACAACGTGCAGCAACCCGACGCTGCTCTATTCCAACGGCAGCATTACCGCTGCCACCGACAAGCAATTCGAACTCGACGAAGCGGTACGCTTCGGCACCCGTCATCTGACGCTGGCCGTCGGCTCGGTCAATGCCGGCAGTGCCGAGGCCTTGAGCGCCGCCGGCAACCGGGTGCCGAGCGGTCTGACCCTGAACCAGAATGTCTTGAATCGCCTGTTGCGGGGCGATACCCAGTTCGGCGCGCCGGCGCTGGAAACCCTGAGCCTGACCAGCCGCGATGCGTTCAATTTCTACGGCAGTGTCAGCCTCGATACGCTGGATCCGCAGACCGGTATCAGCAAGCTGCAAAACCTGATCCTCAGCACCCCGGCCATTTACGGCCTGGGTGAAAGCGGTGACGTCGCGTCCATTCGCACCGCCAATCTGATCTGGAACGGTGCGACTCAGGATCCCGGCGCGGTGATTACGGGCGGCGCCGGCACCGGTCGCGGCTCGCTTGATATTCAGGCGCAACGCATCGAGTTCGGCTACGGCGCCAATCCGCAGGCCAGTGGTCTGGACCAGAACAAACGTCTGGTGTTGGGTTTTGCCGACGTCAACCTCTCTGCCAGTGATCGCATCACCGCCAACCACAAGGGCAGCCTGGCGGTGTACCAGACGCAGGGCGCTTTCGATCCGGTCAACGGCTATGCCTACAGCGGCGGCAATCTCACACTGCGCACGCCGTTGCTGACGGGAGAGGCGGGCTCGGTCAACCTGCTCAAGGCCGGTAATAACCTGACTCTGACGGGGGCCGGTACAGCGGCGGCCGCCAATGCGCTGGGAGCCGAATTGACCCTCGATGCGCGCAATGTCTTGCTCGACAGTCGCATCGCCCTGGCCAGCGGCAAACTGGTGGTCAAGTCCGAGGACGATCTGACCCTCGCCAGTGGCGCGTATCTGGACATGGCCGGTCGCACCTTGCCGTTCAACGATGTGAACAAGTACAGCTGGGGCGGTGATGTGGCGCTGTACAGCAGCCACGGCAATATCCGCCAGGCGGCGGGTTCGCGAATCGATCTGTCGGCGCAGAACCATCAGGCCGGTACCCTGAGTGCGGTTGCGCTGACCACCGATGCCGGCATGGTCGATCTGCAAGGCGATATCCTCGGTGCCAGCAGCGGCGACTACGATGCCGGCGGCACGCGGGTGCCCTACAAGTCCGGTGGCGTGGATATCCGTGCGCAGCACCTCAATGGCGATCCGAGCCAGCAGTTCGCGGCCCTCAATCAGCGCTTGAACGCGGGGCAGGTCTTCGGCAGCCGCAGCTTGCAGCTCAAGCAAGGCGATCTGTTGATCGGCGACGGGCTCAAGGCGGGCGAGGTCAATGTGTCGGTGGACAATGGACGGCTGACGGTGGCTGGCCTGATCGATGCCAGCGGCGAACGGGTCGGCAGTATTCGCCTGTCGGCGCAAAACGGCCTGACCGTCGCGGGCAATGCGGTGCTTGACGCCCATGGTCGCGTGCTGCGAGTCGACAGCTACGGCAAGATCATCGACGCCCCGAACCGGGCGATGGTCGAACTCAACGCCGGACAAGGCCTGCTGACGCTCGGCAGCGGTGCGCGCATCGATTTGCGCCATGGCACCGAGGCCGTTCGCGGCACTCTGCCGGGGCAGTCCGACGGATTGCTGCGCGGCACGCTCGAGCTGAACGCCCCACGTCTGGGGACGGGTGACATTGCCATCGATGCCGGCGGTGCCCTGAGCATTCAGGGAGCGCGCTCGATTGCTCTGAACGCCACACGACGCTACACCGATGCCAGCGACGGCACGGATCCGGCGGCCAGCGGACGTCCGTATCAGGTGATCGATCAGGCGTACCTCGATCGCATCCACGGTGACAGCACGGCGTTCATCGACGCGGCGCTGGCCAACAGCAACCTGCTGAATAACAAACTGGCCGGCCTGAACAACGCCTCTTATGCCGACGCCTTCCATCTGCGGCCTGGGGTCGAGATCGCCAGCAAAACCGCCGACGGTGATCTGGTGGTGCAGGGTGATGTGGACTTGTCCGGTTACCGCTATGCCAGCCTGAACCCCCATACGCAGAAGACTTCGGTCTACGGCTCGGGCGAGGCGGGTAACCTGGTGATTCGCGCGGGCGGCAACCTCGATATCCACGGCAGCCTCAACGACGGTTTTGCACCGCCGCCGGAGACCGTGGACGATGCCGGCTGGAAATTGCTGCCGGGGATTCAGCCGTTCGGCGGCGATCTGATCGTGCCGGGGGCGGGCGTCACACTCGCGGACGGCACGGTGTTCCCGGTGGGCGCGACATTGAACTACGACCTGCCGTTGCAAGCGACGACGCTGGCCAGCGGCACACTGTTACCGACCGAGGCGACGCTGGCGGCGCCTTACACCTTCGGCGCCGGCACGGTGCTCGCCGGCTCGGTTCGCGATGCTGCGGGCAACGTGCTGTATGCCGCTGGCACGCTGCTCGCCGACAGCGTGACCTTGCCTGCGGGCAGTCGGCTGGGAGCGGGTATCCGCTTGAATGACGCAACGGCGCTGCAGGCCCTGCGCTGGCCCAAGGGCGTGCCGCTGCCGGGCAGCGTCGAGGCCGGCGACAACGGGATCAAGGGCGTGCGCCTGAGCGGCTCGCTGGCCCTGTTGCGCGGCTCGCTGATTCCGTCGATGACCCATGTCGTGCTGGCGGACGGCACGGCGTTCATCGAGTTGCGGCCATTGACCGGCACGACTCAGGGGCGCAATTGGGCGGTCGCCAGCCTGTTGCCGGCCGGCAGCGCGTCGTGGTCGATGCGCGTGGTGGCGGGGGCCGATCTGGGCGCCGCTGACAGCCGGGCGATCAAACCGCTATCCAGCGATGGCCACCTGCGCCTGGCCGACACCCATTACGGCCTGACTGTCACCGAAAAACCACCGACCCTGGTCTGGGGCGAGGGCAACCTGGGCGGCTTCACGCCGGGCGACCCTGTCCCCGAGGATCAAATGATGTGGTGCGACTGGGCGCCGAACTCCTGTGTGCCGGCCCCGCGGTGGGTCTGGGCGCCGGACAACTGGATGGGCATGCCACCTGGCTCGCCGATGAGCGACGATGACGTGCTGGCCTGGTGTGGTGCATTCCCGGAACTGTGCGTGGAAAACAAACCGGGTACCACAGTCAAGACCCACACACAGATGTTCAGTGTGCTGCGGACCGGCACCGGCGATCTGGACGTGCTCGCCGCCGGCGATCTGAGCATGGATTCGCCGTACGGCGTGTATACCGCCGGCACTCAGTCGCAAGACATCGATCCGCGCTTCAATCAGCCTCGCGGACGGCTGTCGGATAACGGCTCGGTACTGGGCAGTGCCGGCGGCGCCTACGAAAAATGGGTCAGTGGCAGCGACAGCCTGTATCAGGCCTGGTACCCGCAAATGGGCGGCAACCTGACCATCAATGCCGGCGGTTCGATTTCGGGCGATGTGCTGGGGCGTCGCGGTTTGTCGCAAACCATGGACACCCGTGAGCAGGTGCCGAGTGTGGCCGTGGGCAACTGGCTCTGGCGTCAGGGCACCGGCAACAGTGATGTGCCGACGGCGTGGTGGATCAACTTTGGCAGCTACGCGACGCAACCGTTGCCGGATCAAAGTGTTGATACGGGGCCGTACCTGGTCGGTTTCACCGGTTTCGGCACCTTGGGCGGCGGCAATATCAGCCTGCGTGCCGGGGCCGATGCCGGCATGCTCAAGGCGATGGGCGACGGTAACAAGGCCAACCTTTATCCGCGCGGGCAGGGGCTGGTCGTGGCGGTCGGCAGCACCGGGCGCGTGGGCAGCGACGGCAGCCTGCAATTGACCGGTGGCGGCGACATGGACATCCGCATCGGCGGATCGATCAACCCGTCGTTGCAGGCCCGGGCCGGAGAAAACGGTATCGGTGTCGCACAACACGACCTGCAAGGTGCATTGATCAACCTGCGCGGTGCCGCGCGACTGACCGGCGGCGCGCTGGGCGGGATCAATCTGCAATATGGCGCCGCAGCCTCGACCCAGGATCCTCGCGAAGTGCGCCCGTTCGACCCGTTCACGTCCACCATGGGCAGCGCTTCCGGCGGGCTGGTGCTGATTCCGGGGGATTCGGGGATGAGCCTCAGCACGCGCGGCGATCTGGTGCTGGGCGGGGCGGCGGACCCGGGTCGGGTGCGGCTGCAGAACTCCACGCCGTTCACTACACCCGACGGTGTCGTGCATGAGGGGGGTGGCTTGACGGGGTTCTCGTTGTGGACCGATCACACAGCCATCGACCTGTTTTCGGCGGGAGGCAACCTGACACCGAGCACTCAACTGGGCGAAGTGACGGGTCAGGGCCCTGTCACCGGTCGCAATACGTCGCCGACCGACGGACGCTTCGTGTATCCGTCGATCCTGCGGGCGGTGGCGGCGCAAGGTTCGATTTATGCCGGACCTTCAGCGGTCTACAGCCAGGGCAGTGGAACAGTGCCGGCAACCGAGTATTCGCTGCTGCTGGCACCCTCCAGGAGCGGGCAACTGGAGTTGCTGGCGCAGGACTCGATCTATGCCGGCGGCTATGCGATCAATCAGTCGGGCGCCAGTCCGCTGGCCATCGCGACGCCATTTGCGCCGGCCTTCAACGGTTACGGCAACAACATGTCGGCCACACCGATCATGAGCAATCGCAACGGCGACGGGGTGTCGCCGGACAAGAACCTGCGCTATCCATTATTCGCGTTCGGCGCCAACAGCTATTCGGGCTTGAGTGACGTTCAGGCACCGGCACGGTTCTATGCCTTGACCGGCGATCTGGTGGGCGTTCGCAGCGGTGAAACGCTGACGTTCAGCCTGTCGAAACGCACCTGGCACGAAGCGGCAGGTCCGGTCTGGATGCTGGCGGGGCGCGATGTCGTGGCGTCCGGCACTGTCCTGGGCAACCCCACGACCGTGTCTGCTGCCGAGATGGGCGTACCGCCGACAGAGAGCATCACTTCGACCGGCAACCTGTTCGTGCACGATGACCCTCGAGACGTTTCGCGGGTATCGGCAGGGCGCGACATTCTCTACAGCAGCTTCGACATCGCGGGCCCTGGCGTTCTTGATATCAATGCCGGGCGCAACATCCTGATGGAGGATCGCGCCAGTATCACCAGCCTCGGCGCGTTGGTGGCCGGTGATCAGCGAGCGGGCGCCAGTGTGGTGTTGCAGGCTGGTGTGGGTGCACAAGGGCCGGATTATTCGCGGTTCATCACCCGTTACCTGAGCCCGCAGAACATGGCCGATCCGAACGCCTCCCTCAATGGCCAACCGGGCAAAGTGGTCAAGACTTACCTCGACGAGCTGCAGAGCTGGTTGACCCTCGGCTACGGATTCAGCGGCAACGCAGAGCAGGCGCAAGCCTTCTTCGCCGCGCTGCCGAGTGCCGAACAAGCGATCTTCGCCCGTCAGGTGTACTTCGCCGAATTGCGTGCCGGTGGTCTGGAATACAACGACGCCGACGGCCCGCGCAAGGGCAGTTACCTGCGCGGTCGCAACGCCATTGCTTCGCTGTTCCCGACCGTCGATGTGGCCGGCAACCCGATCCGCTACGACGGCGACATCACGCTTTATGGCGGTGCCGGGGTCAAGACGCTGTTCGGTGGCGATATCCAGATGCTCACGCCGGGTGGCGGTCAGGTGTTCGGCATCGAAGGCGCGGCGCCACCGTCCACGGCGGGGATCATCACCCAGGGTTCGGGCAACATTCAGCTCTACTCCCAGGGCAGCATTTTGCTGGGGCAGAGCCGGATCATGACCACGTTTGGCGGCTCGATCCTCGGCTGGTCCGCCGAGGGCGACATCAACGCCGGTCGCGGCTCGAAAACCACCGTGGTCTACACCCCGCCGAAACGTGTGTACGACAACTGGGGCAACGTGACCCTGTCGCCATCGGTGCCGAGCACCGGCGCCGGTATTGCCACGCTCAACCCGATTGCCGAAGTGGCCCCGGGGGACATCGACCTGATCGCGCCGCTGGGCACCATCGATGCGGGCGAGGCGGGGATTCGCGTGTCGGGCAACGTCAACATCGCCGCGCTGACGGTGGTCAACGCCGCCAACATCTCGGTGCAGGGCAAGGCGACCGGCGTGCCGGTGGTCTCGGCGGTCAACACCGGGGCGATCACCTCGGCCAGTTCCGCTGCGTCGTCGGCCACCCAGGCGGCGGAAGATGTCGCCCGCCAGCAACAAGCTGCATCGCGTCAGAACCAGGCCTCGGTGTTCACCGTGCAGGTACTGAGCTTCGGCAACGAACAACTGGCCCCGACTCGCGATGGCGCCAGCCGCGCACCGACGCCGGGCTACAACCCCAACAGCCCGGTGCAGGTGCTGGGCGCCGGCGCGCTGGATGAACAGGCGAAACAGCAGCTGACCGAAGAGGAGCGAGGGCAGCTGACGTTGTAAAGAACTCTCGTGCAGTACGCTTCGGGCGGCCGTTTGGCCGCCCTTTTTTTGCGGTTCTTTTATTTAAAAAGCATACGGAATACTCACCTTCGCCCACAACATTTCCCCCTCTGGCCGGTTCTCCACGTCGAACTCCTTGGCCCAGCGAATCTCGGCGCTGGCGTACTTGAGGAAGGTGAAGTGCAGCGCCGGGCCGATGGCGAAGACTTTGCCGCGCACGCCGTCGTTCACGTCCTCGCCGGCGAATTGCACGGTGTGGCCGAACTGTTTGTCGTCGGTGGTCTGCTTGAGGTAGTAGCCGTTGATACCGAGCATCAGGTCGTCGGTGATCTTGTAGCTGGCCGAGTAATCGAAGTGGAAGATCTGCCCGGATTTGTAGTCGGTGTCCTTGTTTTTCTCGTTGAAGCTGTAGGTGGTTTTCATCGACACCTCGGTGCGCTCGGTCGGCAGCCAGGTGAACGAGAACAGCGGCTTGTAGGTGTAGAAATTGTTGCTGGTGTTGGCCAGTCGATCGACGCTGTATTCACCGGTGGGCACGGTGATTTCCACGGCAGCGCCGAGGGTCAGGTCCTTGCCCATGTCCCACAGGATGATCGGCGCGATGGTGGTATCGCCCATGCCTTCGCGGGTGTCGCTCAGGCCGAATACCGAGACTTCCTGCTTGAGCCACGGCTGGGCGATGTAGCCGGCCAGGCGCCCGCCGAAAATCCGCACCGGGCTCAGGTAATCGAGGCGCGGAATGACGGCGGTGGATTCGATCTCGACATTCGGCACCTTGCCGCCAAGCGAGCTGATGTTGAGCTTTCGCGACTTGTAGTGGTTGTAGTAGAGGTTGAAGGCGACCATGTTCTCCGGAAGGCTGTCGACTTCCAGCGGCAGCATGAAGAAGCCGTCGGTGCCGGGGCCGATGTTGTCGACGCCGGCTTCGGTGGCCAGCGCCGGCAGGGTCGCAGCGCAGCCGAGCAGGCTCAGCGCCAGTCGCACAGGGAATGTCGCGCGGTTCGGGGTCATGTCCGTCCTCATTATTATTGTGTTTTGGGCGCAACGCCGGCACGCAGGGTGCCCGGCCACGATAGAAATAAGCCCTTGGCGCACAACAGGGCAGGGTATTGGCGGACACGGAAGGGGACTTCTGCGGACAGCCCGCGAACCCTGTGCTAACTTCCTTCGACATAACCGGTTACAAAAATAACAATTCAGCGTGATCCGGAATGTCAGCCTCCATGAACGTAAAAGTCCAAGACCCGACCTTCGAACTGGCGCTGGTGTCGCCGTTTCTCCTGCAAACCCTGGCCGAAGTCGCCGCCAACAAGGGCATCGAGCCGCAGAGCCTGTGCCGTGGCCTGGGTTTTGATGTCGAAGACCTGCAGGATCCGGCGCAGCGGATTTCCTATCGCCAGGCCGTGGCCATGATCCAGCGTGCGCTTAAAGTTTTGCCCAATCAGGGGCTGGGCCTGTGGGTCGGTGCGCAGAACGTGCTCGGGACTCTCGGTTTGCTGGGGCATGTGCTGTCGCTGTGCAAGACCCTGCGCGATGCGTTCGACATTGGCGTTCGGCATCAACACACCTCCGGCGGGATCGTCGTTTCCAGCGTCGATGTGGTGGGCGATCAGGTGTATGTCGACGTTGAATGCCGGCTGCCGTTTGCCGAGGTGCAGGTGTTTGCGGTGGAAGAGTTTTTCGCCAGCCTGCTGGTCTATGGCCGGGCGCTGGTGGGCGAGACGTTCAAGCCGATTGCCGTGGAGTTCATGCACGCCGCGCCGGATTACATCGATGAATACCGGCGCTTGCTGGGGCCGGATGTACGTTTCGGCTGTCTGCACAATCGGATGCTGATCGATGTGCAGTGGCTGGATGTGAACCTGCCCAACCACCATTCGCTGGCGCTGCGTCAGGCGGTGAAGCTGCTGGAGCTGGAAGCGGCGCAGGTTCACCAGAAACTCGATCTGATCCAGGCCGTGGAGCGGGCGATTGCCCGAGACCTGAGTCGGGGCAGCCATATTGAAAAGATTGCTGGTGACCTGAACATGAGCAGCCGTACGCTGCGCCGACGCCTGACCGAGCACTCGCTGACGTTCGAGGCGTTGCTTGAGCAAGTGCGTCAGGCGCGCACGATGAGTCTGTTGGCCAATCCTGATATGCCGATCGAGCGGATTACCGAGGAAGTCGGCTACAGCGACGTGCGCAGTTTTCGCCGGGCGTTCAGGCGCTGGACGGGCAAAAGCCCGAGTGCGTGGCGCAGCGAGTGCGTCATCTGATCCCACACAAATCCTCCGGCTACAGTTAAACTCCGCGCTCTTTCCAAGGAGTCGACATGAGTTACTACCAGCCGGGCATTCTCGCCACCCCTGTTCCGCCGCAAGCTCGTCACCTGTTTTTCGCCCTCGAGTCGGTTGAAGCGCTGCCGCAGGCGATCAACAACCTGCTGAGCCTGGTGGACGGCAAGTCGGCGGTGGTCGGTTTCGGTGAGTCCCTGGCCAAGGCCCTGAATGTGCACATCGACGGCCTGCGCAGCTTTCCGGCGCTGACCGGCGTCGGCGTGGAAAACCCGTCGACCCAGCACGCCCTGTGGGTCTGGCTGCACGGCGTCGACCGTGGCGAACTGCTCAACCGCAGCACCGCCCTTGAGGCCGCACTGGCCCCGGCGCTGCGTCTGGTGCAGATGCAGGAGGCCTTCCGCCACAAGGACGGCCATGACCTCACCGGTTATGAAGACGGCACCGAAAACCCCCATGACGAAGCCGCCATCGCCGCCGCACTGCAAAGTGAAGGCGCTGACGGCCTGGTCGGAGGCAGCTTCGCCGCGATCCAGCAGTGGCAGCACGACCTCAAGGGTTTCCATGCGCTGTCCGCCGAAGACAAGGACAACATCATGGGCCGTCGCCTGAGCGACAACGAAGAGATCGACGACGCCCCGGTGTCCGCCCACGTCAAGCGCACCGCCCAGGAAAGCTTCGCCCCGGAAGCCTTCGTCGTGCGCCGTTCGATGCCGTGGATCGAAGGCGACCGCGCCGGTCTGATGTTCCTCGCGTTCGGCTTCTCCCTCGATGCCTTCGAAGCACAACTGCGCCGTATGAGCGGTCTGGAAGACGGCATCACCGACGGTCTGTACCGCATCAGCCGGCCGATCACCGGCGGCTACTACTGGTGCCCGCCGCTGCAAAACGGCCACCTCGACCTGCGCGCACTGCGCATCGGCTGAGGCGCCAGCATGAACGTGGTGCGCTGGGGCATGATCGGTTGCGGCAGCGTCGCTGAACGCAAGAGCGGGCCGGCCTTCTACAAGGCGCCCGGCTCGGCGTTGGTCGCGGTGATGGGGCGACGCCTCGAAGCCGTGACCGATTACGCCACTCGCCACGGCATCGCCCGGATGTACACCGACGTCGATGCCCTGATCAACGATCCCGAGGTGGACGCGGTGTACATCGCCACGCCACCCGACAGCCACCACGCCTACAGCCTTAAAGTCGCCGCCGCCGGCAAGCATTGCTGCGTGGAAAAACCCATGGCACTCAACGCCGGGCAAAGCCGTGAAATGCAGCAGGCGTTTGCCGATGCCGGTTTGCACCTGTTCGTCTCCTATTACCGTCGTTCGTTGCCGCGTTTCCAGCAGGTTCGGCAATGGCTGGAGCAGGGGCGAATCGGCGAGGTGCGGCATTTGAGCTGGACGCTGACCAAGGCACCATCGCCCAAGGATCTGGACGGCAGCGCAAACTGGCGTACCGATCCGGCAGTGGCCGGTGGCGGGTACTTCGCGGATCTGGCCAGCCATGGGTTCGACCTGTTTCAGTATCTGCTGGGCGATATCGTTGACGTCGCCGGCTTTACCGCACATCAGGCCGGGTTGTACGCGGCGGAGGATGCGGTCAGTGCCAGTTGGCGATTCGCCTCGGGCGCGCTGGGCATGGGCTGCTGGAGTTTTGTTGCGGATCGGCGCGAGGATCGGGTCGAGATCATCGGCAGTAAAGGGCGGATCGGATTTTCGGTGTTCGACGAGCATCCGGTCGAGCTGCATGCCGATGACGACATCCGCCTGCAAATCCCCCATCACGACCACATCCAGTGGCACCACGTACTGGGCATGAACGCGCAGATTCGCGGTGAGTCGCAGCACCCGGCAGTCGCCGCCGAAGCCCTGAAGACCGATTGGGTGATGGATCAGATCCTCAAACGCCACTGATTCGCTGGTCGCACTCAATACCAATGTGGGAGCAACTGTCTTGACCCTGCCATTCGTCACCGCCATTCGGTACCGTCACGCAGCATGGCATTTAGTCTGATCAGTAGTATCCGCATGCAGGCGATGATCGAAGCCTTGGCCGACGACTACTGGCAGGTTCGCCTGCGCGCTACCCGCAGCCTCGGCCGTTTGCGTTACGTGCCGGCCCTCGACGCGCTGATCGACACCCTCGGCCACCGCACCAGCAACCTGCGCAAGGAAGCCGCGCTGGCCCTCGGCGAACTGAACGATCGCGGGGCGGTGGCCGCATTGCAGGCCGCGCAGGACGATGGCGACCCGGAAGTGCGCAAAGCCGTACGGATTGCCTTGAGTCAGTTGCAATGAATCCGCTGTCGGTCGGCGATTCCCAACGTGAACACCGATGGCGGCTGAGCTGGCCGGATGGCCGCGAACAGTGGCTCGACCATGCCGAACTGCGCCGCCAGTGCCCGTGCTCGCAATGCCGGGCATTTCGCCTGCGGGGCTCGCCGCCCATGGTTGACCCGCGTGTGCGGGTCATCGAATTGAACGCTCAGGGCTATGGCCTGCAACTGGTGTTCAGCGACGGCCATCAGCGCGGGATTTACCCGTGGGCCTATCTGGCGCAGCTGGAGGGGATCACTGTCCCGCCGTCATTGCCGGCCGACAGGCATGGAAAATATCCAGCCCCGGCTGATACAGCGACGTCCTGACCTCGAACAACCCCAGCACCGAGTGGAACAGGTTGTCATGGCTCAGATCCGGCTGGCTGCTTTTACCTTGCAGGCAGCCTCGGTCGATGCCGAGTTGCGCGAGGGTGTTGTTGCCGAACCACATCACCATTGGCACATGGGTCTGCGCCTCCGGCGCCAGCGCATAAGGCGCGGCGTGCAGATACAGGCCGTTTTCGCCCAGTGATTCGCCATGATCGGACACGTACAGCATCGATGTATCGAGGTGATCCTGATTGCGCTTGAGCAGCTCGATCACCTTGGCCAGGAAATGGTCGGTGTAGAGGATCGTGTTGTCGTAGACATTGACCAGTTCGTCACGGCTGCAACTGCCCAGCTGGTTGGTGTGGCAGATCGGTTTGAAGCGCTCCATCTCCTTGGGATAGCGCTCGTAGTATTCCGGGCCGTGGCTGCCGTCGGCGTGCAGGACGATGATCGCGTTGCCCTTGAGGCTGTCGATGTAGCCTTGCAGGTCGGCCAGGAGCGCTTCGTCGAGGCAGTTGTTGCCGTCGCAGAACGGCCCCGGCTGATTCTTCGCGATGTCGCGGTTCGGCACGCGCAGGCAGGTGCCCTTGCAGTCGCTGTTGTTGTCCAGCCACAGCACTTGCACACCGGCCCGTTGCAGGATGTCCAGCAGGCCTTGGTAGGTTTTGCCTTTCTTGTCGCTGTAGTCCTCGCGCGGGAACATCGAGAACATGCACGGCACCGACACCGCCGTCGAAGTGCCGCAGGAATGCACCTGGGTGAAATTGAGGATGTCGAGTTTGCTCAGCTCGGGATTGGTCTCGCGCTCATAGCCGTTGAGCGAGAAGTGGTCGGCCCGGGCGGTTTCACCGACCACGAACACCATCAGCGATTTCTTCTCGCGGGAGGCCGCCTTGGCGCTCATGACTGCGTCTTCGCCGATGGCCTGCACCACGAAATGCTTTTTGATCCCCAGCCGTTGCTTGGTGTATTTGCTGATCGCGTAGATGTAGTTGGTCGGGTTGATGAAGTGGGTGAGCTTGTCTTCCTCGCGAAAGATCGGCGCGTAGGTCGAATAGAACGCGCCCACCGAAGCGCCGATCACCAGCACGCAAGCTGCGATCACCAGCACCTTGTTCAGCAAGCCCCGAAAGAACGGCCGATAAACCACCGGCCAGCGCCAGATCAGCACGGCCGGCAACACGCCGAGCAACAGCACGTAAGCGAGCAGTTTGCCGCTGAACAGCGCGGTGGCTTCGCCGGGATTGGTTTCGAACACGTTCTGGATCATCACCGTGTCGATGGTGATGCCGTACTCGTTCATGAAGTACGCCGCGCAGGCCGAGAGCAAAGCCACCAGGGTCAACGCCGGTTTCAACGTCCAGCGAAACGACACCAGCGTTAGCAGCAGCGTGATTGCCGCCCACAGAAACAGCCCGAAGGACGCGAAAAACGCCAGTTTCTGTGCGCCTTGCAGGGTGATCAGTGTTCCCAGCGCCCTCCAGGTCGCCAGGTTGTACAGCGCCACCAGTGCCAGCGAAAACAGCAGCACCAGGCGGGTCGGAGTGATGACTGGCAAGCGCAGTCCTTTGCCCAACGCCATTTGAATCGTTCCTCTACCGATAGAAAACACATACGAATGTGCTCCTGACTGTAGAAGATGATTGGTAAAAATTTTGTAAACATCCGGTAACAGTTTTTTGAGCGATGGCTGACGTAACTCAGGTGGCCGTTGAGCACCGCGCGATGAAGTTGGATCGAGCTGACTGGCGGTGCTTGTCAGGAAAATCCCACAGGAGTACAAATGTACTCCATGACGACTCTGACTCCCCGCCGTACCGCCATCCTGACCTTCATCCGCGAACGCATCGCCGAACACGGTCAGCCCCCAAGCCTCGCTGAAATCAGCGAGGCTTTTGGTTTTGCCTCCCGCAGCGTGGCGCGCAAGCATGTGCTGGCGCTCACTGAAGCCGGGTTTATCGAGGTCAATCCGCATCAGGCCCGGGGCATTCGCCTGCTCGGGCAACCGGCGCGACCGGAACTGCTCGAAGTCCCGGTGCTCGGCCGGGTGGCCGCCGGTGCGCCCATCGGCGCCGATGCCGACCTGCACAATCGGCTGATGCTCGACCCGGCGCTGTTCTCCCGCACGCCCGACTACATGCTGCGGGTGCAGGGTGATTCGATGATCGAGGACGGCATTCTCGACGGCGACCTGGTCGGCGTGCGACGCAACCCCGAGGCGCTCAACGGCCAGATCGTGGTGGCGCGGCTCGACGGTGAAGTCACCATCAAACGCTTCGAGCGGGTCGGCGATGAGGTTCGCCTGTTGCCGCGCAACCCGGCGTACCAGCCGATTGTGGTGCGGGACGATCAGGACCTGGCCATCGAAGGGGTGTTCTGCGGTCTGGTGAGGCAAGGTTGATGGGGGCCGTCGTTGCGCTGGATACGCTGTTCAATGGTGGCCAGGTCTGGAAGGGTCGGCCTGCGCCACCGACCGCCAGCCCGCAACCCACCGGGCACGCGGCGCTGGACGCGGCCTTGCCCAGTGGCGGCTGGCCTGAGGCGGCGCTGAGCGAAATCCTCCTGGCCGGGCCCGGTGTCGGTGAGCTGCAACTGGTGTGGCCGACCCTGGCGCGGCTGTCGGTGGCGGGCGAGCGCATCGTGCTGGTGGCGCCGCCGTTTGTGCCGTATCCGCAGGCCTGGGCCAATGCCGGGGTCGATCTGCGTCAGTTGTCGGTGATCCAGGCCAGCGAACGCGATGCCTTGTGGGCGGCAGAACAATGCCTGCGCTCGGGCAGTTGCGGCGCGGTGCTGTGCTGGCCGCACAAGGCCGATGACCGTGCCTTGCGCCGTTTGCAGGTGGCGGCGGAAACCGGCCAGACCCTGGCATTCGCGTGGCGGCCCTTGAGCGAAGCGGTCAACCCGTCGCCGGCCGCACTGCGCATTGCCATTGATGCACGACCTGCACAATTGCGCGTGCTCAAGTGCCGGGGCGGTCTGGCGCGCAGCGCACCGATTGCCTTCGCCGTGGGGCATTGAGGTCGCCATGCGCTGGGTTTGCATTCTGTTCCCGCAATTGGCCCTCGACGCCGTGCTGCGTCAGCGTCCCGATCCCGAGCAACCCTTGGCGCTGCTCAGCGGCCCGGCCCAGCGTCGGGTGCTGCAAGCGGTCAACCCGGCGGCTCGGGCCCTGGGCTTGCGGCCGGGGCAGTCGATGACCGCCGCGCAGGCCATGAGCAAAGGGTTCGCCACCGTCGATTACGACGCGGCCGAGGTCGAACACTGGCAGCAGTTTCTCGCCGCCTGGGCCTATCGCTTCAGCGCCCAGGTCAGCGTGCATTACCCGCGCACCGTGGTGTTCGAGATCGAATCGAGCCTCGGGCTGTTCGGTTCCTGGGCGCAGTTCGAGGCGCGATTGCGCACGGAACTGACGGAGCTGGGTTTTCGGCACCGCATCGTTGCCGCGCCCAATCCGGTGGCGGCGCGGGTGTTGGCCAATGCCTATGACGGACTGGTGGTGCCCGATGGCGATGCCTTGCGCCATCACCTCGGGCAATTGCCGGTCGAGCGCATCGGGCTTGAGCCGAGCGTGGCCACGGCGCTGACGCGCATGGGCCTGCGCAACCTTCATCAGGTGCAGAGCCTGCCGCGTCAGGCCCTGGCCCGGCGTTTCGAGGCGCCGATGCTCAAACATCTGGATACGCTGTTCGGCGCACGACCGCTGGCGTTGGCGTTCTATCTGCCGCCGGATCGCTTCGATGTGCGCATCGAACTCAATTTCGACGTGCAGTCCCATCAGGCGCTGCTGTTCCCATTGCGCCGCCTGACGTCCGATCTGGCGGCGTTTTTGTGCGGGCGCGACAGCGGCGTGCAGCGCTTCGATCTGCACCTGGAGCACGCCGGGCTGCCGGACACGCGGGTCAAGGTCGGCCTGCTCAGCGCCGAGCGTGACCCGGCGATGCTCTTCGAATTGGCCCGTGGCCGATTGGAGCAGGTGCAGGTCGAAGCCCCGGTGCGCGGCTTTCGTCTGCGCGCCGAGGATCTGCCAAGTTTCGTGCCGCAGTTTCAGGAACTGTTCGACGATCGCCCGCAGCAGACCTTGCCCTGGGAGCAATTGCGCGAACGTCTGCGCGCGCGGCTGGGTGATGACGCGGTGCAGGGCCTGCGCTTTCAGGCCGATCATCGCCCCGAGTGCGCGTGGCAGAACGCCGATGACAAACAGCGTTGCCCTGCATTGCCGGGTGTGCAGCGTCCGGGCTGGTTGTTGGGCGAGCCGCAGTCGGTGCCCGAAGGTTCGGCGCGCATCCTCATGGGCCCGGAACGCATCGAGTCCGGCTGGTGGGACGGTGACGATGTGCGCCGCGACTATTACCTGATCCAGAACCGCGCCGGCCAGCAAGGCTGGGCGTATCGGGCGGTGGGTGAGGGCGGTCCGTTGTGGCTGCAGGGCTGGTTCGCGTGAGCCAGGGTTATGCCGAGTTGCACTGCCTGTCGAACTTCAGTTTCCAGCGCGGGGCCTCCAGTGCGCTGGAGCTGTTCCAGCGGGCGAAGCAACACGGCTATCAGGCGCTGGCGATCACCGATGAATGCACCCTGGCCGGGATCGTCCGTGCCTGGCAAGCGGCAAAATCCGTGGAGCTGCCGCTGATTATCGGCAGCGAGATGCGCATCGAGAACGGCCCGAAACTGGTGTTGCTGGTGGAGAACATCGAGGGTTATCAGGCGCTGTGCGGCTTGATTACCCAGGCCCGACGGCGTACCCAGAAAGGCCAGTATCAAATATTGCGCGAGGACTTCAGCGAACCGCTGCCGGGGCTATTGGTGCTGTGGGTGCCGGATGCGGTCGATGAGGTGGAAGAGGGTCGCTGGCTGAAGCAGACGTTCGGCGAGCGTTTGTGGCTGGCGGTGCAGTTGCATCGCGGACAGAACGATCAGCAACGGCTGGCCGCACTGCTGAGTCTGGCGGATGAGCTGCAGATTCCGGCAGTGGCCAGCGGTGATGTGCACATGCACGCCCGTGGCCGGCGGGCCTTGCAGGACACCATGACCGCGATCCGCCATCACGTCCCGGTAGCGGAAGCCGGATTGCGCCTGCACCCCAATGGCGAGCGGCATTTGCGCAGCCGCGATGTGTTGCGCGAGTTGTATCCGCAGACTTTGCTGGACGAGTCGGTGAGTCTGGCCCGCCGCTGCACCTTCGATCTGAGCGAGTTGCGCTATCAATACCCCAGAGAGCTGGTGCCTGAAGAGCACAGCGCCAGCTCCTGGCTGCGCCACCTGACCGAGCAAGGCATCGCCTGGCGCTGGCCGAAAGGCGCCCAGCCCAAGGTGCTCAAGCAGATCGACGATGAGCTGGAACTGATCGCCGAACTCGGCTACGAAAGCTACTTCCTCACCGTGCACGACGTGGTGGACTTCGCCCGCAAGCAGAAAATCCTCTGTCAGGGTCGCGGTTCGGCAGCCAATTCAGCGGTGTGTTTTGCCCTGGGCATCACCGAGATCGACCCGGATCGCACCACGCTGCTGTTTGAGCGTTTCATGTCGAGGGAGCGCAACGAGCCGCCGGACATCGACGTGGATTTCGAGCACGAACGCCGGGAAGAAGTCCTGCAATACGTATTCCGGCGTTATGGCCGCCGTCGTGCGGCACTGACGGCGGTGGTCAGCACCTACCACGCGGCCGGCGCGATCCGCGACGTGGCCAAGGCGCTGGGCTTGCCGCCGGACCAGATCAATGCGCTGGCCGACTGCTGCGGTCACTGGAGCGATGACACGCCGCCCGTGGAGCGCTTGCGCGAAGGTGGTTTTGACCCCGAAAGTCCGCTGCTGCACCGGGTGCTGAGCCTGACCGGGCAACTGATCGGCTTCCCCCGGCACCTGTCGCAACACCCCGGTGGTTTCGTGATTTCCGAGCAACCGCTGGACACGCTGGTGCCGGTGGAGAACGCCGCCATGGCCGACCGCACCATCATCCAGTGGGACAAGGATGACCTCGACGCCGTCGGGCTGCTCAAGGTGGATATCCTCGCCCTGGGCATGCTCAGCGCGATCCGCCGCTGTTTCGACCTGCTGCGCCGTCATCGTCATCAGGACTTGAGCCTGGCCACGATCCCGCCTGAGGATCGTCCGACCTACGACATGATCAGCCGCGCCGATACCATCGGCGTGTTCCAGATCGAATCCCGGGCGCAGATGTCGATGCTGCCGCGCCTGCGCCCGCAAACCTTCTATGACCTGGTGATCGAGGTGGCCATCGTCCGGCCGGGGCCGATCCAGGGCGGCATGGTCCATCCGTACCTGCGCCGCCGGAACAAGGAAGAAGAGGAAACTTATCCGTCCCCGGAGCTGGAAGTGGTGCTCAAGCGCACCCTCGGCGTGCCGCTGTTTCAGGAACAGGTGATGCAGATCGCCATCGTCGCGGCCGACTACAGTCCCGGCGAGGCCGATCAATTGCGCCGCTCCATGGCCGCGTGGAAACGCCACGGCGGGCTGGAGCCGCACAAGGAACGATTGGCCGCCGGCATGAAGAAAAATGGCTACTCCCCGGAATTCGCCGCGCAGATCTTCGAGCAGATCAAGGGCTTCGGCAGTTACGGTTTCCCTGAATCCCACGCCGCCAGTTTTGCCTTGCTGACCTATGCCAGTTGCTGGCTCAAGTGCCACGAACCGGCGGCGTTCGCCTGCGCGCTGATCAACAGTTGGCCGATGGGGTTCTACAGTCCGGATCAGATTCTTCAGGACGCACGCCGGCATCATTTACAGATCCGCCCGGTGGATGTACGCGCCAGTGACTGGGATTGCAGCCTGGAACCGGTCACCGGCGAGCAACCGGCCATCCGCATGGGCCTGCGAATGATCAAGGGGTTTCGCGAGGAGGATGCCCGCAGCATTGAAAGCGCTCGGGCGAGGGGCGCGTTTGCCGATGTCGCCGATCTGGGCGAGCGGGCCGGGCTCGACAGTCGCGCCCAGGCGCTGCTGGCCGATGCCGGGGCACTGCGCGGCCTGGCCGGTCATCGTCATCGGGCACGCTGGGAAGTGGCCGGGGTGCAGAAACAGCTCGGGTTGTTTGCCGGGTTACCGAGTCAGGAAGAGCCGGATGTGCTGCTGCCGACGCCGAGTGTCAGCGAAGACCTGTTCACCGATTACGCCACTCTCGGTACCACGCTGGGGCCGCATCCGCTGACGTTGTTGCGCGATGAATTGCGGGCGCGGCGCTGTCGCAGTTCCCGGGAGTTGCTGGACGTCGAGCATGGCCGGCCGGTCAGCGTGGCGGGGCTGGTGACCGGGCGCCAGCGACCGGGCACTGCCAGCGGTGTGACCTTCGTGACCCTGGAAGACGAGTTCGGCAACGTCAACGTGGTGGTCTGGCGCGACCTGGCCGAGCGCCAGCGTCAGGTGCTGGTGGGCTCACAATTGCTCAAGGTCGATGGCCGCTGGGAGCGAGAAGGTGAAGTGCGGCATCTGATCGCCGGACGCTTGAGTGACCTCAGCCCGCTGCTCAACGGGATTCGGGTGCAAAGCCGCGATTTCCACTGACGGCAACTGGGTGATTTATAAGCCAATTTGCTGGCGTCAAAAAAACCTGTCCTCACTGATGGCACTTTGGCATAATGCCGCCCCTTTCCCGATCCCCCACGATTTTGCCGTGCCGGGACACATCATTTTTCAGAAGGAATGCACAGTGAGAATGATCTCCCGGATGTTGGTCTCGGGCGTTGCAATTGCCGTCCTCGGCACCCTGGCCGGTTCGCTTTCCGGTTGCGCCACCGAGAGCTCCCGCGCACTGCCGGTGGCCAAGGTGGAAAGCGCCTCCCAGGCCTGGTCCGGTGTGCGTATCCCGATGGCCGTGGGCAAGTTCGACAACCGTTCGAGCTACATGCGCGGGATCTTCTCCGACGGCGTCGACCGTCTCGGCGGTCAGGCCAAGACCATCCTGATCACTCACTTGCAGCAGACCAACCGTTTCTCCGTGCTCGACCGCGACAACATGGGCGAGATCCAGCAGGAAGCGGCGATCAAGGGCCAGGCCCAGCGTCTGAAAGGCGCCGATTACGTGGTCACGGGTGACGTTACCGAATTCGGCCGCAAAGAGACCGGTGATCATCAACTGTTCGGCATTCTCGGCCGTGGCAAGACTCAGGTCGCCTACGCCAAGGTCAACCTGAACATCGTCAACATCAGCACCTCCGAAGTGGTGTATTCGACCCAGGGCGCCGGCGAGTACGCCTTGTCCAACCGCGAAATCATCGGCTTCGGCGGCACCGCTGCCTACGACTCCACCCTCAACGGCAAAGTCCTCGATCTGGCCATGCGCGAGGCGATCAATCGCCTGGTTGATGGCATGAACGCCGGCGCCTGGAAACCGGGCAACTGATAGACGCCCATCGCAAGGAGCAACACACCATGAATCTGTCCCTGTCCCGGTCGCTGATGGCCCTGACCCTGGCCGCCAGCGCTTTGCTGGCCGGTTGCAGCAGCCCGCAAACCCTGTACCAGTGGGAAGGCTACCAGCCGCAAGTCTACGAATACTTCAAAAGCGAAACGCCGAAAGAGGCTCAGGCCGAAGCGCTGGAAGCCGATCTGCAAAAGATCCGTGCCAGTGGCAAGCCGGTACCGCCGGGTTACCACGCCCACCTCGGTCTGCTGTACCTGAGCATGGGCAAGGACGATCAGATGGTGCAGCAGCTGCGCACCGAAAAGACCCTGTTCCCCGAGTCCGGCACGTACATGGATTTTCTGCTTAAGAACGCCAAGAGCGGAGACGCCCAATGATCTCGCGTGCCTTGAAACTGTTGGCTGCGGGCCTGGCACTGACCGTTCTGGGTGGCTGTGTTGCACCGAAAACCGTGGATTACTCGGCGTACAAACAAGCACGGCCGAAATCCATTCTGGTGCTGCCGCCGCTGAACACCTCGCCGGACGTCAAGGCGTCCTACAGCCTGTTGTCGCAAGTGACGTTCCCGCTGGCCGAAGCCGGTTACTACGTGCTGCCGATCACGCTGGTCGACGAGACGTTCCGCCAGAACGGCCTGACCACGCCGGATGACATCCATGCGGTGCCGGCCAACAAACTGCAGGAAATCTTCGGTGCCGATGCGGCGTTGTACATCACGGTCAGCGAGTACGGCACGCGCTACATCGTGATCAGCAGCGAAACGGCCGTCACCGCCAGCGCCAAGCTTGTGGACCTGAAAACCGGCGTCACCCTGTGGACCGGCGCGGCCCGGGCGTCGAGCGAAGAGGGCGGCAACAACAGCGGTGGCGGCCTGATCGGCGCGCTGATCACCGCGGCGGTGAAGCAGATCATCAACAGCTCCACCGATGCCGGCTACCCGATTGCCGGTGTGGCCAGCAATCGACTGCTGTCGGCCGGTCATCCGGCGGGCCTGCTGTACGGGCCACGGTCGCCGAAGTACGGCACCGACTGAGATCCAGGCTCCTGATCATTCTCACGCCGAGCGCGAGAAGGGGCGGATCTGCCGACAGGGCATTGAAGAAGCTGAGCGGCGTGGCATTGACCCGGCCTTCGCCGTCCAGGGTGGTGACCCGTGCAATCGGGCGCGGCACCACGCTGTCGATCAAAACCTTCCTGGAAAAACAGCTGCACGTAGCTCTGCCAGTTGCCATTGGGCCTGCCAGTCGACGCCGCCGCAGGTGTGGCGCGGAAGCAGGCTGATGTAGCCCATGATGCCCAGCGCAATGGCGATCAGGGCAAGCAAGGTCAACACCACCGCCAGGGCCCGGGCCAGCGCCACGCGTTGCTGCTGGCCACCGGACCATTGCGCCGGTTTGCACCCGGCCAGGTACTCCATTTGCACCCGTGCGAGCATCTCAGCGACCCGTGCGGGCAGGGTCTTGCGATCAAGACCCTGCATCTCGAAGCCGAAGGCGATATTCTGCGCAACATTCACAGGTGCGCAAACAGCACGTAACTCTGGAACACCGTGTGGCCCCGACGCTTGAACGGCGGCAGGTGATTGACCGTTTCGCCCGCCAGACGGATCTCACCGTCGCTGACATGTTCGAAACCGGCGATGGTGCGCAGCAGGGGGGGCTTGCCGCAGCCCGAGGGGCCGAGCAGGGTGAACAACTCATTTTCCTGGCTGACGCTTTCGCCAGGGACCGTTGCCAGCATTGAATGAGCTTTCAAATGACCGAGAAAAAAACGGAAACCACTGTCGACCGCGTCTACCAAGGGGTTTACGAGGCGATCAGCAAGCGCTCGCTGCGTCCGGGGATGAAGCTGGGTGAGGCGTCGCTGGCGGAACTGTTCAATGTCAGCCGCACGTCGGTTCGTGCCGCGCTCAAACAATTGGAGGCTGATGGACTGGTCACCACCGAGCCCAATAAAGGTGCGTCGGTGTCGCTGCCCAGTGATGAAGAGATCCGTTCGCTGTTCGAAACCCGGCGCCTGATCGAGATCGGCATCGTCACCGAACTGTGCCGGCGCAAGGACTCTGCCGCGATGCAGGATTTGCGTGACCACCTGCTGCTGGAAGACGAAGCCCACGAAGCGGGCGATCACGAGCGACTGATTCACCTGCTCGGCGAGTTCCACATCAAACTGGCTCGCAGCCTGAACAATCCTGTACTGCTCGACTGGTTTCAGAAGCTGATATCCCGCGCCTCGCTGTACGCCGCGGCGCTGGACGATGACAGCCATGAGGCCTGCCGTGATGACGAGCACCTGCGTCTGATCGAGTACATTGAAGCCGGCAACCAGAGCGCGGCGATCGAGCTGACCTGCATGCACCTGGACGGTATCCAGAAGGCGATTCTTGACGTCGCTTCGAAGATGAAGACCGGCTACCATCCGCTCAAACACCTGATCGAAGTCTGAACATCGAGCGCAGGTGAAATCGGCTATACCTCTAATGAAACCATCGCTGCCCGGCACGCTCGAAACAGACGGGCGCGGCGTTTGAACGCGCAGCGATAGAACCGGATCCACCACAAGGCGTTGAAGCAGCCAATGCAGTTTTTAACCGAGAGCCATGGGTGTGACGGCTGGCAAGGCGAGATGGCCGGGCGCATCCGAGCATTCGACTGGAGCGGGACGGATCTGGGCCCCCTCGAAACCTGGCCGGCCAGCCTGTGCAGCACGGTCCAGCTGATGCTGGCCTCGCCGTTGCCGATGGTCATGCTCTGGGGCCGTGCCGGTTACATGATCTACAACGACGCCTATTCCCGATTCGCTGGCGGACGACATCCTTACCTGCTCGGATCGCCGGTGGAACTGGGTTGGCCGGAGGTCGCCGATTTCAACCGGCATGTGGTGGACACCTGCCTGGCGGGTGGCACCCTGGAGTATCGCAACAAAGTTCTGGTGCTGCTGCGCGACGGGGTGCCGGAGGACGTCTGGCTCGACCTTTATTACAGCCCGGTGGCCAACGATGCCGGCGTGCCTTCGGGCGTCATGGCGATGGTGGTGGAAACCACTGAACTGGTGTTGTCCGAGCGTCTGCGCCAGGCCGCTGAAGATGCCTATCGCGCCGATAACGAGCGGGTGCGACTGGCACTGAATGCCGGCGCATTGATCGGCTCCTTTGTCTGGGACGTCAGAAACAATGTGCTGTCGGCCGACGAGCGTTTTGCCCGGACATTCTCCTACCCGCCGGATCAAGACCTGACCAACCTGCCGCAACATATCGCCGAAGCGCACATTCATCCTGACGATCGCAATTGGGTACAGGAGTGCGTGGAGAATTCGGTGCGTACCGGCGAGCCCTACAACGCCGAGTACCGGGTGGTGCGTGCCGATGGCAGTTGTCTGTGGGTGCTCGCCAGCGGCGCTTGTGAATTCGACGAGCAGGGCCGGCCGTTCCGTTTTCCCGGTGTGCTGATCGATATTCACGAGCGCAAGATTGCCGAAGAATCCCTGCTCAAGTTCACCCGCAACCTCGAGCAGCGTGTGGCAGATGAAGTCGAAGCGCGCCTCGCCGCCGAAGAGCAGTTGCGCCAGTCGCAGAAACTCGAAGCCATCGGTGGCCTCACGGGCGGTGTGGCCCATGACTTCAACAACCTGCTGCAAGTGATCGCCGGCAACCTGCATCTGCTGGCTCGCCATGAACCGGACAATGCCAACGTCCAGCGTCGGGTCGGCGCCTCGCTGGCGGCGGTGGAGCGCGGCGCCAAGCTGTCTTCGCAACTGCTCGCGTTTGCCCGGCGTCAGCCGCTGTCGCCGGCGGTGTGCAATCCCCGGCAGATCTTCGAAGGTGTCGGCGAGTTGCTGCAACGGGCGCTGGGCGAAACCATCCAGATCGACGTGCAACTGCCGGATGAACCGTGGCACATCAACGTCGACCGCAATCAACTGGAAAACGCCATTCTCAATCTGGCGATCAATGCCCGGGACGCCATGAAGGGCGAGGGCACGATTGTGCTCGGCGCCTCCAATCTCTCACTGGACCGGGCGTTCTGTTCGGGCAAAGGCATCGTGCCGGGGGATTTCGTGCGGGTCTCGGTCAGTGACAGCGGCGTGGGCATTGCCCCCCACATACTCGAGCAAGTGTTCGAACCGTTCTTTACCACCAAGGCCGACGGCCAGGGCACCGGTCTCGGCTTGAGCATGGTGTTCGGTTTCGTCAAACAGAGCGGCGGGCATGTGGAGATCGACAGTCAGGTGGGCCAGGGCACGCGAGTGCAGTTGTACTTCCCGCGCAGCCTGCGACCGATGGGTGAAGCAGCACCCAGTGTGGAAGAACACCTCACGGGCGGTCACGAAACGATCCTGGTGGTCGAGGACAACGAAGCGGTGCGCACCTCGGCAGTCGAGCTGTTGCGCGAAGAAGGCTACCGCGTGCTGATCGCCGGCAATGGCGACGCGGCCATGCAGATGTTGATGGAGGGCGCCCGGGTCGACCTGATCTTCACTGACGTGGTCATGCCCGGTCTTATCAAGAGCTCCGATCTGGCGGCGTGGGCCAAGGTGCAAATGCCGCCGGTGGCGGTGCTGTTCACCTCGGGCCACACCCGCGACATCATCTCGCGCAACCACCAGCTCAGCCCTGACACCCATTTGCTCGGCAAGCCTTACAGTCCCGAAGCATTGCTGCAGATGATCCGTTCCGTGCTTAGTACCTGAGCCCAAATCCCCTGACCAAGGCTGGCCGATGACTTCCAAGCGCAGCTCCAGTTCCGCCGCCGGCATGGTTCGCGTGCGCGGCGCCCGTGAACACAATCTGAAGAACGTTGATGTCGATATCCCCCGTGACGCGCTGGTGGTGTTCACCGGGGTGTCGGGCTCGGGCAAGTCGTCGCTAGCGTTTTCGACGCTGTATGCCGAGGCCCAGCGGCGCTATTTCGAATCGGTGGCGCCTTATGCGCGGCGGCTGATCGATCAGGTCGGGGTGCCGGACGTCGATTCCATCGAAGGCCTGCCGCCGGCCGTGGCCCTGCAGCAACAGCGCGGCACGCCGAGCACGCGCTCGTCGGTGGGCAGCGTGACCACGCTGTCGAGCCTGATCCGCATGCTGTACTCGCGCGCCGGCAGCTATCCGCCGGGTCAGCCGATGCTGTATGCCGAGGATTTTTCACCGAACACGCCGCAAGGCGCGTGCCCGCAATGCCATGGACTGGGCCGGGTCTACGAGGTCACCGAGGCGTTGATGGTGCCGGATCCGAATCTGACCATCCGCCAGCGTGCCGTGGCCTCCTGGCCGCTGGCCTGGCAGGGGCAGAACCTGCGCGACATCCTGGTGACCATGGGCATTGACGTCGATATCCCGTGGCGCAAGCTGCCGAAAAAGCAGCGCGACTGGATCTTGTTCACCGAGGAAACGCCAACGGTGCCGGTGTACGCCGGGCTGACGCCGGAAGAAACCCGCGTCGCCCTCAAGCGCAACATGGAACCGAGTTATCAAGGCACCTTCACTGGCGCCCGGCGCTACATCCTGCACACGTTTACCCATTCGCAAAGTGCGCTGATGAAGAAGCGCGTTTCGCAGTTCATGATCGGCAGCCTGTGCCCGTTGTGCGATGGCAAGCGCCTCAAGCGCGAGGCGCTGTCGGTGACGTTTGCCGGGCATGACATCGGCGAGTTGTCGCGGATGCCGCTGCTGCAAGTCGCCGAAGTCTTGAAACCGGTGGCGGACGCGAGTTGGCTGGAACACGCCGATGAAAGCGGTGAAACCCTGACCCACAGCCAGACCCGCGAGGCCCGCCAGCAGCGCGTGGCCCACGGCGCCAGCGGCCACGCCAACGCGCCGGACGTGCGCCATACGCCGAACCTGTCGCTGGAAAAGCGCCTGGCCGCCCAGCGCATTGCCGAGGACTTGCTGGAGCGTGTCAGCACCCTGACTGATCTCGGCCTCGGTTATCTGGCCCTGGAGCGCAGCACGCCGACCCTGTCGTCCGGCGAATTGCAACGCCTGCGACTGGCCACTCAATTGGGCTCGCAATTGTTCGGCGTGATCTACGTGCTCGACGAGCCCTCCGCCGGCCTGCACCCGGCTGACGGCGAGGCGCTGTTCGAGGCCTTGCAGCGTCTGAAAGCCGACGGCAACAGCGTGTTTGTGGTCGAGCACGATCTGGATACCATGCGCCGCGCCGACTGGCTGATCGACGTCGGCCCGGCGGCCGGTGAAAAGGGCGGGCAGATTCTTTACAGCGGTCCGCCGTCGGGGCTGGCGGCGATCGAACACTCCCAGACCCGCGCCTATCTGTTCGCCGAACAGCAACGCTCCACACGCGCCGCGCGCAAACCGTCGGGGTGGCTGAAGCTCGACGGCGTCACCCGCAACAATCTGAATAACCTCAGCGCCGAATTTCCACTGGGCTGTTTCACCTCGGTCACCGGCGTCTCCGGTTCAGGCAAATCCAGTCTGGTCAGCCAGGCGCTGCTGGAACTGGTCGGCGCGCAGCTCGGGCGCAGCGTCAGTGACGCCGAGCCGGAAGAGCTCAATCTGGAAGACGATACCCCGTCTGCCAGCACCGGCCAGGTCAGCGCCGGGCTGGAGTCGATCAAGCGTCTGGTGCAGGTCGATCAGAAACCCATCGGCCGCACGCCGCGTTCGAATCTGGCGACCTACACCGGGTTGTTCGACAACGTGCGCAAGCTGTTTGCCGCCACCGTCGAGGCGAAAGCGGCGGGTTACGACGCCGGGCAGTTTTCCTTCAACGTCGCCAAGGGGCGCTGCCCGACCTGCGAAGGCGAGGGGTTTGTCAGTGTCGAATTGCTGTTCATGCCCAGCGTTTATGCGCCGTGCCCGACTTGCCACGGTGCGCGTTACAACCCCGAGACCCTGGCCATCCTCTGGCAGGGCTTGAGCATCGCGCAGGTGCTGCAACTGACGGTGGACGAAGCGGTGACGGTGTTTGCCGAGCAACCGGCGATCCGCCGTTCGCTGGAGGTATTGCGCGACATCGGCCTCGGTTATCTGCGCCTCGGGCAACCGGCGACCGAGTTGTCCGGCGGCGAAGCCCAGCGGATCAAACTGGCCACCGAACTGCAACGCAACCAGCGCGGCGCGACGTTGTATGTGCTCGACGAGCCCACCACCGGGTTGCATCCGCGAGACGTCGACCGCTTATTGGAGCAACTGGACAATCTGGTGAGCGCAGGGCACACGGTGATCGTGGTCGAGCATGAAATGCGCGTGGTGGCGCAGAGCGACTGGGTGATCGACATCGGTCCGGGCGCGGGGGATGAGGGCGGCAGGATCGTCGTGGCCGGGACGCCGCAGAAAGTGGCGGCGAGCAAAAAGAGCCGGACTGCGCCGTTTCTCGCCCGTGCCTTGAACCGATAACGGCGTCGCCTGGGCGGGCCTCATCGCGGGCTTGCCCGCGATGGCGGTGTATCAGGCGCCGTCGAGCGTGCGACGGACTTTGTCGAGTAGTTCGCGGATCTGGAACGGCTTGACCAGCATCTCCATGCCGGCCCCGAGGAACACCTGCCGGTTGATCGCGGTTTCCGCGTAACCGGTCATGAACAGGATCGGCAGCGCTTCGCGCCAGCCCCGCGCAACGTCCGCCAGTTCACGGCCGGTCATGCGTGGCAGGCCGACGTCGGTCAGCAGCAGGTCGATCGACGAGTCGTTCTGCAAACGCTCCAGCGCCGTTTCGATATCGGCGGCCTGGGTGCAGCGGTAACCGGCGTCTTCCAGCACTTCGGTGACGAACAGGCGCACCGCCGGCATGTCTTCGACGATCAACACATGTTCGCCCGAGCCTTGCGGATCAATGGTCACCGGGGCCACATCGACAGCGGTCGGATCGCTGGTGGCCGGCAGCATGATCGTCACTTCGGTGCCGCGTCGCGCCACGCTGCGGATGTGCGCATCGCCACCGGATTGACGGGCGAAACCGTAGATCGTCGACAGCCCCAGCCCGGTGCCCTGGCCCAGCGGTTTGGTGGTGAAAAACGGCTCGAACACCTTATCGATGACGCTGTGCTCGATGCCGGTACCGTCATCGCGCACCGATAGCGCCACATAGGAACCATCGGCGAGGTTCGGGTCGCCGTGGGAATACGCCGCGTACGTGCTGACCCAGATATTGCCGCCCCGTGGCAATGCGTCCCGGGCATTGATCACCAGGTTGAGCACTGCGCTTTCCAGCTGGATCGGATCGACCAGCGCGATGGCCGGTTTGGTGGTCATCTCGAGCTTGAGGGCGATGCGTTCGCCGATGGTGCGCACCAGCAATTCTTCGAGCGAGCGCACATGCTTGTTGATGTCTACCGGACGGGTGTCGAGCGGTTGCTGACGGGCAAAAGCGAGCAGGCGATGGGTGAGCGAGGCCGCGCTCATCGCCGAGTTCAGCGCCGCTTCGGCATAGAACTGGACCTTGTCCGGGCGGGCATCGGCCATGCGTTTCTGGATCAGTTCGAGGCTGGTGATGATCCCGGTCAGCAGGTTGTTGAAGTCATGGGCGATGCCGCCGGTGAGTTTGCCCAGCGCATCCATTTTCTGCACTTGCAGCAGTTGCGATTCGGCACGCACCCGGTCGGCGACTTCCTTGGCCAGTTGCGTGGTGGTGTCGTCCAGCCGCGCCAGGTGCGAGCGTTCGCGTTGACGGTGTTCGGTGACGTCTTCGACGAACACCAGGCTCAGCTTCGGGGTGCGGTAGGGTGAAATCTGCCACTCGGTTTCGCGGATTTCGCCCTGCACGCGCATGTTCAGCGTGCCTTTCCAGCGCTCGCCATCCACCAGGCGCAGGCGCAATTCCTGAAGAATCGCACCTTGGTCGTCAGCGAAACACGCGCTGAGGGTCTGGGCGTCGCGGTTGTCCTGGATCAGTTGGGAGAAGGCGTGATTGCATTCGTGGACCTTGAGGTCGGCGTCGAGTACCGCGATGGGCGCCGAGACATTGACGAAGATCTCGCGAAAGCGCGCCTCGCTTTCACGCAAGGCGTTTTCCGTGTCGCGCACCCGCAGCAGGGTGCGCAGCGTGGCCAGCAATACGTCCGGGTCCACCGGGTGAATTAGGTAGGCATCGGCACCGGCATCAAGTCCGGTGATGATGTCGCCGGTCTGGATCGACGCGGCCGACACGTGGATCACCGGGAGCAGGGCGGTGCGGGAGTCGGCGCGCAGTTGGCGGACGATGTCGAAGCCGCTCATGTCCGGCAGATTGACGTCGAGAATCAACGCGTCGAGCTTCTCACTGGCGATCAATGCCAGGCCTTCGCCACCGGTACCGGCCTCTAACACCTCATAGCCGTGGCGTTCCAGCCGCCGGCGCAAGGCGTAACGGGTGGCGACGTTGTCGTCGACAATCAACAGACGGATGTCATGTTTCATCGACACTCTCCTGGGCGATCGCCAATGGAATGATCACGAAAAAGCACGAACCCACGCTCGGGGTGCTCTGGACGCCGACCTCGCCACCGAGCAGTTCGGCGAAGCGTTTGCACAGGGACAATCCGAGCCCGGTGCCGCGCAGGCGTTTTTGCAAAGGAGAGTCAACCTGTGAAAAGTCCTCGAACAACGTGCCGTGCAGTTCGGGGGCGATGCCGATGCCGGTGTCGCTGACGGCGAACCGCACCTTGTCCTCACCTTCAAGGCGCGCCGAGATCCGGACTTCGCCACGGGTGGTGAATTTCAGCGAGTTGGAAATGAAGTTGCGCAGGATCTGCGCCAGCTTCTTGTCGTCGGTGTAGAGACGCGGCAGGCCTACCGGTTCTTCGAAAATCAAGTCCACCGCCGTGGCGTCGACAATCGGCCGGAACATCCCGCGCAGCGCCGCAAACAGGTCGAACATGTCGAACCACGCCGCAGAAATGCTGATGCGCCCGGCCTCGATCTTCGCCAGGTCGAGCAGGTCATCGACCATGTCGCTGAGCTCCCGGGCGGCGCTGCTGACGAAGGCCACCTGCTTGTGCTGCTCGGGGCTCAGCGGGCCGTCGAGTTCGTCGGCCAACAGGCTGTTGATGCTCAGGATCGAGCCCAGCGGTGTGCGGAATTCGTGGCTCATGTACGACAGGAAACGGCTTTTCAGGTCGGATGCCTGACGCAGTTGTTCGGCCTGGGTGTCGAGTTCGGCGTACAGCGCCAGCACGCCCTGATTGGTTTCGTCGAGCTCTTCGCGCAGTGCCGCGGTTTCGCTTTGCAACTGGGCGATCAGCGCTGCCTGCTCGGTGCTGTTCAAGATTGGGGACTCAGCCATGGGCGGCCTCCAGGGCAACGACCAGCACCGTTACATCGTCGCGGCCGCGACAGAAGTCACGGTGCAGGACGGTGGCTATCACGGCGGGATGGCGATGCACCAGACCGGGGTAGTCTTGAAGGTTCCAACGGGACTGCAAGCCATCGCTGTACATGATCAATAGATGTCCGTTCACGTGAGCATAGTCAAAGGGCTGGGCTTTTCGGTACTGGCCGCCGACGATCCCCGGGTGCGAGGCCAGTCCGCGTGACTTGTCGGAGGCGATCAGGCTGGCACCGATGTTGCCGACACCGGTGAACGACAGACTGGCACGGCCGGCGTGAAACTGCGCGAATGCCACTGCGCCGCCCCGGCTCCCGATCATCTCGCGGTGCATGTCTTCCATCAGCAGCGTCGGCGCACCGAACGGATTCAGCGCGAAGGCCTTTTCTCCGCCGCGAGCCGCACGCTCGGCGTCCTCGCCATGGCCCAGTCCGTCGACTATCAGAGCGCTGACATCGGCGCCATGCGTCGCCAGATGCCAGACATCGCCGCAGGCCGGATCGTTGTGCAGCGAGTGCTGGCTGACACCATAGGGCATATCCATTTGCCGGTCGCTGCGCGGGTATAAACGAGCCAGCAGAACCGCGCCACGATGGTCGGCAAAAACATCAAAGACATCGGCCTGGCGTGCCACGGCGCCCAGGCCGATGCCCTGAGTACCGCCGGTGGAAAAGCCATCGGCCATGCACGCATCCAGATCAAAGCCCTGGGCACGGTCGACCGCAATCAGCTCGATGCCGGCATCGCCCTGACGGGGCAACAGGCGCAGGTGAAGTTCGCCGTGGCCGGCATGTTTGAGCACATTGCTCGCCAGTTCCGTGGCCACCAGCGCCACACGCCCGGCATCGCTTTCGCCAAAACCGTGCTGCTCGGCCAGACGCTGGGCTGTACGCCGGGCATGGCCGATCTGGCTGCTGTCCTCGATCACCAACACCTGGGTCAATGTCCCGCTGATGTTCATGTCCATCGGGTGATCGTTATGCGAGTGCCTTTGCCGGGCTCGGTGTCCAGTTCGAATTCGTCCACCAGGCGCTTGGCTCCGGTCAGGCCCAGGCCCAGACCGCTGCCGGAGGTCCAGCCGTCGGTCATCGCCAGTTTGATGTCGGGAATACCCGGGCCTTCATCGCGAAAAGTCAGGCGCAGGCCGACCTTGTGGTTGTCATCGAGGATCTGCCAGTCCATGTCACCGCCACCGCCATACACCATGGTGTTGCGCGCCAGCTCGCTGACGGCGGTCACCAGTTTGGTCAGGTCGATCAGGCGCATGCCGCATTCGGTGGCCAGTTTGCGCGCCTGTTGCCGGGCGAGCACCACGTCCTGCTCGATATTGATCGGTTGGGTACCGCTGCTGCGCACGGTCATTGCTGGCGTACTCGTTCCTGCAGCAGTTTCATGCCGCGCTCGACGTTCAGCGCGGTGCTGACGCCTGGCAGGTACAGACCGAGCTCCACCAGGGTAATGGCAACCGCCGGCTGCATGCCGACGAGCATGGTTTCGGCATCCATGATTTTCGACAGGCCGGAAATGGTGCCGATCATCCGGCCAATGAACGAATCGACCATGTCCAGCGCCGAGATGTCGATCAGCACCCCGCGCGCGGAGGTCTTGCTGATGCGCTCGGACAGATCGTCCTGCAGGGTGAGGGCGAGTTGGTCGTGCATGTCGACCTGGATGGTCACCAGTAGGTACTCACCCATCTGAAGAATCGGGATACGTTCCATTGTTCAGACCGTCTTGCTGAGGGTGATGCCCAGACGGGTCAGGGCCAGCTTCAGTGCGTCGGCCAGATTGGCTTTGGTGACCACGCCTTGCAGGTCGAGGCCCAGATGCACGATGGTCTGGGCAATCTGCGGACGCACGCCGCTGATGATGCAGTCGGCGCCCATCAGACGGATCGCGGTCACGGTCTTGAGCAGGTGTTGGGCGACCAGCGTGTCGACGGTCGGCACGCCGGTGATGTCGATGATGGCGATTTCCGAGCCGGTGTCGACGATGCGTTGCAGCAGCGATTCCATGACCACTTGGGTGCGTTGTGAATCGAGGGTGCCGATCATCGGCAGTGCAAGCACGCCATCCCACAGCTTGACCACCGGGGTGGACAGCTCCAGCAATTCTTCCTGCTGGCGCTTGATCACTGCTTCACGGGATTTCTGGAACGTGCGAATGGTGTACAGACCGAAGGCATCGAACAGCTCGGAGACTTCCCACAGCTGTTCGGCGAGCAGAGCGGGCTGATCCTGATAATGGTTTTGCAGCAAGGCGAACAGCGGGCCCTTGAGCGAGAAAATGAAGCTGGCGGTCTGCTGCGAATCCTGACCGAGCTGGGCGCGGCTATGGGAGAGTTTTTCGAGGAACTGGCGCATGCCTTCCCAGCCCGGCGCGGCGATGTTGGTGCCGCTGTCGTTTTCCAGGCCACTGACCACCAGTTGCAGGAATTCGCCGGTCTGTTGCTGTATGTCGTGTTCTTTGAGGTTGCGGGTAGCACCGCTGGCTTGCAGTCCGTTGATCCATTCGCCCAGCAGTTGAACCTGATTGTTTTTCATCGCATTGAGTGTGCTGTTCTGCAGTGCTGCCATGTGCCTGTTGCTCCATTGCGAATTGGGGGCCGGTTCTTGGGAAAATGACCGGCGCGAAGTGAATGACCGTGGCCGTTCGAAATAGTTGTTCGTTCCCGCGAGGATATTTTTGATCTGCCGCAAGCAACGCACCGGTAACTCTAGTCGGCGTGGCCGGGAGTGCTGATTTTTTGCCTGCAACAAAGCCCCAACGCAAAGAGGCCGCGTCCAATGGAGGCGGCCTCTTGGCGTACCTGGCGGTTACTTGCTGGGGTGTTTGGCCTGCAGCTCTTTGGCGGCGGCCAAGTGTTTTTCCAGACCCGGCAACATTTTCTGTGCAAAGGCTTTGAGTTCGGTGGCGCCTTTGACTTTGTCGTCGGTCACGGTGTTGGCTTGCTTCTTGAACAGCTCGATGGTGTCTTCGTGAGCCTTGACCTGATTGTTGGCATAGGCGGCATCGAAGGACTCATCGCGCATGTCGAGGATTTTCTCCTTGGCCTGCTTGATCAGCGTCGTGGTGTCCGGTACCTCGATGTCATTGGCCTTGGCAATTGTGGCCAGTTCATCGTTGGCCTTGCCATGGTCGGTGATCATCATGTTGGCGAACGCCTTGATATCGGCCGATTGGCTCTTCTCCAATGCCAGGCGGCTGGTTTCGATTTCGGCGATGCCGCCGGCCGCTGCGTTATCGACGAAGTCGTTGTCGGTAGCGGCGAAAGCCGAGCCCATGCCCGTGCTCAGGGCGACAGCCAGAAAAAGGTGACGCAGTTTGAATCCGTCCATTGGTGTTTCTCCACGCAGGTTTTTGTGAGCGTTATTCAATGGAGGGAGTTCGCCGACCAAAGGTTTTATCGCATTTGCGAAAGGGCGACGAACGGACACCGCTGGTCTGACAGGTGGTCGACAGAAGTGGCCAACCGAGGCCATTCTGATACTTGGCCAGCGCAATCGGTCGCGTTGGCTGCCGATCAACTGACGGAGGTGTTCCATGCCGGTGACCCATGATCTGTTACAGGACTTGAAACTTACAAAGGAAGAGATCCAGCAACGACGCACCGCGGATCCACATCTGGATGCACTGATCAACAAGTATTCCCAGGCGGACGCCGAAGTCGTCAAGGCCGAGACGGCGACCTCGGATGCGCCCAGTGACGACACATTGAAGAAACTCAAAGAGAAACGCCTGCAGGTCAAAGACAAGATCGTCGAGCAATTGCAGGCTCGATCCTGACCGTCAGTCGCGCCGCCGGCCTGCGGTGGTGAATTGACTGGAACGACAGCCCCGACCGGCACCTCGAATGTTCAGAGTCTTCAGCCATCGATGCTCTACGAGGTGCCTTATGAACAAGCCAAAGTTTCCCAGTGAAGAGCAGGGCGCATTTGACCCGGTTCCCACGCATCCCGAGCCGAACAGTCCGGCGCATACCGTGGGTAATCCTGAAGAACGCGAGAGCGAAGAAGTGCCGGAGGACGAAGACCCGGACAAGTTCGATCGATCCAGCAACTGACAATTCGCTATCGCTGGCACGTCGACTCAATTCAAACTCCATGGTCTTACTTCAAGGCGGCCTCCAGCGGCATACGTGCCATGTGCGTCGCCTTCAGCGAGCCGAAATACAACCAGTCGCCATACTCGCGCACCGTGGTGATCGGCGAGTAATTGCCGGCGCTGGCATCCTGCAGATTGGCAATCACCTTGCCATCCAGATCCAGCCCCAGCACGAACCCGCGTTTCTCTACCGGTTTGGGCAGCACGGTCATCGCCCGCACGATCATTTTGCGTACGAACGGGTGTCCAGCGGTGCGGTCGAGCAGCGGATTGCGTGGCGTGTACAACGCTACCCAGAAGCGATCCCGACCATTGAACGCCAGGTTGTCCGGCAGCCCCGGCAGGTTGTCGATGAACAGATCGTGAGTGCCGGCCTTGGGCCCGGTCAGCCAATAGCGGCTGATGCGGTAGGCGCCGGTTTCGTTGACCAGCACATAGGCGTCCTCAGGGCCAAGGGTCACGCCGTTGGCGAACTCCAGCTTGTCCAGCAATACGCTGGTTTTTCCGGTCTGGAAGTCGTAACGCAGCAGGCGCCCGTCGCCGCCATGCTCGATGATCGCTTCGCCATCGTGGCCGTAACCCCAGCGACTGGAGGCATCGCTGAAGTAGGCGTAATGCCCGGACTTGTCGATGGCTACGTCATCGGTAAACCCGAACGGCAGGCCATTGGCTTCGGTGGTCAGCGCCACCAGTCGCCCCTGCGCGTCGAGAGACAACAAGCCCTTGACCGCGTCGGCGATCACCAGCAAACCGTTGGGATGTCGCGCCAGCCCCAGCGGCCGGCCGCCGGTATCGGCCAGCACCGTGCGCTGCTGGCCGTCGAGGCTGGTGCGCAGCAGACGTCCGTCGTGCAGGCCGGTGATCAGAAAGTCGTTTTCCAGCAGCAGTGCTTCCGGGCCTTCGATATCGCTCGGCCCGACCTGCGCCGCGCCCTTGAGTCGCTGGTTGTCAGCGTACTGGCCTTCGGTCAGCGAGGGCGCCGGTTGCGGCGTCCAGGCCACGGGCTCGACCTTGGTCGGCATCACCAGCAAAAAGGCCAGAAGCCCGACAACCGGCAGCAACACCAGATAACGCCATCTCACACGTGGGCTCCCGCGAGTGCCAAGTGCCGGGTGGCCATGTCGCGCAGGGCCAGCATCGACGTTGCCGATTCGCGCTCGATGCGACGTTTGAGCAGCAAGTGGTTGGCGATGCGCAGGCCGATGCCCTCGAACCGATAATCGAGGGTGCGCACGAACCGCGTGGCCGCGTTGTGCGTTGAACATTCATAGGTCAGCTGCAACGACAGACCCTGATCGCCCTGGGCCCGGGCGCACCAGCGCCGGCCGGGCAGGTACTCGGTGACCTCCCAGCGCAAATGCCCCTCGCGCCCACCGGCGTGGATGTCCTCGTCGAATCGCGCACCGGCATGCAACGCCCCGCTCGGGCCGTCGATCTTCAGCGAAGACGGATGCCACTCCGGCCAGCGACTGACGGTGGCGGCGTAGGCGAGGACGGCGATCGGATCACCGGCAATGTCGACTGTGTGCTGCATGCGGGTCATGGGGGTTCTCGAGTCGGTCACATGGGCGGTTTCCGGCTCCCAGTAGAGGGTGCCGAACAGGTAGTCCATCAGCGGAAAAACGATATTGAAATTACGCTCCTGCATGCGCTCGCGACGGTGATGCAGCTCGTGCAGACGGCGCATCTGGCGGATCCAGGGCAGGCGGGTCAGCGGGTTCTGCGGCGGCAGATGCTCGCAGGCGTGAAACACTTCATAAGTCAGGTAGCCGAACACCATGCAGCCACCGAACAGCCCGGCGACGTTGCTGTTGACCTGCGCGAACAGCCACCACAAGGGCAGGGTGATCGCCAGCGTGTGCAGCACGATCAGCCAGGCCGGAAACAGGATCACCCGCCAGTCGCGGGCGCCGTCGTAGGTCATGTGGCCGGGGGTGAAAAAGCTGTGATGATCGCCGGCATGCCGGGCGTAGAACATCCGCGCGAAGCTCTTTTTGTGGTGGCCGAGGTGGCGGTGCACCATGTACACGCCGAAATTGAAGAACAGCAAGGTCAGCGGCACGGTCAGCCATTCCAGCGGTTGCACCTGATGCACGCTGCTCCAGAACGCGCCGATGGCCAGCACGCCGAACAGCAGCACGAATGCGCCGTGCAGCCACGGGTTGTAGCGGGGATGGATCGCCGCCCGGTAGCGGCTGCGAAAAGCCTCGGTGGTCTGCCTCACTGCGCTCACCTGCAGATATTGTTGTTATCCCGGCAGCGTAGCCGATCCCGCCGTTTGTGCAGCGGCAACCTTCAGGTCACAAGTGCCATGCTCCGGTGTATGGCGGGCGTCAGCTCAACGGGTTCCAGCGCTGCGACCAGTCGTCATCGGCCCGGATCACCTCGCGCAGCAGATCGAACGCCTGTTGCAGGATTGCCGAATCGCGGTCGCGGGAGTAGACGAGGTAGGTCGGGTAGCCGAATTCCGGGGCTTTGGTCACCGGCTCGAGCGCGCCGCTTTCCAGATAGGTGCGCACGACCCGGGTACGGAAATAACCGCTGCCGCCGTTCTCCAGGATGTATTGCAGGGCCAGCGGGCCGAGGTTGAAACTCAGGGCAGCCTTGGCCTTTTCCGGCAGCGCGGCGTCGTGCTGGCGGCGGAAATCCGGGCCCCAGTCGATGTAGACGTAGGGTGAAGGGCGGCCGGGCGTGGTCACCAGAATCAGTTTCTCCTCCAGCACCTGCTCGACCTGCAGCCCCGGCCAGTATTCCGGCTGATAGACCAGTGCTGCATCGAGCACCCCCAGTTCGAGCTGGCGCAGCAGGTTTTCGCCGTCGCGGATGTCCATGCGCAGGGCGTGACCGGGGATTTTCTCGCGCAGTTCGGCAGCCCAACTCAGCATCAGCGGGTTGCACAGGCTGACCTCGCCGCCGATGTGCAGCACGTTGTGATAGCCCTCGGGCAAGGGCAGATCGCGCCTCGCCGCTTCCCAGGTCTGCACCAGCTGATTGGCGTAGACCACAAAGGCCTCACCGTTGGCGGTCAGCCGCGCACCGGCCCGGTTGCGCACGAACAGCGTGCTGCCCAACTGGCTTTCGAGTTTCTGGACCCGGGCGGTAATCGCCGTTTGCGTGACGAACAGTTTCTCGGCCGCCGCGGCGAGACTGCCGTGGCGGACGATTTCCAGAAAGGTGCGGGCGAGGTCGATGTCCATGGGCGGGCCGGTGTCTGAGGTGCCCGCATTGTAAGGGTAGCCTCGGGACCGCGTCATTGTTCAATCAGCCACTGCGACTTCACGCACCCGAGCCCAATCCTCCACCAACCGCGCCGGCGTGCAGCAGGTCTTGCGCTTGTACACGAAGTTGCGGCACTTCTCGGCGAACTGATTGCGGTTGTACAGCATGTCTTCCTGCATCTCTTGCAGCTCGGCCTCACGGCATTGGCGGATCAGCACATGATCGACCCGCAGCTTGCGTTCGCGCACCGGCGCATAAGTCGGATCGCTCAGCACGCTGTTGGCCCGTTGCAGCAGCCATAGCGAGAACTCGTCCGGGCAGCGCGGGCCGATTTCCTGGACCATGCCCAGTTGCAGCGCCTGCGCAGCGCTGACCGGCAGACAGGCCTGGGTCAGTTGTTCGGCCATGGCCGGGCCGACAGCACGGGGCAAGCTGTAGGTCCAGTATTCCGAGCCGTACAGGCCCATGCTTTTGTAGTGCGGGTTGAGCACGATGTCGGCGCGGGCAAGCACGATATCGGCGGCCAGCGCCAGCATCACACCGCCGGCGCCGGCATTGCCGGTGACCCCGCTGACCACCAGTTGCCGTGCGCTGAGCAATTCTTCACATACGTCATCGATGGCCTGGATATTGGCCCAGGCTTCGGCGCCCGGATCTTCGGCGGCCTGAATCACGTTCAGATGCACGCCATTGGAAAAACTGCCGCGTCCACCCTTGATCAACAACACCTGAGTGTCACGGGATTTGGCCCAGCGCAGCGCCTCGACCATGCGCCGGCATTGCTCGGTGCTCATGGCGCCGTTGTAGAACTCCAGTGTCAGTTCGCCGACCTGTCCGGATTCACGATAACGGATCGGTTGATACGGTTCGTCGCTGAACGGCGCGTTGGCAATCGACCAGTCCAGCACCGGCACGTGCGCCAGTTGCCCCGCCAGCACATGCCGCGCCGGACGCTTGAAGGTTTCCTCGCCCGGTTGCGGTTTGCGTCGCAGCGAGCCGATCCACAGGCTGTGGTCACCGGTCGCCACCAACACCGCGTCGTCGTGCACCGCGAGAATTTCGCCGGGCATGCCGGTGCGCTGATCGAGGTGTGCGTCGTACACGTAATACTGCCCGCCGGCGAGGCTGGCCAGTACGCCGGGCTGACCGTCCGCCGCATCGATGCAGCGCTTGATGAAGCGCGAGCAGTCGTGCCAGCTGAAGGTGCGGTCGTCCTGTTTCATGTTTGGCTGCAAACGCCCGCGCACTTTCGGATCGTTGTAATCCAGCGCTACCGGCACGAAGCCGTCGATGAATTTCTCCACCACTTCACGGATACAACGGATCGCCGCATCACTGACCCGGCCGTTGTACAGCTCGGATTTGCGCAAGCCTGTCGGCAGGTTGAATTCGCAGGTGGCCCAGACCGGGCCGGCGTCCATTTCTTCCACTGCTTGCAGGGCCGTCACGCCCCAGGACGGCAGCTCGCGCATGATGGCCCAGTCCAGTGCGCTGGCACCGCGATCACCGACGATGCCCGGGTGGATGATCACCACCGGACGTTGCGGGTTGCTCCACAGTGCATGGGGAACGCGGTCCTTGAGGAACGGGCAGATCACCAGGTCAGCGCCGCTGTTTTCGATCTGTTCGCACACGGCGGATTCGTCGGTGAACAGCACCACGCTGGGCGAGTGCCCGGCCTGACGCAGTTCCAGCCACGCGCGCTGGGTCAGGCCGTTGAACGCCGACGACAAAAGAATGATGTTGAGTGATCGCATGATTGCTCGTCCTTGAAAGGTCAGCCGCAGGCTCCCGTGAGCCTTCCGTGGCTATCGATGGAGGCGCAAGGTTAGAGACTGACGTGGCCGGCGCCACTGATCGAGATCAACGTTGTGTCAGCCAATGTTGCCGTGGCGACGAGGTGCCTTATTCTCGAATGTATCGCTGATACTGATTTTTTATTACTTCAAATGTATCCGGCGCTATTGCCCAGTCGCTTCCCTGATCATGGCGTCGACGTCAACTTCAAGGGCGGCACGGGGGGGGGCAGGGCCCGTTCGGCAGCCTCACCCCCGCGCTTGTGCGTGCAGCAGATCATTACCGAGGGTTTGCAGGTGCACAGTGACTTGAGTGCGCAAGCGCAAGCAGGCGCTGATTGATGTATTGAAGGAAGTCGGGCTCGACCCGGCGACGCGCCATTGTTATTCCCACGGGTTTTCCGGCGGGTAACGGCGTTGGTTCTGAAGCCGGATCTGATTCTGCTCGATGAGCCAATCTCGGCGCTGGATCGTACGGTGCTGGCAAGGTTGAGCAGCTTGGGCACTGAGCGACCCGATCTTTTCAAATCGTAAAAAAAATCCCGTTACAAGTACGGGATTTTTTTCAGACAGGCTCCGCAATATCGGAGCCGCGGTCTTACGCAGGGAACAGCTCGGACAGTTTCATCGACAGCATCATGTCGCCTTCAACGCGCAGCTTGCCGCCCATGAAAGCCTGCATGCCGTCGGTTTCGCCGCTGACGATACCTTTGAGGGTTTCGCTGTCCAGCACCAGCGTGCAGTTGGCATCCGGGTTTTCGCCTTCCTGGATGTCGCAGGTGCCGTCTTTGACGATCAGGGCGTATTGCTTGTCTTCGTCAGTGATGTTGAAACCGAAGACCAGATCCAGACCGGCAGCGGCGGCTGGGTTGAACTTGGCTTGCATTGCTTTTACGGCATCAGCTACGGAGGTCATGGTTCGATCCTTTTTGGTTGATTACAGCAGGGTCACAGTAATCCGGACTCAGCGAAACGTGATGAGTTCCGGGGCCTTCAGCAGCTGCAGGTGTGCATGACTGTTGAAGGAAGCCAGCGCCACCTCGCGACCGCGGAACTTCAGCTGGTTGAGCGAGGTGTTGACGATTTGCCAGTTCAGTTCAAAGGCCTGCCGGGCAGGCATTTGAGTGATGAGGTGGAGCAGGGCGGTGATCGTGCCACCGGAGGTGAACACCGCGATTTTCTGAGTGTTGTCGGCTTGTTCGAGGATTCGGTGCAACCCGGCCTGGACCCGCTCGACGAAACCCAGCCAGCTTTCCAGGCCAGGTGTGTCGTAAGTGCCGGCCAGCCAGCGTTCGATGATCAGAGCGAAGATGCGCTGGAACTCGCCACGGTTTTGCGCAGCGTTGCGCAGGATGTCCAGGGCTTCGGGCTCTTCCGGCAACATGGCCGGGAGCAGGGCGCGGATCACGGCGTCGGCATCGAACTCGTTGAAGGCCGAATCGATCTCCAGAGCGGGAACCGGCAGGCCGACCGAAGCGAACTGTTCCAGCGCGCTGTTGGCCGTATGTTGCTGGCGACGCAAGTCGCCCGACAGGCAGCGGTCGAAGCTGATTCCGAGTTCGGCGAGGTGGCGGCCGAGGATTTCTGCCTGGCGTACACCGGTCGGCGACAGGACGTCATAGTCGTCTGCACCGAAGGAGGCCTGGCCATGTCGAATCAAGTAGATGCTGCCCACGTCCGCGTCATCCCGGTACGTTGAAGGTTGTGGCGAGGTTATGGGGATGACGGTGAGCTGTCAATGAAAAAACATACGCTTGTTTGAAATGCCCGTTCCAGCCTTGTTGCCAGAGGTTTCACGGCTGGCCGACGGACTGGTGCATGGGTATGCTGGAGCCAATTCCCGCGTGTGTTCACGACCGCGCATCGTTTGAAGGAGTGACTGTGGAGTTTTTGACTGAATACGCCAGTTTTCTGGCCAAGACCGTTACGCTGGTCATCGCCATTCTGGTGGTGCTGGCCAGTTTTGCTGCGTTGCGCAGCAAGGGCCGGCGCAAATCCGCGGGCCAGTTGCAGGTCAGCAAGCTCAACGATTTCTATAAAGGCCTGCGTGAACGCCTGGAGCAGACCCTGCTCGACAAGGATCAGCTCAAGGCCTTGCGCAAGGGCCAGGCCAAATCCGAGAAGAAACAGAAGAAGAAACCCGATGCCAAGCCACGGGTGTTCGTGCTGGACTTCGACGGCGACATCAAGGCCTCGGCCACCGAAAGCCTGCGCCACGAAATCACCGCGTTGCTGACCCTGGCCACACCGAAAGACGAAGTGGTCCTGCGTCTGGAAAGCGGCGGCGGCATGGTGCACAGCTACGGTCTGGCTTCGTCGCAACTGGCGCGCGTTCGTGAGGCTGGTGTGCCGTTGACAGTGTGCATCGACAAGGTCGCGGCCAGCGGCGGCTACATGATGGCCTGCATCGGCGAGAAGATCATCAGTGCGCCGTTCGCCATCCTCGGTTCGATTGGTGTGGTGGCGCAGTTGCCCAACGTCAACCGCCTGCTGAAAAAGCATGACATCGATTTTGAAGTGCTGACCGCTGGCGAGTACAAACGCACGCTGACCGTCTTCGGTGAAAACACCGAAAAAGGCCGGGAGAAATTCCAGGAAGACCTGGACATCACCCACCAGCTGTTCAAGAACTTCGTCGCCCGTTATCGCCCACAGTTGGCAATTGACGAGGTCGCCACCGGTGAAGTCTGGCTGGGCATCGCAGCACTGGACAAGCAACTGGTCGATGAACTCAAGACCAGTGACGAATACCTGGCCGAGCGCGCCAAACAGTCCGAGGTTTATCATCTGCATTACGCCGAGCGCAAAAGTCTGCAGGAACGCATCGGCATGGCGGCCAGCGGTTCGGTGGATCGTGTTTTGCTGAACTGGTGGAGCCGCTTGACCCAGCAACGCTTCTGGTAGGCATTGCGCACGCTCGTGGGGTTTTCATCCCGCGAGCGTGCTGCATTTTTCATCCGCGGACAGTGCGGTATATAGATGTATTAAACTTTGATAATTTTGATTTTTTGGGTGGGGAAAACATCAACTAATCGTACTGTATTGAACGACATTTCGACTTTATTCTGATTGTCCACTTCAGAAAAAAGTTGTTAAACATGGATGTTGAAAGAACCAAGTCAAGTTTGCCCGTCATGACACCGGCTCAACAGGGTGTCTTCTTTGGGTTGTATAAAAAACAGATGCCTTCCTGGTTGCTTAAAGCTTCAGAGCCTGCCCGGAATGAACTCTATGAAAGTCTGAAAAACAGTTTCAGGTCGCGTCATTTCGCGCTGGAGCAACTGCGCACGTTGAAATCCCCGCACAGCTTCTGCACGCCACTGCTGGCCAGTGCGATGGCTGAGAAACTGGGCGAGCCCTTTGAAGTTGAAGGGGCCATTTTTCAGCATGTGCGTTCTACATCAAGCTTGCTGGGGCTGCACAGGAAACTGGTGTTGCCGATTGATCGGGACCTGCTGACGGCAGCTTGCGAAAACTTCGAACTGTCTGAAACCCTGGCCAGTAATTATCACGAGAGGTCTCTTTTATACATTCCGAAACGGGTGACGGGGCGCGCCAATCAGGTATTAACGATGCAACCTCACGAGTTTGCCAGGTTGTGTCGCTATCTTGACCTTGGTAAACAATATCAAAAACATGTTGAAGCGCTTTTTGGTGGCGACGATCAAGTCGCAAGTTTGCAGGAAACCTCTGTAGCGTATTCAAAAGATCAGTTTGATGTGGATCGGCATATCGCCCGGCTGCGTGGCCACATCAGTCTCGAAGTCTTCCAGATGCTCGAGTCGGTGCGAGACAAGGCATCGCTGATCAAGCTTGGTAACAACGCACTCGGATATCAAAATCTCGAGATGCTCGGCGTGACACTCAGAGGTCCCATGTTCATCGGCCCGGTCAGCGAGCATGCGGACGACGATTATCGTTGCGTAATCTATATCCCTGGCGATCCTGTTCACCCATTGAAAGAATACGTGTCGTTTCAGAATTTCGAATTCGAGTTGAGCGGGCGCCTGCGCAATCCCGAATTTCGCAATTTTTTCTTGCGCTTCATTTCGATGAAGGATCGTTCGCTGTTCCTCACCGGGCTGGATTTACGGCTCTTGAAAGCCCGATCGGGTCAACTCCCCGTATCTGCAACTTATCTGCATCTGACAGGCATCGATCTTGAAGGCGATGCAAAACAGGATCTGTTTCTGGCGATTTTTCAACACCGTGCGGCGCAGGTCAGGGCTGACACTCGTCTTCTGGTGGTGCCCACGGATGACGAAGACGAAAAAACCCGGCTGGCGCGGCTGGATACGTATAAGGCCATTGGGCTGAATACGGCTCTGTTCGTTATTTCCTGCGTACCGCTTTTGGGGCAAGTCATGTGTGCCGTCGCCGGTCTGCAGTTGCTTGGCGAGATCTACGAAGGTATCGACAGTTGGGCCCATGGCGACCAGGAGCATGCCGCTGACTGTCTGTTCGATACTCTCGAAAATCTGATTCTCATGGCGGGTTTTGCTGCCGGCGGGGTTGCCGCAGGCAAGGCTTATCGAGTGGTACGCTCGTCGAATTTCATTAAGGGCCTGCGCCGTGTACGGGTCGATGCGCGGTCGTATCGGCTATGGAATCCGGACATGAGCGCTTATCGTCAGCACAAGTCTCTGCCGAGCAGTCTGTCTACCGACGCACAAGGACTGGTCTGGCGTGGAAACGAAGGCTATGTGTCCCTGGGCCCTGACGCTTACGCGGTACGTCCGGTGAGTGGCACACGTCTATGGGAGGTACACAATCCCGTTTTACCCAAACGTTATTCCCCCGTGCTTGAGACCAATGGAGCGGGTGCCTGGCGGCACGATTCGGAACTGCCTCACGAATGGAGTTCGCTGACGCTGTTCCGTCGTCTGGGATTTCAGGAAGCGAAGATTCCGGATGCTCGCGCCCTGCAGATCATCGCGGCCAGCAATATCGACGAGACCGCCATGCGCCAGCTATTTGTCGAACGCGGCAAGCCAATGGCGGCCCTGACGGATACGGTCAGACGTTTTCGCGCGGATACCGAAGTCACGGCGTTCATGAAGCAGATGGCTGCTCCTGCCACTGCGCCGCAGGCCGATGCGGATCTGCAGTTGTACTTGCTGACGGAGACAGCGCGCTGGCCGCGGGACATGGCGATTGTCGTGACGGACATCACCGCTAACGAAGTGATGCGCTATGGCGGAACCAAGGGTGCCCGCGAGGTGAAAATCAATGAAGACCTGCTGAGCAACGGGCAGTTTTACCCACCGCTGCTGGCAGCACTGAACGACAGTGAACGTTCACACTTGCTGGGCTCGACCACCGTGGAACCGAAGAATCAAAGCGCGCTGCTTGGCAAACATATTGCCGCCCTGGCGCCGCGCATGCGCATGGCGATGATGGACCGGTTGTTTCGGCGCACCGATGTCTGCGAGTTATCCAGGGGGGAGCCCATCATCAAGGCATTCCCCGGGCTGTCGGCCAGTGTCGCTGACGAGTTGGCCTATCATGCCGACGCGCATGAATGGGAGCAGCTTGATGCCGATACCGTTCCGCTGCGTCTGGCAGAAGAGGCGCGGCGCTATCGGCAGATCCAGCGCCTGAACCGGGCATACGAGGGCTTGTACCTGGACGCGGCGAGCGGCCGTGATGCGGATATGCTGGTGCTCGATACGTTGACGCATTTGCCTGGCTGGCCCGGCGATGTGTTGATCGAGATACTTGATTGGGCTGTGTATGCCGATCAGCGAGCCATTGCAGGTCCCGATGGCGCCGAGCATCAGGTATTGCTCGAAGCGTATGCCGAACGCTATCAGGGTCTGGATTCAAGTAGTCATGTCGTTTCCAGCCAACCTGAACGTACGCGGGCGAATTTCTTCCAGACCTTGTGGCAAAGCCTTCCTGAACACGCGCGCAAAGCCCTCGGCGTCGATGCGGATCCGGACGGAACGGGCTTGAGAGCAAAAATCACCGCGTTGGCACTGCAACGACGTGAGGCATTCGCAAAAGTGCTGGGTGTCGAGGCTTTGCGCGACGACTATCGATCGCCGATGGGGCTGGCGGATCGACAGGCCGAGCAACCCGTCGCGTACGCCATGCCCGTTCAAGGTTTGGTGCCAAAAAAATCGCCAGTGCTGATTCGACGCGCTCTCGAACTCTACCCCTCGCCCTCGATGCAGATTGATCGATTTGTTTCGACACTGAACGTTGACGATGTATTGGCCATCAGAACCCTTGAGGTCATGCGAGAGGAATACCGGACAATCCTGGGGACGCTGGAACGCTGGATTCAGCGCGATACCTGGTACCACGATCGCGAAGGCGTGAGGCTCAAGGTGTCGTCCCGCAGTAAAACCCGGGCGGCACAGGCCATTCTGCGAGCGTGGCGCAAGGAAACCCGTACGCCGGGACATTCCGCTGAGGGGCTTTACAGCCTGACCTTCGATGCGGCGCCACTGGGTGACCTTCCCGTGATCATTGGTGACTTCGCGCATGTGACGGCATTGCGCATGAATGGCGTAGGTGCCAGCGCCGGGTTAAATGCCTTCCTGCGCAACTTTACCCGTTTGCGAGTGCTGGATCTGTCTGGCAACGAGCTGACGCGCATTCCCCAGGCGGTTGCGGACATGCCGGGTCTCACGGGGCTTGATCTGAGCAACAACCAGATTCTCTTGAACGAACAATCTGCACAGGCGCTTGGCAGCAAAGCGCATTTGCGTTCACTGGACCTGAGCCTGAACAAGGCGTTGGGTCAGGTACCCGTGGTCAGTGCGATGCGCAACTTGCGCCATCTGGACCTGCACGACACGGGCATCACTCAGTGGCCGGCGGGTATCGATGGGCTGACTCACCTGGAAACCCTGGATCTGCGCAACAACAAAATCGTGGAAGTTCCGGCGTCCGTGTTCAAGTCGCGTGCAGTGCTCAATCGTGGCACCCACATCGATGGCAATCCGTTGTCCGCGAACAGCCTGCAGGCCATTGCCGATTATCAGCGAGCGCAAGGTATCAGCCTGGGGGTCATCACTCCCGAATACCTCGCCGCGCAGCGGCCGGAGCGTGATGTGCAAGGTGGTGGCTGGATCAGAGGTCTGTCTTCCGTGCAGATAAGTCGGGCAACCGAAGTCTTGTTGTCGCTGTCGGCCAATCCGGATTCACGGGCATTTTTCGACATGCTCACGCAATTGCGGGGGACGGCTGACTATTTCCGTGTCCGCGCTCAGCTTGGCCAGCGGGTCTGGGATGTGCTGGAGGCCGCCTGTGAAGACGATCGGCTGCGTCGTGTGCTCTTTCGCATGGCCAGAGAAGGGCGCGCGAGTGCCGCCAATGTATCCTTGTTGTTCAGCGACCTGGAGGTCAGGGTGCTGTGTTACAGGGCCGCGGCGGTCGCGCGTACCGGTAGTGCGACGCTTGAGCGCGATCTTGTTCGTCTGTTGCGCGGATTGTTTCGATTGCAGGAACTGGAAAGCCAGGTCGTGCGGGAAAACGCGCGTCGCGCCCGGACAGAATCGTTGAGCCTGATCCAGGCGCAGGATATCAGTCTGATTTACCGGGTACGACTGGCGGGACGTCTGCAACTGCCTGCGCAACCCACCGAGCTGAATGTGCGGCTGGATGCCGAGGTCACCGACGAGCAGATCGACAAGGCGTATCTGGAGGTGGTCAAGGCCGAAAACTCCTCGCGATTGTCCGACTCGATCAGTCGGCAGGAATTCTGGGCCGAGTATTTGTTGACGAGTCGTCGGGATGCGTTCGCCGAGATTCTGGATCGCAGTGCACGGGCTTTTGCCCTGTTGGAGTCGCAGGTCAGTCTGTCTCGCGAAGCCGCCGCACAGCAAATGACGACAATTCACGACAACTTCAGAAATGAAAGCCTGGAGTTACGCAAGCAACTGACCGATGCGGCACTGGCACGCCATCCGGGGCTGCCCTTGCCGGTTACGTCAGGGCCCAACAGATTGGGAATGAAGTCGGTCTGAACAAGGAGCGCCGGCCCCTTCGACAAGGGGCCGGGGCAGGCGGTCAGCGGCGACGGAACAGCGGCAGCGGTTCGTCAGTGGCGGCCTGATAGGTCACCGAGAAGTCCTTGAGGCTTTCCAGCGCAGCGTACGGGTCTTTGTCCGCGCGCAAGGCAAAGGCATCGAAACCGCAACGACGCATATAGAACAACTGGTCACGCAGTACATCGCCGATCGCTCGCAGTTCGCCTTTGAAACCGTAACGGTCACGCAGCAGGCGGGCGTTGGAGTAATTGCGGCCGTCGGTGAACGCCGGGAAGTTCAGGGCAATTACCTGGAACTCATTGACGTCGTCACCGATTTCCTCGGCTTCTTCGTCGGCATCCAGCCATACACCCAAACCGCCATCGCGGGCCTTGAGCATGCGGGCGTGTTCACGCCACAGCTGCAGGGGGACGATCAGGTCGTCGCAGTTGCTGATTTCGTCGATATTGAAATCCTTGGGCAGCAGGTGCCAGGTTTCGTCGACAACCTCGTTGTTCTTAATGATTCGCTGCATAGACGCGTTCCTTGAAGAGGTCGATGCCAATACGCTGGTAGGTGTCGATGAAACGCTCGTCTTCGGTGCGTTGTTCCACGTACACGTCGATCAGCTTGGAGATCACATCCGGCATGTCTTCCTGGGCGAAAGAAGGGCCGAGGATCTTGCCCAGGCTGGCGTCACGGCTGGCGCTGCCGCCGAGCGAGACCTGGTAGAACTCTTCACCTTTCTTGTCCACACCCAGAATGCCGATGTGGCCGACGTGGTGGTGACCGCAGGCGTTCATGCAACCGGAGATGTTCAGGTCCAGTTCACCGATGTCGAACAGGTAGTCCAGGTCGTCGAAACGGCGCTGGATCGATTCGGCGATCGGGATCGACTTGGCGTTGGCCAGGGAGCAGAAATCACCGCCAGGGCAGCAGATGATGTCGGTCAGCAGGCCGATGTTCGGCGTCGCAAAACCTTGCTCGCGCAACTCGCCCCACAGGGTGAACAACTGGCTCTGCTCGACGTCGGCCAGAATGATGTTCTGCTCGTGGGAGGTGCGCAATTGACCGAAGCTGTAGCGGTCGGCCAGGTCGGCGACGGCGTCGAGCTGCTTGTCGGTGATGTCGCCCGGTGCAACGCCGGTCGGCTTCAGGGACAGGGTCACGGCCACGTAGCCCGGTATCTTGTGCGCCAGGGTGTTGCGGGTGCGCCAGCGGGCGAAACCCGGATGCTCTTTGTCGAGGGCGGCCAGTTCGGCGGTCTGGTTTTCCAGCGCCTTGTAGTCCGGGTCGACGAAGTGCTTGGCGACGCGATGGACTTCGGCTTCGGTCAGGGTGGTCTGGCCGCCGCGCAGGTGTTCCATTTCGGCATCGACTTTCTGGGCAAAGACTTCGGGAGTCAGCGCCTTGACGAGGATCTTGATCCGCGCCTTGTATTTGTTGTCACGGCGACCGTAGCGGTTGTAGACCCGCAGGATCGCGTCGAGGTAGCTCAGCAGGTCCTGCCATGGCAGGAATTCGTTGATGAAGGCGCCAACCACCGGGGTACGTCCCAGACCGCCGCCGACCAGCACGCGGAAGCCGAGTTCGCCAGCGGCGTTGTGCACCGGCTCAAGGCCGATGTCGTGGACTTCGATGGCCGCACGGTCGGAGGTCGAGCCGTTGACAGCGATCTTGAATTTGCGCGGCAGGTAGGCGAATTCCGGGTGGAAGGTTGTCCACTGACGAACGATTTCGCACCACGGACGCGGGTCGATCAGCTCATCGAACGCAACACCGGCGAACTGGTCGGTGGTGACGTTGCGCAGGCAGTTGCCGCTGGTCTGGATCGCGTGCATCTGCACGGTGGCCAGTTCGGCGAGGATGTCCGGGATGTCTTCGACCGCCGGCCAGTTGAACTGCACGTTCTGGCGGGTACTGATGTGGGCGTAGCCCTTGTCATAGTCGCGGGCGATCTTGGCCATCATGCGCACCTGACGCGAGGTCAGTTGGCCGTAAGGCACCGCCACTCGCAACATCGGCGCGAAACGCTGGATGTACAGGCCATTTTGCAGGCGCAGGGGGCGGAATTCTTCTTCGCTCAGCTCACCTGCCAGATAGCGTCGGGTCTGATCACGGAACTGCTTGACGCGGTCCTCGATGATCCGCTGATCGTACTCGTCGTATACGTACATATAAGTCCTGTTCTCAGGCTTTGGGCTACTCGGAAAACGCTGCGTTTTCGCTTGCTGGAGTCCGATGGTGCCTCGGCAATTACGCGCGCACGGCCGCGCACTCCCTAGTGGAGCCGGGGCAATATACCCGTTTGCAGTTATGCGCAAAAGTGATGTTTGAGTATATGTAAAGAACCAAATCGCCTAACGAGAATGACTGTCAGCTAACCCACATTTGTCGTGCGGACAATCATCGTCTTAACTGTGGTCGAGTCTTTCTGCAATCACCGATAAAACCGACAAGAGGCGATGCAATGAGCAACCCAACCAAAGCAAGGAAAAGCGATAGCAGCGTCGATGCCTGGGCGATTCTGTTCCTGATCATTCTGGTCGTTGGAACGGCGGTGTTCTGGGTCAGCCATCAGTAAAACGACTCTTCCGGGCCCCGCTTGCGACGATTGTCGGACAAAAGGCGGGATCAAGCGCCAATGGCCAGGTGATCAGTGGCTATAATGCGCGGCCATTTTTCCTTGGGCCCGGATGATTCATGTTCAAGTTTTTCCACCTCAGCCTGCTCCTGTGCGGCGCGGTTTTCGGTACCTGCGCGCGTGCGGAGTCGGTGCTGTTCCTGAACCCGGGCTCGACCCAGGAAACGTTCTGGCTCAGCTACTCGCAGTTCATGCAGGCCGCCGCCCGGGATCTGGGCGTGGACCTGCGCATCCTCTACGCCCAGCGCCAGCCCGAACTGACCCTGGCGCAGGCGCGACTGGCCCTGCAGGGGCCAGATCGCCCGGATTATCTGGTGTTCGTCAACGAGCAGTACGTGGCGCCGCAGATCCTGCGCATGGCCAATGGCAGCGGCGTGAAGCTCTTTATCGTCAACTCGGCACTCACGCCCAACCAGGAGGCGCTGATGGCAGATCGCGCCGATCGCATCGGCAGCCTGGTGCCCAACGATGAAGAGGGCGGCTATCTGATGATGAAGGAATTGATTCGTTTGCATCCAGCCGTGGCGCCCGGTGAAAGCATTGATCTGCTGGCCTTCTCCGGTCTGAAAATCACGCCTTCGGCGCAGTTGCGCGAAAAGGGCATGCTGCGAGCGCTGGCCGAGCACCCTCAGGTGCGTTTGCGACAACTGGTCTACGGTGGCTGGACGCAGCAACGGGCCTACGAGCAGGCCAGGCAATTGCTGGCCCGCTATCCCAACGTTTCGTTGGTGTGGGCGGCCAACGATGAAATGGCCTTCGGTGCGATGCGCGCCGTTTCGGAAGTCGGGAAGGTGCCGGGCAAGGACGTGCTGTTCAGCGCGGTCAACACCTCGTCTGAAGCTTTGCAGGCGGTAGTCGACGGGCGCCTGAGCGCGTTGCTCGGCGGCCATTTCACTCTGGGCGGCTGGGCGCTTGTCGAGCTGCATGATCACGCGCAAGGCGTCGATCTGGATCAGTATGGCGGTCGTGACCGGCAGATTCCGTTGTTGCAACTGATCGACAGGGACCATGCCCGCCGAATCCTTGCCATGGGCGCTTCGCCGAACTACGGCGTGCACTTTCGCAAGTTCTCGGCGAAGGGGCGTCCGGTCTCGTACCGCTACCCGTTCAACCTGCAGACCCTGATGCACTGACGCCGTCAGACGCCCGCCAGGTGCACCACCAGTTGCACGATGCCGAACAGCGTCAGGGCGAACACCGCCGTGAACGCGATGCCCAGAAAGATGAAGTGGCTGGGCTTGCCGTGGGTGAAGTCCCTTGCCCGGTTCTTGCCGCTCTGCACCCCGAACGCCGCCGCCATGACGCTGTGCAGCATCTGCCAGAAGGTCGGTGGCTTGTTGTCGACTGGGTCGTCCATAAATCCCTCGTCTGCCGTGTGTGTCAGACAAGCATAGTCAACCCATAAAAAAAGATCGCAGGCTGCGGGGCAGGCTGCGATCTTTAGCTCGTGCTTTTGCTTAGTTGTCGTAACCCAGGTTCGGCGCCAGCCAGCGTTCGGTCAGGCTCAGTTCCTGGCCTTTGCGCGAGGTGTAGCTCTGCACCTGATCCTTGTCGACCTTGCCCACGGCGAAGTACTGCGCCTGCGGATGGGCGAAGTACCAGCCGCTGACCGCTGCCGCCGGGAACATCGCGTAGTGCTCGGTGAGGAACACGCCACTGCGGCCGGCACGCATTTCCCGGGCTTCAGGGTCGAGCAGGGCGAACAGCGTGGCCTTCTCGGTGTGATCCGGGCACGCCGGGTAGCCCGGGGCCGGGCGGATGCCGGAGTATTGCTCTTTGATCAGCGCTTCGTTGTCGAGGGCTTCATCCTTGGCGTAACCCCAGTGCTCTTTACGCACCTGCTGGTGCAGCCACTCGGCGCAGGCCTCGGCCAGACGGTCGGCCAGTGCTTTGACCATGATCGAGTTGTAGTCGTCGCCCGCGTCCTGATAAGCCTTGGCCACTTCTTCGGCGCCGATCCCGGCGGTGGTGATGAAACCACCAACGTAATCGGTCACTTCGCTGTCCTTCGGCGCGACGAAGTCGGCGAGCGAGAAGTTCGGCTTGCCGTCGGTCTTGATGATCTGCTGACGCAGGTGATGCAGGCGGGCCATTGGCTTGCCGTCATCGCCGTACAACTCGATATCGTCGTCGTGCACCTGATTGGCCGGCCAGAAGCCGAACACCGCACGAGCGCTGATCAGCTTCTCGTCGATCAGTTTGGCCAGCATCTCGCGGGCGTCCTTGTACAGCGAGGTCGCTGCCTCACCGACCACTTCGTCTTCGAGGATGCGCGGGAACTTGCCGGCCAGGTCCCAGGAGATGAAGAACGGCGTCCAGTCGATGTATTCGGCCAGGACGTTGAGGTCGATATTGTCCAGCACGCGGGTGCCGGTGAAGGTTGGTTTGACCGGGGTGTAAGAGGCCCAGTCGAACTGCGGCTTCTTGGCGATCGCGGCGGCGTAGCTCAGGCGTTCGGTGCGGGCGCTGCGGTTGGCGGTGCGCTCGCGGACGTCGATGTACTCTTCGCGGGTCTTCTGGACGAACCCGGCCTTCAGTTCCTTGGACAGCAACTGCGTCGCCACGCCCACGGCGCGGGAAGCGTCGGTCACGTAGACCACCGCGTCGTTGCTGTATTTGGGCTCGATCTTCACCGCCGTGTGCGCCTTGGAGGTGGTCGCGCCGCCGATCATCAGCGGCAGGTGGAAGTCCTGGCGTTGCATCTCGCGGGCCACGTGGACCATTTCATCCAGCGACGGGGTGATCAGGCCGGACAGGCCGATGATGTCGCACTTCTGTTCCTTGGCCACCTGCAGGATCTTCTCGGCCGGCACCATCACGCCAAGGTCGACGATGTCATAGCCGTTGCAACCGAGCACCACGCCGACGATGTTTTTGCCGATGTCGTGCACGTCGCCTTTCACCGTGGCCATGAGGATCTTGCCCTTGGCTTCCGGCTTGTCGCCTTTTTCCAGTTCGATGAACGGAATCAGGTGGGCCACGGCCTGCTTCATCACGCGGGCGGATTTCACCACTTGCGGCAGGAACATTTTGCCGGCGCCGAACAGGTCACCGACGATGTTCATGCCGGACATCAGCGGGCCTTCGATCACTTCGATCGGGCGCGCGAAGGACTGACGGGATTCTTCGGTGTCTTCGACGATGTGGGTGGTGATGCCCTTGACCAGCGCATGCTCCAGACGCTTGTTGACGTCCCAGCCGCGCCATTCTTCGGTCTCGGCTTCCTTGACGCTGCCGTCGCCCTTGTACTTGTCGGCGATGGCGAGGAGGGCGTCGGTGCCTTCCGGGGTGCGGTTGAGGATCACGTCTTCGACGGCGTCACGCAGTTCCTGCGGGATCTGGTCGTAGATCTCCAGCTGACCGGCGTTGACGATACCCATGGTCAGGCCGGCGCGGATCGCGTACAGCAGGAACACCGAGTGAATCGCCTCACGCACCGGGTTGTTGCCGCGGAACGAGAACGACACGTTGGACACGCCGCCGGAGCTCAGGGCATACGGCAGTTCGTCACGGATGTAGGCACAGGCGTTGATGAAGTCCACAGCGTAGTTGTTGTGTTCTTCGATGCCGGTGGCCACGGCGAAGATGTTCGGGTCGAAGATGATGTCTTCCGGCGGGAAGCCGACTTCGTTGACCAGAATGTCGTAGGAGCGTTTGCAGATTTCTTTCTTGCGCGCTTCAGTGTCCGCCTGGCCGGCTTCGTCGAACGCCATCACTACAACTGCCGCGCCGTAGCGCTTGCACAGTTTGGCGTGGTGGATGAACTGCTCGACGCCTTCTTTCATGCTGATCGAGTTGACGATGCCCTTGCCCTGAATGCACTTGAGGCCGGCTTCGATCACGTCCCATTTCGAGGAGTCGATCATGATCGGTACGCGGGAAATGTCCGGCTCGCCGGCAATCAGATTGAGGAAGGTCACCATGGCCTTCTTCGAATCGAGCATCCCTTCGTCCATGTTGATGTCGATCACCTGGGCGCCGGCTTCGACCTGCTGCAGGGCGACTTCCAGGGCTTCGGTGTAGTTGTCTTCACGGATCAGACGGGCGAATTTCGCGGAACCGGTGATGTTGGTCCGCTCGCCGACGTTGACGAACAGCGAGCTGCGATCAATGGTGAACGGCTCCAGACCCGACAGGCGGCAAGCCTTGGGAATGTCCGGAATCTGCCGTGGCGCGTAACCGGCGACGGCTTTGGCGATGGCTTCGATGTGGCCCGGCGTGGTGCCGCAGCAACCGCCGACGATGTTGAGGAAACCGCTCTGGGCGAATTCTTCGATGACCTTGGCGGTGTCCACCGGCAGTTCGTCGTACTCGCCGAATTCGTTCGGCAGGCCGGCATTCGGGTGTGCCGAAACGTGGGTGCTGGCCTTGTCCGACAGCTCTTCCAGGTACGGACGCAGTTCGCGGGCACCGAGTGCGCAGTTCAGGCCGACCGAAATCGGCTTGGCGTGGGCCACGGAGTTCCAGAACGCTTCAGTGGTCTGGCCCGACAAGGTGCGGCCGGAGGCGTCGGTGATGGTGCCGGAAATCATGATCGGCAACTCGAAGCCCAGTTCTTCGAACACGCCTTGCACGGCGAAGATCGCGGCTTTGGCGTTGAGGGTGTCGAAGATGGTTTCGATCAGGATCAGGTCGGCGCCGCCTTCGATCAGGCCTTTGGAGGCCTCGGTGTAGTTTTCCACCAGTTCATCGAAGGTGACGTTGCGATAGCCCGGGTTGTTGACGTCCGGCGACAACGAGCAGGTGCGGCTGGTCGGGCCCAGTACGCCGGCGACGAAACGCGGCTTGTCCGGGGTCTCGAGGGTTTTCGCGTCGGCAACCTTGCGCGCCAGACGGGCGCCTTCTACGTTGATTTCGTAGACCAGTGCTTCCATGCCGTAGTCGGCCATGGAAATCTGCGTGGCGTTGAAGGTGTTGGTCTCGAGGATGTCGGCACCGGCATCCAGGTAGGCTTTCTCGATGCCGCCGATCACGTCCGGGCGGGTCAGCACTAACAGGTCGTTGTTGCCCTTGACGTCGCTCGGCCAGTCGGCGAAGCGTTTGCCGCGATAATCCTGCTCTTCGAGCTTGTAGCTCTGGATCATCGTGCCCATGCCGCCGTCGAGTATCAGGATGCGCTCTTTGAGAGCTTGCTTGAGAGCTTGAAGGCGGACGCTGCGATCGGACATTGGGGCTACTCGAAAAAGACCATGACGAAGGGCCGGGATCATAACAAACCTGTGCGGTTTTAGAGCATGTGGCACTTTTGCATGAATATCGCTCATGTTGGTACGGGCGTCATAACGGTAGAATCGCGGCGTTTTTCTTCAGGATCAGGGTCAGGGACATGTCGTACCGCGTCATCAGCATTTTTTTGCTGTTCTTAAGCTGGGGCGCCGCTGCGCAGCAACCCGCGATTTCTTATACCCGTGATATTCAACCGATCTTCACCGAGAAGTGCGTGGCCTGCCATGCGTGTTACGACTCTGCCTGTCAGCTCAATCTGGGCAGCGGTGAAGGCGCAGCGCGGGGCGCGAGCAAGATGCCGGTCTACGATGGCGAGCGCACCCAGGCGGCGCCGACCACGCGACTGTTCTATGACGCCTTCGGCAAACGTGCCTGGCAGCAGAAAGACTTCTATTCGGTGCTTGACGCGCAGGGCAGTCAGGCGGCGCTGATGGCGCGCATGCTGGAGCTGGGGCACAAAACGCCACTGACACCTAACGCCAAGCTGCCGGAAGACATCGTGCTGGGCCTCAACCGCGAGAACCTGTGCGCGATGCCCGCCGAATTCGACGGCTATGCCGGCGCCCATCCGAAAGAGGGCATGCCGCTGGCGGTGACCGGGCTGACCGATCAGCAATATCAGACGCTGCAGCGCTGGCTGGCATCCGGCGCGCCTATCGACGAACAAGGCCTGGCGCCAAGCGCCAAGGAGGCGATGCAGATCGTCCAGTGGGAAAACCTGCTCAACCAGCCTGGCGCGCGGGAAAGTCTGGTCGGGCGCTGGTTGTTCGAACACTGGTTTTTGGCGCACATCTATTTCAAGGACGGCGAGCCGGGGCATTACTTCCAGTGGGTGCGTTCGCGCACGCCGACCGGTCAGCCGATCGATCTGATCGCCACGCGTCGTCCGAACGACGATCCGGGCACTCAGGTGTATTACCGCCTGTGGCCGGTGCAGGGCGTGATCGTGCACAAGACCCACATCACCTATCCGCTGAGCGCGGCGAAAATGGCGCGGGTCAAGAGCCTGTTCTATAACGGTAACTGGCAGGTCAACGCCTTGCCGGGCTACGGGCCGCAGAGCCGGGCCAACCCGTTCGCGACCTTCGAAGCGATCCCGGCACAGGCGCGTTATCAGTTCATGCTCGATAACGCCGAATACTTCGTACGCACGTTCATTCGTGGCCCGGTGTGCCGTGGGCAGATCGCGACTGATGTGATCCGCGACAACTTCTGGGCGTTGTTCCAGGCCCCCGAACACGACCTGTACATCACCGACCCTAACTATCGCGGCCAGGCCACGCCGTTGCTGGCCATGCCGGGGCAGAACGACGACGTCGGCAGCGTCCTTAGCCTGTGGCACAACTACCGCAACAAGCGCAACCAATACGAGGCGCTGCGCCGTGACAGCTACGCCGACCTGCCGGCGCCGAGCTGGTCGACCCTGTGGGCCGGCAACGACAACGCCTTGCTCAGCATCTTCCGTCACTTCGACAGTGCTTCGGTGACCAAAGGCCTGATCGGCGAGGTGCCGCAGACGATGTGGCTGTTTGACTATCCGCTGCTGGAGCGCACCTATTACCAGTTGGCGGTGAATTTCGATGTGTTCGGCAACGTCTCCCATCAGGCGCAAACACGCTTGTATTTCGACCTGATCCGCAACGGTGCCGAACAGAATTTCCTGCGCCTGATGCCTGCCGATTCCCGTGAAGGCTACCTCGACGATTGGTACCAGAGCAGCGGCCAGTTCAAGATGTGGCTCGATTACGAAGCCATCGACGATGACAAGCCGAGCGCACTGAAACTCGACGAGAAAGACCCGAAACGGGATTTCGCGCTGCAGTTGCTGGCGCGTTACGGTGAGCTCAACGCGCGCCCGGATCCGATCAACCGCTGCGAAGACGCCTATTGCTCGCGCCCGAACATCGACCCGGCGCTGCAAAACGCCGAACAGGCGCTGAGCCGCCTGACTTCGCGCCCGGCGGCGGGCCTGAAAGTGATCGATCAATTGCCGGAAGCCACCATGCTTCGGGTCGAAACCCGCAGCGGTAAACGCGAGGTCTACAGCCTGCTGCGCAACCGCGCCCACAGCAACGTGGCGTTCCTGCTCGGTGAATCCCTGCGCTATCAACCGGGGCTGGACACGCTGACGATCTATCCGGGCGTACTCAGCAGCTACCCGAATTTCATGTTCAACATCCCGGCGGATCAGGTGCCGGCATTTGTCGATGCCATGGAAGGCGCAAAGGACGCGGCGCAGTTCGAGAAAATCGTCGAACGCTGGGGTATTCGTCGCAGCCATCCGCAGTTCTGGTTCTATTTCCACGACTTGAGTCAGTACATCCACGAAACCGATCCGGTGGAAGAGGGCGTGCTGGATATGAACCGGTACGAGAATCTTTGATCTTTCGAGATCGGCCTGCTGTCCGAACCCTTAGGGGCACCGTAATCCGTTGTGGGAACGGTGGTGCTCCCTAAATGCTGGACGGGAGCGCCATCGATGTTGATTTCAGTGCAGGCCCTGCGAGCGCTCGCTGCGTGGGCGGTGGTCTGCCATCACTTCATGCAGATTTTCTTCGACTTCGAAGCGCGGGGGCCGATAGGGCAGCTGTTCATCGACAGGGGCGCCGTGGGCGTCGATATCTTTTTCGTGATCAGCGGGCTGGTGATTTTCCTGTCCACCGAAGGCAAGGCGCTGCCGCCGGCGCGGTTTCTGCTGTATCGACTGTGTCGGATCGTTCCGGCGTATTGGCTCTATACCGTGCTGATGGCGTTGCTGGTGGTGTTCGCCCGGCCGCTGCTGCCAGACCAGGCGGTGGACTGGGGGCATCTGCTCCTGTCGTTGCTGTTTATTCCGACCGAGAACCCCGGTGGTTACGGGATCTATCCGACCCTGAATGTCGGCTGGACCCTGAATTACGAAATGCTGTTCTACGTGTTATTCGCCTGGGCGCTGTTGTTCCGGCTGCAGGTGCGCTTGCTGGTGGTCGCGGCGCTGCTGTTTGCGGTGTGTCAGGCCTGGACCGGATTTGGCTGGGTCAGCGAGTTTTATCGCTCGGACATCGTTTATGAGTTCCTGCTGGGGATCGGTATCGGCATGCTCTATCGCCGCGGCTGGATTGGACCGGCGCTCTGGCTGCCATTGCTGGGAATCGCTGCGGCGCTAATGGCGATCTATCACCTGGCGCCGCAGCCCCGGTTGCTGAATTGGGGCGTGCCCAGTGCGGTGCTGGTCATGGCCAGCATGGCGCTGGAGCGCTACGTCGAGCGCAACAGGCTGCTCAAGCTGCTGGGCGACTGTTCGTACTCGGTGTATCTGATGCACGTGCTGGTGTTGTCGGCGGGTGGTTATCTGGCCCGCCGTTATGGGATCAACCCGTATTTGATGTTTGTTATCTGTGTGCTGGCCATTGGTATCGGTTCGTGGCTGAGCTACGAATGGGTCGAAAAACGCAGTTATCAGTGGCTTAAGGCACGGATTGACGGCGAACCTGGCGCTTAGCCGATTTGCGAACTATTCCTACGTAAATACTAGGACTTTGTGCCGCGCGCCGATTGGCGTAAACTCCGCCCCAAGCCTGCGAGGAGTCTCCATGACCGCTATTACCATTACCGACGCCGCCCACGATTACCTGGCCGATCTGCTCTCCAAGCAGAACACCCCGGGCATCGGCATCCGCGTTTTCATCACCCAGCCTGGCACCCAGTACGCCGAAACCTGCATCGCCTACTGCAAGCCGGGCGAAGAGAAACCTGAAGACACGGCGCTGGGGCTGAAAAGCTTCACCGTTCATATCGACTCGTTCAGCGAGGCGTTTCTCGAAGATGCCGTCGTCGACTACGCCACCGACCGCATGGGCGGCCAGTTGACCATCAAGGCGCCGAACGCCAAAGTCCCGATGGTCAACGCCGACAGCCCGATCAACGAGCGCATCAACTATTACCTGCAAACCGAAATCAACCCGGGGCTGGCCAGCCACGGCGGTCAGGTCAGCCTGATCGATGTGGTTGAAGACGGCATTGCCGTGCTGCAGTTCGGCGGCGGTTGCCAGGGCTGCGGCCAGGCGGACGTGACGTTGAAGGAAGGCATCGAGCGCACCTTGCTTGAGCGTATTCCGGAGCTCAAGGGCGTTCGCGACGTGACCGACCACACACAGAAAGAAAACGCCTACTACTAAGGTGTTCGCTGCGGCATGAAAAACGGCGCCCCGTGAGCGCCGTTTTTTGTGCGTGAAATTCAATGACGCCTTCGCGGGCAAGCCCGTCATGGGCGGTAAAGGTGCGCATGCCCCGCGCGATACAGCGACGACTCACTGAAATGATCGCTGCCCAATACCCGGCCAACCAGAATCAACGCCGTACGCCGAAACCCCTTCGCCGCCACCTTCTCGGCAATATCCTCCAGCGTCCCGACCGCCCAGTCCTGATCCGGCCACGTCGCCCGGTGAATCACCGCGATCGGGCAATCTGCGCCGTAATGCGGCAGCAGCTCGGCGAGGATCTTCTCCAGATGATTGACCCCCAGATGAATCGCCATGGTCGCCCCATGCTGCGCCAGACTGCCCAGTTCCTCGCCGGCAGGCATCGCGGTCTTGTCCGCATAACGGGTCAGAATCACGCTCTGCGAGATGTCCGGCAGCGTCAGTTCAGCGCCCAACAGCGCGGCGCACGCGGCGGTGGCGGTCACGCCGGGAATGATCTCGAGCGGGATATCCAGCTCGCGCAGATAACGAATCTGCTCGCCAATGGCGCCGTACAGGCTTGGATCGCCGGAATGCACCCGCGCCACATCCTGGCCCTTGGCGTGGGCGGTCTTGATCAGGTCGATGATCTGTTCCAGGTGCAGCTCGGCGCTGTTGACCACGGTTTCAGCGCAATGACCTTCCAGCACTGCCGTCGGCACCAGCGAACCTGCGTAGATGATCACCGGGCAACTGCGGATCAGCCGCTGGCCTTTGACAGTGATCAATTCCGGGTCGCCGGGGCCGGCGCCGATGAAGTAAACGGTCATCGTTGGATCCTGTAGAAAAGGGGCAGGGCGGTGCTTCACCGACTCTTCAGATGAAGAATGCTCATGATCGAAAGCGCGAATTATCGGGAATTTACGCCGCGCCGGCCAATGCCAGAGTTGCCTGGGCGTATTTTTGCCGGGATATCAGCAGTTTTGCCGGGCCGCTGATCAACTGTTCGGCGAGCGCCAGCGCGGCACTTTCCGCCACGCCGTAGCAGCCGGTGCGTTCGAAGGCGATCTGTGAGTGGTGACTCAAGCGTTGCTGATAACTGGCCAGTTCTTCACTGCTGAAATACAGCAACGGCAGTGCCAGTTGGGCGGCGAGTTCCTGCAAACCGGGTTCATCGCGTTTGAGGTCGATGCTGGCCAGCGCCTTGATCTTTTCAAGATCAATCCGGTGCGCCTGCAACGCCTGGTCAAGCAATGCGCGCAGCGTGCTGGCGGGGCAGCCGCGCTGGCAGCCCAGGCCGACCACGAAAGTCGGCACTGCGCTGTCATCGGTCATGCGGGGTACTGACCTTCGCTTTTGCGGCGGAACAACCAGGCGCTGATCAGACCCAGGGCCAGCCAGAACGCGACGTTGGTCAGCTGCGAAGCGATTTTGAACTGAGCTTCAAGGGCCTCCGGAGCGAGCATCGAATGCACTTGCGGTTGCGGCGCGCCGATCACGTGCGGCACGGCAAGGATTGCCACGCCGAGGATCTTCATCAGCCAGTGGCGGCTGAATGCGATCAAGGCCAGGCCGACAGCGGTGGAGGCGGCAGTGCCGATCCACCACATTTGACGCGAGGCCAGATCCGCGGCGGCAGTCCCCGGCAGCTCAGGCGGCAGGCCCATCGTCGGCGCGAGCACGAAGGTTGCGTAACCGGCCAAGCCCCAGAGCAGGCCTTGTGACGTTTTGGTCGGTGCACGCAGGGTGTACAGGCCGGCCAGCATCAGGGCAAAACCCACGGCAACCACCAGATTGCCGCCAGTGGTGGACACCACGCGCTGCCAGCCGTCTTCCGGCTCCCAGGCCTCGGCATCGTGAGTGTGGGCGGCGGTGCCGGCGGCGTGTTCGTGAGCTTCGGCAACCGGTTCGGCCTTTTCGTAGGTTTCTGCCTGAAGAATCAGCGGCGATACCCAGAAGCTTTGCAGCAATGTCAGAAGCAGGGCGGCCAGAAGGCCCGTGAAACCTGCGGTCTGCGCAATACGCTTGATCATGTCGTCAGGTCTCAGTGGCACGGGAACGCGGCGCTGTGGCGGGTATCGTGAGCGGCGTTGTGTACCGCTTCGATGTGCGAAAAACCGGCGAAATACACCAGGCAGGCGCCCAGGATCGACGCGCAGACGGCGGCGGTCAGGCGTTGGCTCAGGGTGGTGGTGCTGGAGATCTTGTCCGAATTGCTGCCGGTGCTGCTGATGATCGACATGGCGCTTCCCTCTGGAGTGTCAGCGGGTGAATAGAGCGCATGAAAGCCCCTGCGGCCGGGCACACAGAGGTTCGAACAGCGCCCGCCCACCGCGGGTTTGTTATGTTCAGTGGCGCAAGGATGCGCACTGTGTGTTGCGGGCCGGTCTCCGGGCTCACGAGGGGTTGGCGTCAGGCCAACCTGCAAGCGTCACCTTCCCATGCCCGTGGGCACAGTGGATCTGACGCTTCGCTCGCTTACCGTTGCGGGGGCAGCACCGGACTGACATGGCTTGAGAGTAAAGCACATGATTCACCGGTTTCCCGTTTCACCCTGTGAAGGGCACCCGTAACAAGTTGTGTAGGAGACCATGGGCGGGGGATTCGCGTCAATCGACGGCTAAAGCGTCGCGAGTGCCACGTACACCGCCAAGGCGATCAGAAACGCATAGTAGGACTTGATTGGCGTCAGGCTCAGCAGCCAGGCCAGCGTGACCGGCACGACCCACTGCATGGCGGCTGCGTGCTGCTTGGTCAGCGGATGGAGTGACCCGGCCAGCAGGCTGACCAGCATCGCCACCGACGTGTACTTGCCGAGGCGACCGATGAAGCTGCGGGCACCGCCGGACAGCCGCTCGACATCGACCGCCAGCGGCAGCAGCCGGCAAATCGCGGACACCAGCGCGCAGATCAGCACATACAGCCAGAAAGTACTAGGTTCGGTCATAGGCATAACTCGTCAGGACTGTGACCGCCAGGACCAGCAGCAGGCTCACTTCGCCCAGCGACAGCAAGCTGACGGCGGTGGCCAGGCCGGCGATCCATTGCGCGTGGAAGCTGTGACGCTCGCGGGCCATCTTGCCAAGCGAGGCGCTGATGAAGACGGCGATCACCACGCTGACGTGATCCATCACGGCGTTGTCGGCCAGGCTCGCAAAGCAATAGCCGGCGATGGTGCCGAGCAGGGCGGCGGCGTACAGCAAAAAACACACGGTGTTGGCGTACGCACGACTGATCGGTTGCTGTTCCTTGCGGATCGACATTAGCGTGAATGCAGCATTGGCCATCACCGCCAGCGCCGGAACGAACGCCTTGATCGGCCCTTCAAGGCTGGATTTGAGGCTCAGCGTGAAAACCAGAAAGCGCAGGTTGATGCTCAGTGCAGAGACCAGCACACCAAAGGCGTTCAGCAGATGCGCGGGCGTTTCCAGCAGCGTCAGTTGCAACGGCGAGGCCATCACCGTACCGCTGAACACCACCATGGCCGGCAAGTCCAGGCCATGGCGACGCCCGAGCATGCCGATCAGGGTGAAGGTCAGCAACAGCGAGAACACGAACGGCAGCGCATCGCGAATGCCGGTCGCTATCTCGTTGTGCGACGCCGGTTTTGCCAGTGCGGAATCAACCGGCATGGGTGCGTTGCCGCGTGCCGGCGAGCAGTTCCTCGACCCCCTCCTTGTAGGCCAGGGCCTTCTCCAGGTAGTACTCGGTGGAGAAACGCGGAATGAACTCTTCCACCACCGCGACCCCGCGATAGCCGTTGACCGCGAAGCGATTGAGCACATCGCTCAGGCGCAGGTTGCCTTCGCCGATCGGCAGATGTTGGTGGTGCGTATCGTTGAGATCGGCAATGTGCAGGTGCCGAGTGATCGGCGCCAGACCGGCGATGGCTTCGAACAGGCTTTCGCCATACGGCAGCAGCGAACACAGGTGCGTCACGTCGATGGTCACGAAGCATCCGGTTTCCTGGTGGAAGCGCAGGTGTTCCTCGACCGTGAATACCGGGAACTTCGGCCGCTGTCCGCCCATGTTTTCCAGGCACAGGGCAATGCCATCGGTGTTGCAGCGTGTGCTGACCTGATTGATCGCGTTGATCAGGTTGTCCAGCAACTCGCCATTTTCCAGCTGATCCTTGTAGCCGGGGTGAAAGGTGACGCTGGTGGCACCCGCCTCACGGGAAAAATCCACGGCGGCGCTCAGGCAGTCGACGGCTTGGGCGCGTTCGGCCAGATCCGGGGAGCACAGGTTGTACTGGCGTCCCCACCAGCCGGCATGCACGGTCAGGGTGATGCCATTCTGCTCAGTGAAACGGCGGATCTGCCGGGCCAGATTGACACGTTCCTCGGCGCTGAGTGACCAGAAGACCTGTTCGGCGTCTTCGCCGATTTCGAACTCCACGGCCTTGAAATGTCGGGCCAGATCGGTGATCGAGCCGAGGATGTCCGCCGGGTTGTCGTAGACATTGGTGGAGAAGGAGATCAGCGGAAAATCCGGACTGATCGGGCCATCGATACGGTACAGCGTTTCATTCGTGGTCATTGCGCCTGTCCTTGGGTAGTGAACCGTGGGTGGGAAATCGCAGCGTTGAAGGCTGCCTGGTCGTCCGCATCGCGACAGCCCAGCAGCACGTAGCCGTGACGATCTGCAGAGCGGCGGATGGGCCGGCCGAACTTGTCATGGTTGAGGATCGCGCGCAGCGCAAACGGCTGTTGCAGCAGATGCGTCTGCAGCGGTTTCGGGTCGGTGGCGTGGTCCGCTTCAACGTAGCGAATCGCCATTTTCACGTAGGGCTTCTCGATTTCCGGCGGTGCAGAGCCAGTCATTGCGGCGATGGTACTGGCCGCCAGATGCACGCCGGTGGTTTTCCAGACCATTTCCCAGATCTGGTCGCCGCCGAAGCGAGTCTGGGTCTCGATGAAGTGCAGGCGTGAACCGTCGAGCTTGATCTCGGTGTGAGCCGGGCCCCAGCGGTTGCCCATGCGTTCGAGCAGCCACAGCACGGCTTCTTCGATCTGCACGCGGCTGTCATCTTCGAGCCCGGCGGGAAAGTCGTGGCCGGTTTCGACATACCCCGGCGCACCGCTGGTATGTTTGCGGGTGATGCCGAGAATTCGGTGCCGGCCATCCAGGCTCAAGGATTCGACACTGTATTCCTCGCCGCTGGCGAAGGCCTCGATCAGATTGCGGCCCTCAAGTGGCAGTTGCGCGACATCCTCTGGCCGGTCGATGGCGTAGACGCCCTGGCTGCCGGAGCCGTTGACGGGTTTGACAATGGCCGGGCCGTGACGGAGCACGAAGGCACGAACCTCTTCGCGACTGTTGACGGCGGCGGCCGGCAATTCGTAGCGGCTGCCCTGCAACAACTGGCGAAACAGCAGCTTGTCGCGGCTGACTTCGACGCTGCCCAGGCTGTTGTGGGCGATGCCCAGTTGTTCGCCCAGCCGGGACGCCGGCAACAGGCCCAGTTCCGAAAACGAAACCACGGCATCGAACGGGTGCTGGCGGTGCAGTCGCTCGATGGTTTCGCTGTAAGTGTCCAGTTCTGCGATGTCCGGCGTCAGTACCGGCGTTGCATGCTTGCGCTGATAGTCAGACAAGTCACCCGGCTGTTGGACGAGGGTAAAGCGAAACTGCCGTTGTGTATCCCAGTCCATTCCCGAATCGCGACCGCCGATGAGCAAAATGTGTCGGATCCCCGTCGCGCCGGGGACTTCGCCGTAGACATCGATGTCGGCGACGGCCAGCAAGGATTCGCGCAGGCTGGCGGTATCGGGTTGCTTGAACTCGAGGTACAGGTAGTTCTGGAAACCGTTGCTCACCGGTCCGATGGCATCGCCCGGGTTGACGTAGGCGTACCGACGCTGGAATCCCGGCAGGCGCTCGATGCGCTCGGCGTGGTGCAGCCCGTCATAGAACCGGTCGGTGCGGGCGAACGGTGTGGCGATGCCGAACGCAACGGGGGCTCGGCCGGGCAGAGGCTGCATTTCAGCGGACAGTGTCCGGTGGTAGCAGACATCCAGGTGCAACCCCCAGGCGTGGCGAATCACGTGAATCCGGCTGCCGCCGGGGCGCGCGCCGACTTCGAGGATCTTCGGCCCGCTGGCGGTGAGAATGAACTCGACATGGGCGAACGTGCCTCTGAGTCCCAGTGCCTTGACGGCGTCATGGGCCAGTCGGTGGCAGCGTTCTTTCAGGTCGGCATCGGGTTCCAGCAGCGATGGCGTGTAGCGGGCGAAATGGTGGAAGTCACCCCGCCCGATATCGACACCGGCAATCACGTCGACAATCGGAAAACTGCGGATCGAGCCATCCGCAGCGATTGCGCAGTCGATGGAGTGGTTGGAGCCCTGGAGGAACTCTTCCAGCAACAACTGCTCGGTTTCGCGGCTTTTTCCGGCCACATAACGCTGCAGCGCCGGCCATTCGTGGCGGGCATAGTCGAGCAGATCGTGGTGAGTGTGGATGCAGAGAACGAACAGGCTGCTGTAGAGGTTCGCGGGTTTCAGAATGAACGGGTAGGGCAGTTCACCGGAGTGTGCCAGCAGGTCGTCGATTCGTACTTCGCGGGACATCACGTGCAGGTCAGGGTTGTCCGACTGCTGGAAGTGTTGGCGCTGCAACACCTTGTCCAGAGTGTTTTCCACGTTGCGGTGCAAGTGAGCCAGTGCTGGCAGCGCCGCGCACAGGCGGGCTGTGACAGCAACATAGCCTTCGCGGAAATTCAGCACGCTGGTGAACCCGTGTTCATCGAGCAGGCGTTGCGTCAATCCGATCAGATCCGCCGTCAGTCCTCTGGAGAAATCGTACTGTGCCACTGGCGAGATTCTTGTCGCGTCAGCGATCTTGCTGGTTTTACGGCTGTCGGCGATCAACAGCGGAGTAATGCCCTCGGCAATCAGGCCTTCGTATTCACCTTCGCGGATGTTGCCGATGATCAGGCAGGCGCTCGCTTTCATCGGCAAACCTCCGGGTCGAAGCTGTAATGGATTCGGTTCAGGCGCTGGCAAATGTGCGACAGACGGATCCGGTCCACGCCGTTCGCACCGCCGCTCAAGACATTGCGGATAATGTGCGCCAAGGCATCCAGGTCCTCGCTGCTGATCCCCAGGCGAGTGATTTCCTGAAGGCCGAAGCGCAGGCAATCGCGGCCATGAACTTGTTTGTTGTTGACCCGGATGCCCAGTTCATTGAGTTCTTGCGCCGCTTGCCGCGCCAGGGGCCCTTCAAGCAAGAGCAGGTGCGTGTCGGTGGGGTGTAGCGTCCAGCCCGGCAAGCCTTTCAGGGCATCGTGCAGTTGGCGGGTGTTGGCGCACATGCGCTGGGCATAGGCCTGTCCGTAGTGCCGGGTTTCCACCAGGCTGACGAACAATTGCAGCAGGCCGGGCAGGTTGGGCGAAGAGACCAGGCCGCTGCTGAGCGTCTGTTCGATCCGCCAGGCCAGGTCGGCGCTTCGGCAGACGATCAGTGCCCGGTGCGGACCCGCCAGGGATTTGTGGGTATTGCCTTGAAGAATGTCCGCGCCTTCGTCAAGCGGGTTGGGAAAGGCCTGTCCGGCGATCAGGCCCAGGGTGTGCGATGCATCGTAAATAATCAGTGTCCGCTCCAGACCACGGCCGTTCAGCAACGTACGCAATGGCTCGATAGCGATTGCCCGAGTGGTCAGGCCGTGATCGAGCAGCACGGCTGCCGGTGGTGTACCGAGTGCCTGAAGTGTCTGATCGACAGCTTCGAGATCGATTTGTCCGTCCGCCGTCAGCGTGAAAAATGCGCTGCGCCTGCCGATTTTCTGCACCAGCGGCCCGGTCGCAAAATGCCCGCCGCTTTCCGGCGCCAGCGACAGAATGGCATCGCCCGGCTCGGTCAGCGCGGTCAGCACGCTCAGCGTACAGTGCACGCCGGACAGCACCCGATACTCGACGAATGGAGCGTTGAACATCGCCTGCACAGCCTGGGTCGCCAGCGTCTTCAAGGCTTCGACTTCCGGGAAGTGTTCAACGTGCATGCCATTGAATTGGGCGGCATAACGTTGACCGTCGATGGCTTGTGCGTTGAATAAATAACGCTCGTAAAAACGGTTCTGTCCGAGCGTGCGCGCGGTCTCGGACAATATGTTTTCGTTGGCGGTCAACGACAAGGTTGAAACTCGTCGAGCACAGGCCTGTTGGAACTGTTCAATAATAAAGTCATGTGTGCCGGGTGGGTTGGCTGAAAGTGCATGCGTCAAAGAGTTCATTAGTAGTCCGCCAGGTCGAAATCGATTATCAACATGTCGCGGCTGCCGCGATTCGAATTAATGCTTGATGTTTGCAGTGGGGAAACTTCGTGCAGAAGTATTCGGTCATTCAATACGGCTGTTTCCATGTAATCCGTCAAAGTTGCTTTGAATACACAGTTGCCACTTTCATTGAATATCCGACTTTCACCGCCGCTGACGCACTGGCGTTGAATCAGATGTTGAAAGACAAAATCGTGTCCGTCGCGATGGCGGCCCTCGGGTGTGGCGTGACCGGCATTACGCCGATCGCAGAGGATACGGAACTGGTGACAGGTCACCAGCCAGTCGCGCGGGCCGATCGTCAGATCCATCAGCGCCAGGTCGGCGGCGAGCACGGTTTGCAGGACCGGAGACTCGATAAACGTTGACTCGCTGCGGCTGTAGGTGCGCTGGACGCCACCCAGCAGCGGGTTGTGGGCCTGGGCTTGAAAGAAATGGCAGTCTTGCAGCGGCGTCCACTGGCGCTCCCGTTGGCGGTATTCGAACTTGCAGATGCGCCGCTGGCGAATGCCGTTCTCCGCGCTCAGGTAGGCATCGGGGTGCAAATGCTCCCACGTCGCGTTGAACGCCTGACACACATCGTGCCCCAACAACCCGACCTGGACCGCCGGATATTGGTAACTGTGCGCGTAGTGGCAATGACGCAGTAGTTGCGACAGTTCCTGCAGTACGGTTCCATCAGATTGCCGCAATGCATTGTCGGCGCTCATGTTGCAGGCACGTAAGTCAGATGGGCAGGAATAGAGAGCGTTGAATGCTGATAGTAATCAGGCATGCAAGAATTCCTTTCTTGTAGAGTGCAGCGTCCTTTGAATCTTCATGTTTCATATCTTGTTTTAATTTATCAATTTGGTTTTTGTAAAGATATGTAATTGGAGAGTTCGAGCGCTCTATTCCGAGGTCGAGCGTCGTGATGGGCAGTTTGGTGGTTAGATGATATGTAAGAGATTGCCTACAACTAATTTTTTAATTGAGAACTGTTTTCGATCAATATATTAAAGAACGATGTCCATATAACGACATTGCTGCAGACGTTGACCCGCCTTGCGCGCATGCGTAGCCTTGCGCTTTCGAGGTTCTTCGGCCCACGCCGAAGCTAAGAAGGGAACGCGGTCCAAGCCGCGGCTGCCCCCGCAACTGTGAACGGTGCTGTTCGCTGCCACGCCACTGCCAACTCCATCCAGAGCCAGCGGGAAGGCGCAGCGAATACCGGGCCAAGGCCCGAACATCGTCAGCCAGGAGACCTGCCTCGTCACAGATTCTCACTTTCAACCGGGCGGGGTGATCCGGTGGCGAACTCTCCAGGCACGCACCCGCGTTGCCGGTCTCGTCCCGTATGCCCGCCACCTTGCCAAAGGGCATCCGATGAAAACACTGGCCAAACTCCCCGTCACCATCGTCACCGGCTTCCTCGGCTCGGGCAAAACCACCTTGCTGCGGCACATGCTCGACAACGCCCAGGGCCGCCGCATCGCGGTGATCGTCAACGAGTTCGGCGAGCTGGGCATCGACGGTGAAATCCTCAAGCAGTGCACCATCGGCTGCACCGAAGAAGAAGCCACCGGCCGCGTCTACGAACTGGCCAACGGTTGTCTGTGCTGCACGGTTCAGGAAGAGTTCTTCCCGGTGATGCGCGAACTGGTGGCCCGTCGCGGCGACCTTGACCACATCCTGATCGAAACCTCGGGCCTGGCCCTGCCAAAACCTTTGGTGCAAGCCTTCCAGTGGCCGGAAATCCGCAACGCCTGCACCGTTGACGCGGTGATCACCGTAGTCGACAGCCCGGCCGTGGCCGCTGGCACCTTCGCTGCGTTCCCGGATCAGGTCGACGCCCAGCGCAAACTCGATCCGAACCTGGACCACGAATCGCCGCTGCACGAACTGTTCGCCGACCAATTGGCCAGCGCCGATCTTGTGATTCTCAACAAGGCCGACCAGACCAGCGCGGAAGACCTCGCTCGCGTGCGTCTGGAAGTCGCTGAAGAGCTGCCGCCAGCGGTAAAAATCGTCGAAGCCAGCAACGGTCGCCTGCCGTTGGACGTGTTGATTGGGCTGGGTGCCGGTTCCGAAGAACACATCGACAGCCGTCACAGCCATCACGATCACCACCACGGTGAAGGCGATGACGATCACGATGACCACGATCACGACGCCTTTGATTCGATCTCCATCGAACTGCCGCAAGCCGATGAGAGCCTGCTGCTCGACGCACTGACGCAACTGGTCGTTCAGCACGGCATCCTGCGGGTCAAAGGTTTCGCGGCGATCCCGAACAAGCCGATGCGGCTGCTGATTCAGGGCGTGGGCACGCGTTTTGACAAGCACTTCGACCGTCAGTGGGGCGCTGATGAGGCGCGGGTGACGCGTCTGGTGCTGATCGGTCAGGCACTGGACGCCGCGCAGCTCGAAGCGCAACTGCGCGCCGCGCTCAGCGTTTAAGCCATGCACCTGCTCAGGACCCAGCCCGGCGGTTTCGTGTCGGATGACAACATTGCCGACCTTGGACAGACCCCCGCCGAGCTGGTGATCCTGTGCAGCGGCGACTCCAGCCTTGCCTTGCTCGCCGAAGCCGCGCAGCAATTGCCCGAGGATTACCCGAGCGTGCGGCTGGCCAACCCGATGCAGGTGCAGAACCATGCGTCGGTCGACCTGTATGTCGATGAGGTGCTGCGCCACGCCAGGGTCATTCTGATCTCGCTGCACGGCGGCATCGCTTATTGGCGGTATGGCGTCGAGAGGCTGGTCGAGTTGTCCGAACGTGGCGTGCAGGTGATTCTGGTGCCGGGCGATGACCGTCCCGACCCGGAGCTCAGCGACCTGAGCACCGTGGACGCCGAGGATCGCGACCGGCTCTGGCAGTTTCTGCGTCAGGGCGGCCTGGGCAATGCGCTGGATTTCTTCCGCTGCCTGGCCAGTCGCTGGCTGGCGCGGGATTACGTGTGGGGCGAGCCGCAAACGCTGCCGCGCACGGCGATTTACTACCCGAACAAAAACACCGCCGCACTGGGTGACTGGCAAGCCGACTGGCTGCCCGGTCAACCGGTCGCGGCGGTGTTGTTTTATCGCTCGCATTTGCAAGCGGCGAATACGGCGTTTATCGACGTGTTCTGCCAACGGCTTCAGGCGGCCGGACTCAATCCGCTGCCAATTGCCGTGGCCAGTTTGAAAGAACCCGGCTGCCTGTCGGTGGTCGAGGACTGGCTGGATGAGGTCGAGGCCGCGGTGATTCTGAACACCACCGGTTTCGCCCAATCCAGCCCGGAAGCGCCGCATCTGCGGCCGTTCCGGCGCAACATCCCGGTGATCCAGGCGATCTGCGCCCAGGACAACGAGCCCGGTTGGCGCGAAAGCGAGCAAGGCCTCGGTCCGCGGGATCTGGCGATGCACATTGCCTTGCCGGAGCTGGACGGCCGGATCATCAGCCGGCCGATCAGCTTCAAGGATCTGGCCTGGCGCAGCGAGCGCAGTCAGTCCGACGTGGTGTGTTATCGCGCCCAGCCTGAACGAATGGATTTTGTGGCCGAACTGGCGCGCCGCTGGGTCGGTCTGGCGCGGGTGCCGAACGCTGAAAAGCGCATCGCACTGATTCTTGCCAACTACCCGACCCGGGACGGACGCATCGGCAATGGCGTCGGCCTAGACACGCCGGCTGCCGCGCTGAATATCCTGCGGGCGTTGCAGGCCGAAGGTTATCCGCTACCGGCCGAACTGCCGGACAGCGGCACCGAACTGATCCAGCAATTGCTCGGCGGCGTCAGCAATGACCTCGACACCCTCGACCAGCGCCCGTGCCAGCAGAGCCTGGCGATGAACGATTACCTGGCGATGTTTAACGCGTTGCCGCAAGCCAATCGCGCTGCGGTGCTGGAGCGTTGGGGTTCGCCGCAGAACGACCCGATGTGCCGTGACGGGCGAATGATGATCGCCGGCCTGCGGTTTGGCCTGACCTTCGTCGGCATTCAACCGGCGCGGGGTTATCAGGTCGATCCGAGTGCGGTGTATCACGACCCGGATCTGGTGCCGCCGCACGCGTACCTCGCCTTCTATTTCTGGTTGCGCCAGACCTACGGCGCTCACGGTGTGATCCACGTCGGCAAGCACGGCAATCTCGAATGGCTGCCGGGCAAAGGCGTGGGCCTGTCGGAAAACTGCTGGCCGGATGCACTGCTCGGGCCGCTGCCGAACATCTATCCGTTTATCGTCAACGACCCGGGCGAGGGCGCCCAGGCCAAGCGTCGCACCCAGGCGGTGATCATCGACCACCTGATGCCGCCGCTGACCCGCGCCGAAACCTACGGTCCGTTGCGCAATCTGGAGCTGTTGGCCGACGAGTATTACGAAGCGCAATTGCTTGATCCGCGCCGCGCCCGGGAGTTGCAGCGCGACATTTTGCAACTGGTGCGTGACACGCAGATCGATCGCGAACTGCAACTTGACGAAGCCCTCGACAGCGAGGCCGATGCCGCGATCTGGCTGCCGCGTCTGGACACCTACCTGTGTGATCTGAAGGAATCGCAGATCCGCGATGGTTTGCACATTTTCGGCGAGTCGCCGACCGGGCGTTTGCGCATCGACACCTTGCTGGCGCTGCTGCGGATTCCGCGCGGCGATGGCAAAGGGGCTCAGTCGAGTCTGTTGCGGGCGTTGGCCAAGGCGTTTCAGTTGGGATTCGATCCGCTGGATTGTGCACTGGCTGATCCCTGGACCGGCCCGCGCCCGGTGGAACTGCAATCGCTGAGCGATGAAGCCTGGCGCACGGCAGGGGATACCCGCGAACGTCTGGAACTGTTCGCGGGGCATCTGATCGAGCAGTCGCTGGCGGGTGATGTGGTGCAACTGGACGCTGCAGGCTGGTCAGATGTGCAGGCGATCATCAGCGCCTTGCGCGAAGTGATCGCCCCACGCCTCGATGCCTGCGGCCCGGCCGAAATGCATGGCCTGCTCGACGCCCTGAACGGCCGTTTCGTCCCGGCCGGCCCGAGTGGCGCACCGAGTCGCGGTCGCCTGGACGTGCTGCCCACCGGGCGCAATTTCTATTCGGTGGACGTGCGCAATCTGCCGACCACCACTGCTTGGCGGATCGGTTTCCAGTCCGCGACCCTGATTCTCGAGCGACATTTGCAAGATCACGGCGATCACCTGCGCCAGCTCGGCCTGTCGGTGTGGGGCACCGCGACCATGCGTACCGGCGGCGATGACATTGCCCAGGCCATGGCGCTGATGGGCGTGCGCCCGGTGTGGGCCACCGGCAGTCAGCGGGTCGATGATTTCGAGATTCTGCCGCTGAGCCTGCTCGACCGCCCTCGGGTCGATGTCACGCTGCGGGTCTCCGGATTTTTCCGCGATGCGTTCGCCAACCTGATCCGCCTGTTCGACGCTGCCGTACAAGCCGTGGCGGAGCTGGACGAGCCGGACGATCTCAATCCACTGGCCGCCAAAGTACGGGCCGAACGTGAGGCGCTGCGTCAGTCGGGGCTGGATGACGACGCCGCCCGGCGTCAGGCTGGCTGGCGGATCTTCGGCGCCAAACCCGGCGCTTATGGTGCGGGCGTGCAGGGCGCCATCGATGGTCGGCTGTGGCAAACCCGCGAGGATCTGGCCGAGGTCTACCTGAACTGGGGCGCGTACGCTTACGGTGGCTCCGACGAAGGCACTGCCGCCCGCGAGCAATTCGTCCAGCGCCTGAGCCAGGTGCAGGCGGTGCTGCAAAACCAGGATAACCGCGAGCACGACCTGCTCGATTCCAACGATTACTACCAGTTCCAGGGCGGCATGCTGGCTGCCGTGGAAAGCCTGCGCGGCGAAGCAGCGGCCAGTTATCACGGCGATCACAGTCAGCCGGACCTGCCCAAGATCCGCACCCTGAAAGAAGAGCTGAACCGGGTGATTCGCTCAAGGGCGGCGAATCCGAAATGGATCGACGGGGTCAAGCGTCACGGCTATAAAGGCGCGTTCGAACTGGCGGCGACGGTCGATAACCTGTTTGCTTTCGACGCCACCACGCAACTGATCGACGATCACCAGTACGCGCTGCTGGCCGACGCGTATTTGCTGGATCCGGCCACCCGCGAGTTCGTGCGCGAACACAATCCCCACGCACTGCGCGACATGACCGAACGCATGCTCGAAGCGCAGCAGCGCGGAATGTGGCAGGAACCGGGCGTTTACAAAGAGGCGCTGGAAAACCTGCTGCTGGACATAGAAGAAGAGAGCTGAGACTGAACATGACCGATACCCCGCATTTCCCGCTCTCCGCCGTGGTTGGCGCCGATGATTTGAAACTGGCGCTGTACCTGACGGCCATCGATCCGAAGATCGGCGGCGTGCTGATCGAAGGCCCGCGGGGCATGGCCAAGTCCACGCTCGCCCGGGGGCTGGCGGATCTGTTGGCCAGCGGTCAGTTCGTCACCTTGCCGTTGGGAGCGACGGAAGAGCGGCTGGTCGGCACGCTGGATCTGGATGCGGCATTGAGTGATGGTCGTGCGCAGTTTTCTCCGGGTGTGCTGGCCAAGGCGGACGGCGGCGTGTTGTATGTCGATGAAGTGAACCTGCTGCCGGATCATCTGGTGGACTTGCTGCTCGATGTCGCCGCCAGCGGTACCAACCTGATCGAGCGCGACGGCATTTCTCACCGGCATTCGGCGAAGTTCGTATTGATCGGCACGATGAACCCGGAAGAGGGTGAGTTGCGTCCGCAATTGCTGGATCGCTTTGGTTTGAACGTCGCACTGGGCGGTCACACGGCGCCGACCGAACGTGGTCAGATCATTCGTCGTCGGCTGGATTTCGACAGCGATCCGCAGGCGTTCTGTGCACAGTGGGAGGCTGAGCAGCAAACCCTGCGCGAGCGCTGCGAGCACGCTCGCAAGGTGTTACCGGGCATCCCGCTGGATGACGCGGCGCTGGCGCAGATCACCGAGCGTTGCTTCGCGGCAGGTGTCGACGGTTTACGCGCCGATCTGGTCTGGCTGCGTGCGGCGCGGGCGCATGCGGCGTGGCGCGGTGCCGAAACCATCGCCGAGCAGGACATCGATGCCGTCGCTGAATTTGCCTTGCGTCATCGTCGCCGCGAACAGTCTTCATCCCCCGCACAGCCACCGGCGCAATCGCCGTCCGGCACTGACGCCGAGCCGAGCGAAGGGCAGGGGCAGTGGGGCGAAATGCCGGCGCCGGCCCTCGCCACCGGCGCACGCCGCGAAGTCCCGGTCTGGCCAAAAAAGCCTTAGGCATTCGCCCCCGATCCGACGCGGGGGCGAATGCCAGACCCCGCGCCGGACGCCTCGATAACGGCCGCCAGGGCAAGCGTCACGCGGCTCGCAGTGGCTCGGTGAACTGGCCCGCAACCTTGCTCAATGGCCGCCCGAAAACCCGGGCGGATCTGCTGTTTCAACTGCGCACCCGCACGCCCCATGAACTGTGGCTGGTGATCGTCGATGCCTCGGCCTCGACCCGTCGTCATCAGGCGCTGAGCGATGCCAAGGGTGTGCTCGCTCAATTGTTCGATGACGCTTACCGGCAGCGCGCGCGCCTTGCGTTGCTCACCGCCAGTGGCGCGGCGCCGAAATGGCAGGTGCAAGGGTTGAAGGCCTCCAGCGGGTTGCGCGCGTGGCTCGATGGATTGGGCGCCGGAGGCGGCACGCCTCTGTTGGCGGCGGTGACCGAAGCCGGGCATTGGCTGGCGGTGCGGCGCAAGCGTTTCCCCGCCGAACAGCAACGGTTGCTGGTGATCACCGATGGTCGCTTGAAAGACTGTGGGCAACTGCCAGCGCTGGCGTGTCCGGGCCTGCTGATCGATATCGAGCGCGGACCGATCCGTCTGGGACGTGCGAGGCAAATGGCGACAGCGCTGGAAGCGGATTACCGGCATATCGACGAGTTGTTGTCGCTCTGAGGGCTATGCTGCAGTGAGGCCCAATCACAAGGAGTGAATCATGCGCGTACTGGTCGCCAACCCGCAGGACGATTTTCGCGTCAAGGCCTACGCCGGCACCAACGGCGTGCTGTTGGCCATGGACCTCGCAGAACCCCGGCGCAAAGGCCTGCTGGGGTTTGCCATCGAGAAGCAGCAGGGCGACAAACCGTGGCTGTTCCTGTTCAACAGCCTGACCTTTCCCGGCAAGGCCCATACGTTCGCGCAGTTCCACGCCACGCCGAGCGACAAGGCGCCGTTGCAGAAATTTCGCTGGGCCGATTACGCGGTCAATCCGGGCATGACGATTCACTACCGCGTGCACCTGGCGTATGGCACGCCGGATGCGCCGAAACTGGGCGAAGCGCTGGCGCTGACGATCCGCTCCGACGACGGGCATCCTGCCAATCAGAGTGTCATCTTCAACCGCGCCGTGGCTGCCAGTCAGGCGTTTCAGCGCAAATTCCCCGATCTCGACGCGCAGATCAGCGCCAACAAAAAACTGCCCATCGAAGCCTGGCCCGATGCCGCGCGTCAGTGGCTGGAGAACGGTCTGCTCGGGCGCCTGCAAGGGTTTATCGAACGTGCAGTGGACGGTCAGTGGGCGCTGGATATCGCGATCTACGAATACCAGTTGCAAACCCTCATCGACACGGTGAACGCGGCATTCGATCGAGGTGTTCAGGTGCGCGTGCTGTATCACGCCCGGCCCGACGACGAAGACACGGCAATCAACGAAGCAAGCCTTGAGAAACTGCCGGCGACCAGCAAGCGCGGTCGGGTCACCCACAATATTTTCCATAACAAGTTCATCGTCCTCAGCCGACTCGACGGAGGCGGCGAGCGTCAGCCGCAAGCGGTGCTGTGTGGCAGTACCAACTTCACCGCCAATGGCGTGTACCGCCAGGCCAACGTGGTGCATGTGCTCGACGATGCGGCGGTCAGCGCGAGTTATCTGAAAACCTTCGAGCAGATCTGGGCCGAGCCGGCGGACGTCGGCGCCACCCGCGACTGGATCACCCAACAGAATGCGATGAATCCGGCGCAGCCCCTGTTTGCCGGATTTTCGCCGCGCACCGGCGGCGCGGACCTGCGGGAGTTCGTCGATATCATCGAGGGGGCGAAAAAAGACCTGCTGTTCGTTACCGCATTCGCCTTGCCTGACGCGATTCTCAACGCGTTGCTCGGCCAGCCCCACGACGACATCCTGCGTTACGGCCTGCAAAACACCGCCAGCCGTATCACCGGGTTTCACGCCGACCGAACCGCCGAATTCGCCGCCACCGCATTGCTCAACACCGGGCTGGAAGGCTGGTTGCGGGAGAACATGAAAGGGCAGAAAGGCAACCTGCTGGTACACACCAAAGCGGTGGTTACCGACTTCACCAGCGACAGCCCGACCATCATCAGCGGCAGCCATAACCTCAGCGCCTCGGCCAGCAACGGCAATGACGAGAACTACCTGATCATTCGCGGCGACACCGACCTGGCGGATCGCTATGGCCTGGAACTGTTGCGTTTCTACGAGCATTACCGTTTTCGCTACTTCGCGAAGAAGCTCGCGTTGAAACAGGTGCAGCCGTTGGCGGCGGATGACCGCTGGACCAACGACTACTACGTCGAGAACGACCTGCGTCAGTTGTCTCGCCTGCGGTTTGCCGGGCGTTAGCCCTTACACATCCGTTGGTTGCCGATGCTGACGGGGACGGCGATAAGCTGGCGGCGTACAGATTTTGAAATGATTTCCAGCTGTGGGAAAAGTCATCTGAGCCTGTACGCTTCAAGGCCTTTTTTCATTCAGGATTTGCATGAACACCCTCTCGGAGCCTCCCAGTTCTATTCAAAGAACCCCGTTCCCCTCGCGCCACGGCGCGGTCTTGACGCACTCGCAGCATCCGGTCTTCCGACTACCGACTATCGTTGATGGCGCAGCCTTCGGGCTTTCGCGCCGAGCCTTGCCGTGCCCGGCAGCCTGAATTCACTGAAGAGAGACAGAGACAGATTATGGAATGGTTAGCCGATCCCACGGCATGGCTGGGTTTGTTGACACTGATTGTGCTGGAACTGGTACTGGGTATCGACAACCTGGTGTTCATCGCGATCCTGGCGGACAAACTGCCGCCCCATCAGCGCGACCGCGCGCGGATCATCGGCTTGAGCCTGGCGTTGATCATGCGCCTTGGCCTGCTGGCGAGTATTTCCTGGCTGGTCACCCTCACGCAGCCGTTGTTCGAGGTGTTCGACAAGAGTTTCTCCGGCCGTGACCTGATCATGCTGTTCGGTGGTGTGTTCCTGTTGTTCAAGGCAACCATGGAGTTGCACGAGCGACTGGAAGGCCACATCGGCGAGCGTTCGACCAATACGGCTTATGCCCTGTTCTGGCCGATCGTGGCGCAGATCGTCGTGCTCGACGCGGTGTTCTCCCTGGACGCGGTGATTACGGCTGTGGGCATGGTCGATGAATTGGCGGTAATGATGATCGCGGTGGTTGTGTCCATCGGTGTCATGATCGTTGCCAGCAAGCCGCTGACGCGCTTCGTCAACGCCCACCCGACGGTGATCATGCTGTGTCTGGGCTTCCTGATGATGATCGGTTTTGCCCTGACGGCCGAAGGCCTGGGCTTCCACATTCCGAAAGGTTATCTGTATGCCGCGATTGGTTTCTCGATCCTGATCGAGATCTTCAACCAGATCGCCCGCGCTCGTCGCAAACGCTCGATGCAGGGCTTGCGCCCGATGCGCGAGCGCACGGCCCATGCGGTGATGCGTCTGTTGGGGGGGCGCAAACTGGCGGTGGAAGAAGTCGGCGAGGAGATTTCCGACTTGCTGGACAGCGGTGAGGCGCCGAGCGCGGAGCTGTTCGACCGTCGTGAGCGGGTGATGATCAGCGGCGTGCTGCAATTGGCCGAGCGCCCGATCCGCGCCCTGATGACCGTGCGCGCCGATGTCGATCACATTGATCTGGCCGACGACGCCGAGGCTATTCGCACGCGATTGATGCATTCGTCCTACTCGCGTTTGCCGCTGATTCGTAACGGCGCGGTGGATGAGCCGCTGGGCTTCGTGCACAAGAAGGAATTGCTCAAGGAATATCTGGCCGGCAACGAGCCGAATCTTGAACACCTGGCGCGCAAGACCGTCAATCTGCTGGACAGTTATTCGATCCTCAACGCACTGGAACAAATGCGTGCGGCTTCGACCCACATTGCCTTTGTGGTGAATGAGTTCGGTGACTTTGTCGGTGTGTTGACCATGACCGACATTCTCGAGTCGATTGCCGGTGAACTGCCGGACGCCAGCGAAATCGCCGGCCCCGATGTGGTCGAGGAGCAGGGCGGGTTCATCGTCAACGGCGCGTTGAACCTGACCCGCATCCGCGAGCACACCGGTTTTCGCGCGGAGCCGACCGAGGATTACCAGACCCTCGCCGGGTTGGTGATGAGCCTGCTGGATCGCCTGCCGATGAAGGGCGATCGACTGGAGCATGAAGGCTGGGGCATGACCGTGATGGCGGTCGAAGAGCGTCGCGTGACGCGGGTGTTGCTGGTGCGTGAGGCCTGATCGCGTCACTGAAGAAAGAGGGGCGGCAGGATTCGTCTCTTTCTGAGAATCAAAGAAAAGCAGCCGGATCGGAGCTGTTCCAATCCGGCCTTGAGGCTGGTTATTCCAGATCAAATGGAGCGACGTGCCATTGTCTAGTGGCTCCTGGCGAGCACTTTCAGGAACAGTTCCACCTTCTTGCGCGGTGGACGGTGCAGAGGGTTCGGAGGGTGTGGCGCAGCCAGTTCAGGTCATGGGTCGGTTTGCGCGGTGCAGCACAGTGTCTGATTTTGCCGAGGTGTTGGGTGAAGTCTTGAAGGAGGGATTTCTCTGTACCGATGCCTTTCAGTTTTTTGACCAGAACGCCTTCCTTGTAGAACAACACGGTCGGTGTGCCCGTGACATCCGGATGGCGAATCGACTGTGCGGTATCGAGCATGAAGATATCCATCCAGGGCCGAAAGGGCTTGGCGATCTCGAGAAAAACCGGGCCGGAAAATACACAGGCACCGCAGTGCTGGTTAAAGAAGTACAGGACGACAAGGCGCCTGGTTTTCAAGACCTTCCGGTACGTCGGGGGCAACGCTGAATATCGAGTCGGCGTTGTCATCGGAGCCTCCTTTATTCGATGTGCTGGACGGTACGACGTTAGGGAGCCGCGATCGCTGCCGCAACTGTCAGAGTTGACAGGTGCAACCTGTGCCCAATCGTGCATTGCGCACCAGCATGTGGCCCGGATACCCGCCATGTGTGGCGCAAAGTAGCGAAGTGCGAAAACAATTTTCGTCACACCCTTTCGCACGTTACTTCCATCCCTTTGATTCAAAACAAAATTCAATCCATTGCAGATTCCCCGCGAATCCTGTGGCACACTTTCTGCTGTTTATTCCGCAGTAACAAACCGAGTTCCGGTATAGCGGAATAAACAACTTTCTGGAGTGCTTGCCATGCATCGCCGACCATCCTTGTTCAAAGCGTGTGTTTTTGTTCTCGCGGCTTCGTCCGCTGTTTTGGGTACGGCCCAGGCGGCCGACAGCAAGCTGGACAGCGTCCTGGCCCGTGGAAAACTGATTGTGGGCACCGGCAGCACCAATGCGCCGTGGCATTTCCAGGGCGCGGACGGCAAGTTGCAGGGCTTTGATATCGACATCGCCCGGATGGTGGCCAAAGGGCTGTTCAACGACCCGAGCAAGGTCGAGTTCGTGGTGCAGTCCTCCGATGCGCGGATTCCCAACCTGCTGACCGACAAGGTCGACATGAGCTGTCAGTTCATCACCGTCACCGCCAGCCGTGCGCAACAAGTGGCGTTCACCCTGCCGTACTACCGCGAAGGCGTCGGTCTGCTGCTGCCGAACAACAGCAAGTACAAGGAAATCGAAGACCTGCAGGCCGGTGGCGATAGCGTGACCGTCGCCGTGCTGCAAAACGTATATGCCGAGGAACTGGTGCATCAGGCACTGCCCAAGGCCAAGGTTGATCAGTACGACAGCGTCGATCTGATGTATCAGGCGGTGAACTCCGGTCGTGCCGATGCTGCCGCCACCGACCAGTCTTCGGTCAAATACCTCATGGTGCAGAATCCGGGCCGCTATCGCAGCCCGACTTACGCCTGGAGCCCGCAGACCTATGCCTGCGCCGTCAAACGTGGCGATCAGGACTGGCTGAACTTCGTCAACACCACCCTGCATGAAGCCATGACCGGCGTTGAGTTCCCGACCTACGCCGCGTCGTTCAAGCAATGGTTCGGCGTCGACCTGCCATCGCCCGCCATCGGTTTCCCTGTCGAATTCAAATGATCCCGTGAGAGTGGGGCGCCCTGACGCGCCCTGCTCAAGGTACTGTCGACCATGAACTATCAGTTGAACTTTGCCGCCGTGTGGCGCGATTTCGACACCTTGCTGGCGGGGCTAGGACTTGGCCTCGAACTGGCGCTGGTGTCGATCGCCATCGGCTGCGTGATCGGCCTGCTGATGGCGTTTGCCTTGCTGTCCAGGCATCGCACCTTGCGGGTGCTGGCATCGGTGTATGTGACGGTGATCCGTAACACGCCGATTCTGGTGTTGATTCTGTTGATCTACTTTGCGTTGCCGAGCCTGGGGATCCGGCTGGACAAGATCCCGTCGTTCATCATCACGCTCTCGCTGTATGCCGGGGCCTACCTGACCGAAGTGTTCCGCGGCGGCTTGTTGAGTATCCCGAAAGGCCAGCGCGAAGCGGGGCTGGCCATCGGTCTGGGCGAGTGGCAGGTGAAGGCCTACGTCACTGTGCCGGTGATGTTGCGCAACGTGCTGCCGGCGCTGTCGAACAACTTCATTTCGCTGTTCAAGGACACCTCGCTGGCCGCCGCGATCGCGGTGCCGGAGCTGACCTATTACGCGCGCAAGATCAATGTCGAAAGCTACCGGGTGATCGAAACCTGGCTGGTGACCACGGCGTTGTATGTCGCGGCCTGTTACCTCATTGCCATGCTGCTGCGTTACCTCGAGCAGCGTCTGGCGATCCGCCGATAGGAGGCTGCGATGTACCAATCCCCCAGTTGGTTGCATGAGTTGTGGATTGCCCGCGAAGCCTTGTGGCAAGGCTTTCTCACCAGCGTGCAAGTGTCGGCGCTGGCCATTCTGTTCGGCACGGTCATCGGTGTGTTTGCCGGGTTGGTGCTGACCTACGGCAAGTTCTGGATGCGCGCACCGTTCCGCTTTTATGTCGACCTGATTCGCGGCACCCCGGTGTTCGTGCTGGTGCTGGCCTGCTTCTACATGGCGCCGGCGCTCGGCTGGCAAATCAGCGCATTTCAGGCCGGTGCACTTGGGCTGACGCTGTTTTGCGGCTCTCATGTGGCCGAGATCGTGCGCGGCGCGCTGCAAGCCTTGCCACGCGGGCAGATGGAAGCCGGCAAGGCCATCGGCCTGACGTTCTATCAGTCCCTCGGCTATGTGCTGTTGCCGCAGGCACTGCGGCAGATCCTGCCGACCTGGGTCAACTCGTCCACGGAAATCGTCAAGGCTTCCACTTTGCTGTCGGTGATCGGTGTGGCCGAACTGTTGCTCAGCACCCAGCAGATCATCGCCCGGACGTTCATGACCCTGGAGTTTTACCTGTTCGCCGGTTTTCTGTTCTTCGTCATCAACTACGGCATCGAATTACTCGGCCGGCACATTGAAAAGCGGGTGGCCCTGCCATGACTCAAGCTCAAGTTTCCAACGTCCAGAACGGTCAGCCGCTGCTGGACATCCGTGGTTTGCACAAGCAATACGGCGCAGTCGAAGTGCTCAAGGGCGTCGACCTGAGCATGCAGCGCGGCAACGTGGTGACGCTGATCGGCTCCAGCGGCTCGGGCAAGACCACGCTGCTGCGCTGCGTGAACATGCTCGAGGAATTCCAGGGCGGGCAGATCCTGCTCGACGGCGAATCCATCGGCTACGACGAACTCAACGGCAAACGCGTGCGCCATCCGGAAAAAGTCATCGCGCGCCATCGGGCGATGACCGGCATGGCGTTTCAGCAATTCAACCTGTTCCCGCACCTCACCGCGCTGCAGAACGTCACGCTCGGCCTGCTCAAGGTGAAAAAGATGCACAAGGACGAGGCCGTGGCCCTGGCCGAAAAATGGCTGGAGCGGGTCGGCCTGCTGGAGCGGCGCAATCACTTTCCCGGCCAGTTGTCCGGCGGTCAGCAGCAGCGCGTGGCAATTGCCCGGGCGATTGCGATGAACCCGAGCCTGATGCTGTTTGACGAAGTCACCTCGGCCCTCGACCCGGAATTGGTCGGTGAAGTGCTGAACGTCATCAAGGGCCTGGCCGAGGACGGCATGACCATGTTGCTGGTGACCCACGAAATGCGTTTCGCCTTCGAGGTCTCGGACAAGATCGTTTTCATGAATCAGGGGCGTATCGAGGAGCAGGGGCCTCCCAAGGAACTGTTCGAGCGTCCTCAATCGCCGCGGCTGGCGGAATTTCTCAAAAGCACGCGGTTCTGACTTTTCACTTTTTCAATCAGGAGAAACACCCATGAGCATTACTCGTTACGGCACCGGCAGCACCGCCGCTGGCGGCCAGCCGCGCCCATTCGCCCGCGCCGTCGAGGCCGATGGCTGGCTGCACGTTTCCGGGCAGGTGCCGGCGGTGGATGGCGAGATCATTGTGGGCGGCATCGTCGAGCAGACGCACCAGACCATGAAGAACCTGATCGCGATTCTCGAAGAGGCCGGTTATGGCCTGGAAGATGTGGTGCGTGCCGGCGTGTGGCTGGACGATCCGCGGGACTTCACCAGTTTCAACAAGGTCTTCGGCGAATACTTCAAGCCTGAACACGCACCGGCCCGGGCCTGTGTGCAGGCGAGCATGATGGTCGACTGCAAGGTCGAGATCGACTGCATTGCCTACAAGAAAAAGGCCTGATCAGCACGCGGATCGTTCCCACGCTCTGCGTGGGAATGCCTCAAGGAACGCTCCGCGTTCCAAAGGACGCAGAGCGTCCCTGGCAGCATTCCCACCCGGAGCATGGGAACGATCTTTCGCGATAAACTCCCGGCACTTTGAATGGGGAACCACTGAAATGACCGAAGACACCATCAAGCGCCGGGCACGCGGTCTGGACCGGGCGTTCGATATCCTCGATTTCCTCAAGGAAATCGGCCAGCCGCTGCGCCCGAACGACATCGCCAACGGCATCGGCAGCCCGAAATCCACGGTCTACGAACTGGTGGCGTCGTTGCTCGAGCGGCGGATCCTGGAGCCGGTGGGCAAGGACGGTCACGTCTATCTCGGTCGTCAGTTGTACTTCCTCGGCCAGGCGCATTTGCGTCACTTCGACCTCAGTCGCGAGGCCGATCACGCGCTGCAGGAGATCGTCAGCCAGACCCGGGAAACCGCGCAGATGTGCCTGCTCAACGGGCGCAAATACACGGTGGCGCTGATGAAGGAGGGCGAGCGGCATTTCCGCATTTCTTCCGATATCGGCGAGAACGCGCCGATCCCGTGGACGGCGTCCGGACGTTTGCTGCTGGCGCACTTGAGTGACCAGCAGATCAGCGATTTGATCGACCCCGACGACTTCATCCTGCCGGATGGCGAACGCCTGCCGATGGAGACCTTCCTGGCGGAAATCCGTCAGGCCGGCATTGACGGTTTCTTCTCCTTCGACAGTGTCGCCGACACCTTCACCCACTGCTTCGCCGCCCCGGTCAAAGACCCGACTGGCGTGGCCATCTGCACCCTGTGCATCGTCGCCCCGCGCGCCGATGCCAAGACCCATTACAACGACTATCGCCGGGTCTTGATCGAGAGCGCCAACAGCCTCGCCCGGCGAATCAACGAATAACCGCGCCTGCCTGCGGGCGCGACTGTGAGGAGTTCGACCATGACGACTGCCAACAACACTGCTGCCGTGGAAAAGGGCGACGCCGCTCTCGGCGCGCAACTGGTGCGTGACATCAGCCTGCCGGCGCTGGTGCTGCACCGCGAAGCGCTGGAGCACAACATCCGCTGGATGCAGAAGTTCGTCAGCGACAGCGGCGCCGAACTCGCGCCCCACGGCAAGACCAGCATGACCCCAGCGCTGTTTCGTCGTCAGCTCGACGCCGGCGCGTGGGGCATCACCCTGGCCAGCGCCACCCAGACCCGCGCCGCCTATGCCCACGGCGTGCGCCGGGTGTTGATGGCCAACCAACTGGTCGGTACGCCAAACATGGCGTTGATTGCCGATCTGTTGGCGGCCGATTCGGGCTTCGATTTCTATTGCATGGTCGATCACCCGGACAACGTCGCCGATCTGGGCGCTTACTTCGCGTCGCGCGGTGTGCGCCTGAACGTGATGATCGAATACGGCGTGGTCGGCGGCCGTTGCGGTTGCCGCAGCGAGCAGGAAGTCATCGAACTGGCCAAGGCCATCGGCGCACAACCGGCGCTGGCTCTGACTGGTATCGAAGGTTACGAAGGCGTGATCCATGGCGATCACGCTATCACCGGCATCCGTGAATTCGCCGCCTCGCTGGTACGCCTGGCCGTGCAGTTGCAGGACAGCGGTGCGTTCGCCATTGCCAAGCCGATCATCACTGCGTCGGGTTCGGCGTGGTACGACCTGATTGCCGAATCGTTCGAAGCGCAGAACGCTGGCGGGCGTTTCCTCAGCGTGTTGCGTCCTGGCAGTTATGTGGCGCACGACCATGGTATCTACAAAGAAGCGCAGTGCTGCGTGCTCGACCGTCGCAGCGACCTGCACGAAGGCTTGCGCCCGGCGCTGGAAGTCTGGGCCCACGTGCAGTCGATGCCGGAGCCAGGGTTTGCGGTGATTGCCCTGGGCAAGCGTGACGTGGCGTTCGATGCCGGGATGCCGGTGCCGTTGCTGCGTTACAGGGCCGGTGTGCTGCCGGCGGTGGGCGATGATGTCGGCGCCTGCAAGGTGACGGCGGTGATGGACCAGCACGCGTTCATGACCGTGGCGCCGGGCGTGGAGTTGCGCGTGGGCGACATCATTTCCTTTGGCACTTCGCACCCGTGCCTGACCTTCGACAAGTGGCGCGTGGGGCTGCTGGTGGACGAGCAACTGTCGGTGATCGAAATCATGGAAACCTGTTTCTGATGAGTGCGCTCAGTCCTTTGGGTCCGAACACCCCGCGCATCGCCCTGATCGGCGAATGCATGATCGAACTCCAGCAACGTGCCGATGGCAGTCTGCAGCAGAGCTTTGGCGGTGACACGTTGAACACGGCGGTGTATTTGTCCCGCGCCATGGGCGACAAGGCGCAGGTCGATTACGTCACGGCGCTGGGGGACGATAGCTTCAGTGAGGCGATGTGCCGCAGCTGGGCCGATGAAAACATTGGCCTGGATCTGGTCCAGCGCCTGCCCGGTCGATTGCCGGGTTTGTATTGCATCCAGACCGACGCTGCCGGGGAGCGCCGCTTCCTTTACTGGCGCAACGAAGCCGCCGTGCGCGACTGCTTCACCACGCCGGCGGCTGCGCCGATTCTGGCGGCATTACCGGATTACGACGTGCTGTATTTCAGCGGTATCACGCTGGCGGTACTTGGTGCACAGGGTCGGGAAAAGCTGATCGAGACCTTGATCGAAGCCCGTCAGCGTGATGCGCGAATCGTCTTCGACAACAATTATCGTCCACGCCTGTGGCCTTCAGTGGAGGAGGCGCGGGCGGCCTATCGCAGCGTCCTGCCCCATGTCGATCTGGCGTTGCTGACGGTGGACGACGAGCAGGCGCTGTTCCATTTCGAAGACTGTGATGCGGTGTTTGAGGCGTACGCGCAGATCGGCACGCCGGAAGTGGTGCTCAAACGCGGCGCCGAAGCCTGTCTGATCCGTTGCGACGGGGAAGCGTTTGAAGTGCCGGCGCAGAAGGTCGAGAAGGTGGTGGACACCACGGCGGCGGGGGATTCGTTCAGTGCGGCGTACCTGGCCAGTCGTTTGTCCGGCGCAAGCCCGGCGCAGGCGGCGGAGGCGGGGCACCGGTTGGCAAGTCGGGTCATTCAAGTGCCTGGTGCGCTGATCCCCAAGGATTGATTCCGATCCCTGAAGGCGCTGCCGAAAGTCGCGCCTTCAGGGTGCTGGATCAGTCGCGGTAAAACACCTGCACCAGGTGATAGCCAAATTTGCTCTTGATCGGCCCATGCACGGTGCGCAGCGGTTTCTTGAAAATCACCGCGTCGATCGCACCGACCATTTGCCCCGGCCGTACCTCCCCCAGATCGCCACCGCGCTTGCCGGACGGGCAGGTCGAAAACTTCTTCGCCAGCACATCGAACGCTTCACCGTTGGCGATGCGTTGCTTGAGTTTTTCAGCCTCTTCGGCGGTTTTCACCAGAATGTGGCGGGCTTGGGCTTTCATCGTGCAATACCTGTAACGGGGTGACGGCGGGGCGCGGATTATGCCTCAAGTCACGGGGTTTGGCTGATCATCGTGCGGATCTTGCCGGCCAGTTGCTCGATGGAAAACGGCTTGGCGACCATGTCCATGCCGTCCTCAAGGAAGCCTTGGCGCTCGGCGGCCTTCTGCGCGTAACCGGTCATGAACAACACTTTGAGCCCCGGACGGTGCTGGCGGGCGATTTCCGCCATTTGTCGGCCATTCATGCCCGGCAGGCCGACGTCGGTCACCAGCAGGTCAACCCGCAGGTCGGACTCCAGCAACGGCAGGGCACTCTTGGCGTCTTCGGCCTCATGGGCGCGATAACCCAGCTCCTTGAGCAGGTCCATCACCAGCATGCGCACCGCCGGATCGTCTTCGACCACCACTACCGTTTCGCCGGTCGCAGGGCTGGGCGTCTCGCTGACCGTTTCCACCAATGGCTGCTCAGGTTCCGGCGCATGGAGGCGCGGCAAGTACAGCCGCACACAGGTGCCCTGACCAGGCAGGCTGTCGAGGCTGACGTGTCCACCCGATTGCTGGGCAAAGCCATAAATCATCGATAACCCGAGCCCGGTGCCTTGCCCGATGGGTTTGGTCGTAAAGAACGGATCGAACGCCTTCGAACGCACCGAAGGTGTCATGCCGGTACCGTTGTCGCTCACCGCCAGCATCAGATAATCACCGGCCTTGACCGGTTCGAGGGTGGTGATGTCGCTGCCGTCGAGGTAGACGTTGGCCGTTTCGATCAGCAGCTCACCACCGTCGGGCATGGCGTCGCGGGCGTTGATCACCAGGTTGAGCAGGGCGTTTTCCAGCTGACTGACGTCAGTGCTGACCGGCCATACGTTGTCGGCCAGGCGCAGCGTGAGTTCGATCGGATCACCCTTGGTTCGACGGATCAGGTCCTCCAGCGAACGGACCAGCTCGTTGACGTCGAGGGTCTTGCGATCCAGCGACTGGCGCCGGGAGAACGCCAGCAGACGGTGGGTCAGCGCGGCTGCGCGGTTGGCCGAAGACACTGCGGCGTCGGTGAAGCGGCCGATCTCATCGGTGCGACCACTGGCGATGTAACGTTGCATCAGGTCGAGGCTGCCGATGATGCCGGTGAGCATGTTGTTGAAGTCATGGGCGATGCCACCGGTGAGCTGGCCGACCGCTTCCATTTTCTGCGCGTGACGCAGGGCGTCTTCGGCACGCTCGCGTTCGAACATCTCGTTCTGCAGACGCTGGTTGGCCTTGGCCAGTTGTTCGGTGCGCGCACTCACCCGTTCCTCAAGGGTTTCGTTGAGGTTGCGCAGGGCTTCTTCGGTTTTTTTACGTTCAGTCTCGTCGATCACGAAGATGTAGAAACCGTTCACCGCGCCGTCCGCGCCGTGGCGCGGCAAGTAGTTCATCAGGGCATGCCGCTGACTGCCGTCACGGTGCGGCGTGTACAGGCTGAACGAGCAGGGGCGACCGGCCAGGGCTTCGGCGATGTAAGGCGCCCGCAGGAAATAGGCCTCTTCGCCGATCACGTCGCGAATCGTGCGGCCGTACAGCTCCTGGGGGGGCAAACCGAACCAGTCCAGATACGCAGCGTTGTTCAGGCGAAAGCGTTCTTCGTGGTCGACATAGCTGATCAGGATCGGCATGGCGTTGATGATCAGTTGCAGCTCGGTCTGACTTTGCCGCAGTGCCTGTTCGGTGTGTTTTCGTTCAGTCAGATCCAGCGCAGCGCCGAGAAAACGCACCGGCCGGCCATGATGATCCTTATAGCAACGCCCACGGGCGAACACCCAGCGCAGCTCGCCATTGGCTTGCAGCAGGCGGTACTCCTCGGCGTATTCGGTACCGTGGGTGATGCAGTGCTTGATACTGCGGGCGATCATCGCGCGGTCTTCGGGGTGCACGCCCTGCAGATACTCGCTGATGGGTAACTGACCGGCCAGCGCCGGATCGACCCCATGCAACTGGGCGAAATGCGCGTCGGCAATAAAGCGGTCTTCGCCGATGTCCCAATCCCAGGTACCGACTGCATCGGTGGCCGCCAGTGCCAGTTGCAGGCGTTCTTCGCTTTGACGCTGGGCCTTGAGGCTGTCTTCGGAGCGCTGCTGCAGTTCCAGGGCAATTCGTCGGCGCTCGTTGGTTTCGATGGCGGTGACCAGAATGCCGGCCACTTGCGCGCTTTCGTCGCGGATCGGGCTGTAGGTCAGGTCAAGCCAGAAGTCGGATTCCTTGCCGTCCCGTTGCAGGGTAAAGCGGCGTTCGCTGTAGGTTCGTACTTGCCCCTGTAGGACGGCGCTGTAAATCGGGTCGGTAAAGTCTCGAAGTTCCGGCCATATCAGGTGCGCCGGTTGTCCGAAAGCATGTGGATGCTTGTTGCCGGCCAGCAACGCGAAACCGTCGTTGTAGATTTGGGTCAGTTGCGGACCCCATAACAGCAGCATCGGCATTGGCGAGTGAATCACGATGTCCACCGCGGTGCGCAGGCTCTGTGGCCAGGTGCCGGAGGCGCCCAGCGGGCTGCGGCTCCAGTCGGTGCGGGCAATCAATGCCTGGGCGTCGTTGGTGTTCGGTACAGCGTTCATCACATCAATCCTGGGCGTCAGTCGGTGAGGCGGCGTCTACTATCTTAGTGCGGTAGACGCTGTAAGGCCCGTCGCGTCACCACACACGGCCTTATGTTCATTGAAAGCTTCGCAGGTGTTTTTGGCCATGGAAATCGACGCACTGCTCAAACTACTGGCGAGCCGTCACGGTTCGGATCTGTTCCTGTCCACGGGCGCGCCCCCCAGCGCGCGGTTCGATGGGGTGCTGACACCGTTGAGCGAGCAGCCCTTCAAGCCCGGTGAGGTGGCCAGTATTGCCGCCTCCCTGATGGATGCCGAACAACGCCGGGAGTTCGACCGGGACCTGGAAATGAACCTGGCGATTTCCCGCACCGGGATCGGCCGCTTCCGCGTCAATATCTTCAAACAACGCAACGACGTGTCGATCGTGATCCGCAACGTCAAACTCGACATTCCCCGGTTCGAAGACCTGAAGCTGCCGTCGGTGCTGCTCGAATCGGTGATGTTGAAGCAAGGCCTGATCCTGTTCGTCGGCGCCACCGACTCGGGAAAGTCCACGTCGCTGGCGGCGCTGATCGACCATCGTAATCGCCACAGCAGCGGACACATCATCACCATTGAAGACCCGGTGGAATACATCCACCGCCACAAAAAGTCGATCATCAACCAGCGCGAAGTCGGGGTCGATACCCGCAGCTTTCACGCTGCGCTCAAGAACACCCTGCGCCAGGCCCCGGACGTGGTGCTGATCGGCGAGATCCGTGACCGCGAGACCATGGAGCATGCGCTGGCCTTCGCCGAAACCGGGCATCTGGTCCTGTCGACATTGCACGCCAACAACGCCAATCAGGCGCTGGACCGGATCATCAATTTCTTTCCCGAAGAGCGTCGGCCGCAGCTATTGCATGCCTTGGGCAATCATCTCAAGACGTTCGTCTCGCAGCGTCTGGTGCGAACCCGGGACGGTCAGCGACGGGCTGCCGCCGAGGTGATGCTCGGTACGCCGACCATTGCCGACCTGATCCGGCGCAATGATTTTGGTGAGTTGAAAACCATCATGGAAAAGTCGGCGGAGCTGGGCATGCAGACCTTTGACGGTGCACTGTTCGCGTTGGTGGCAGAAGGGGTGATCGATGAAGATGAGGCCTTGAAAAATGCAGATTCGGTGAACAACCTGCGTCTGCGCCTGAAGCTGCACGTCGATACCCTGCCGTCCCCACCGCCATCGACCGGCGAGTGGGGACTGATGGACTGACAGGTGTCAGTCGCAAAGTTCGACCCGATTGCGAAACTGCTCGAGCGCTTGCGGATTGGCCAGCGCATCGGTGTTTTTCACTGGTTCACCGTGCACCACATTACGCACAGCCAGCTCCACCACTTTGCCGCTGATGGTGCGCGGAATGTCGGTGACCGCGACGACCTTCGCCGGCACATGCCGAGGCGTGGTGTTGGCGCGGATCACCTGGCGGATCTGCTGTTGCAGCGCCTCATCCAGCACTACGCCTTCCTTGAGGCGTACGAACAGCACCACGCGCACGTCATCCTGCCACTGCTGACCGATGGCGACGCTGTCCAGCACCTCCGGGACTTTTTCCACCTGACGGTAGATTTCCGCCGTGCCGATGCGTACGCCGCCGGGGTTGAGCACGGCATCGGAGCGGCCGTGGATCAGCATCCCGCCGTGGGGCAGTTGCTCAGCGTAGTCACCCTGGGCCCAGACGCCGGGGAACTGGCTGAAATAGGATTTGCGCAGCTTCTCGCCATCGGGATCGTTCCAGAGTCCGATGGGCATCGCCGGGAAGGGGCGGGTACACACCAGTTCGCCTTTTTCGCCAATCACCGGTTGCCCGGCGTCGTTCCACACTTCCACCGCCATGGCCAGACTCTTGCCCATGATTTCGCCGCGGCGTACCGGCGTCATCGGATTGCCGTTGACGAAGCAGGACACGATGTCCGTACCGCCGGACATCGAGGACAGGCAGACGTCCGGTTTGAAGTCGCGATAAACGAAGTCATAACTCTGCGGCGACAGCGCGGAACCGGTGCAAAGCAGGGTTTTCAGGTGGCTCAAGTCGTGGCTTTCACGGGGCTTGATGCCGCTGCTTTCCAGGGTGGCGAGGAATTTCGGGCTGGTGCCGAACACGCTGACCTGTTCGTCGTCGAGCAGCTCCAGCAATCGCTGGTTGTCCGGGTAGAACGGTGAACCGTCGTACAACACCACGGCGCTGCCGACCGCCAGTGCCGAGACCTGCCAGTTCCACATCATCCAGCCGCAGGTGGTGTAGTAGAACAACCGGTCGCCGGGGCCCAGGTCGACATGCAACCCGTGTTCCTTGGCGTGTTGCAGCAACACGCCGCCGGTGCTGTGAACGATGCACTTCGGCACGCCGGTGGTGCCGCTGGAATACAGCACGTACAACGGATGGTCGAACGGCACAGGGACGAAGTGCGGCTCCTCGCCCGGTTCGTAGAAGTCGTCCCACAGCGCGACGCTGGCGGGTGTCCGGTAATCCGTGGCGTGGGCATGGGGGCGCGCGTAAGGCACGATGATCAGCTGTTGCAAGGACGGCAGTTGTTCGAGGATTTCGTTGATCTTGACGGTCTGGTCGATCTGTTTACCGGCATAGCGGTAACCGGCGCAGGTGATCAGCACTTTCGGTTCGATCTGGCCGAAACGGTCGATCACCCCGTGGGTGCCGAAGTCGGGCGAGGAACACGACCAGATTGCGCCGAGACTGGTGGTCGCGAGCATCGCCACCAGGGTTTGCCAGGTGTTGGGCATACAGGCCGCAACCCGGTCGCCGAGGACGACGCCGGCTGCTTGCAGGCTGGCCTGGAACCCGGCGACTTGCTGGGCCAGCTCGGCCCAGGTCAGCAGCTCACGCTGGCCGTTTTCGCCGATAGCGATGACGGCGATGGCATCGTCGCGTCGAGTCAGCAAGTGTTCGGCGAAATTCAAGGTGGCGCCGGGAAACCACTCCGCGCCCGGCATTTTCAGGCCGTCGCGCAAAACGGCGTCGGGTTGTGTGTGAAAACGGATATCGAAGAAATCGACGATCGCCTGCCAGAACGCTTCGCGCTGGTCGATGGACCATTGGTGCAGGGCCGGATAGTCGTCGAGCTTCAGGTGATGGCGCTGATTGATGAAGCGTCGAAAGCCGTCCATGCGGGACCGGGCAATGCGTTTGGCATCGGGCTGCCAGAGGATGTCGGACATGGTTTGCCTCTTATTGTTGGTCAGAAAGCTCCCACGACCGCGTGGGAGCGATCAGTTGAAAGCTTACTGCGCCAGCCACCCGCCATCGATGTTCCAGGCGGCGCCACGTACCTGGCTGCCGGCCTCGCTGCACAGAAACAGCACCAGTTCACCCAGATGCGCGGGCGTGACGAACGCCAGCGACGGTTGTTTCTCGGCCAACAGGTCGTGTTGCGCCTGCTGTGGATCGACGCCCTTGGCCGCGCGATCGTCGATCTGCTTCTGCACCAGCGGCGTCAGTACCCAGCCCGGGCAGATGGCGTTGCAGGTGACGTTGCTGGCAGCGGTCTCCAGGCCCACCACCTTGGTCAGGCCGATCACCCCATGCTTGGCCGCCACATACGCGGCTTTGCCGGTGGAGCCGACCAGGCCGTGCACCGAGGCGATGTTGACGATCCGCCCCCAACCCTTGGCGCGCATGCCCGGCAAACTCAGGCGAGTGCTGTGAAACACCGACGACAGGTTGATCGCGATGATCGAATCCCAGCGTTCCACCGGAAACTCTTCAACCGCCGCGACGTGCTGGATGCCGGCGTTGTTGACCAGAATGTCCACGCCGCCGAACTCGCGCTCGGCGTAGGCGATCATGTCGGCGATCTGCGCCGGGTCGCTGACGTCCGCCGGGTGATGGCCGACCTTGCCGCCGAACTGCGCGACTTCGGCAATCACCTTGGAGGCATCGCCAAAACCGTTGAGGATCAGGTTGGCGCCAGCCTTAGCCAGCGTCAGCGCAATGCCAAGCCCGATGCCGCTGGTGGAGCCGGTAACCAGTGCGGTCTTGCCGGAGAGAGTCGTCATCAATACCTCACACAATGCCAGTGGCGTAGAAAGTGCCGATCACCACGAAAACCGCCAGGGTCTTGATCAGCGTAATACAGAAAATGTCCTTGTAGGCCTCACGGTGAGTCAGGCCAGTGACGGCGAGCAGGGTAATCACCGCGCCGTTGTGCGGCAGGGTGTCCATGCCGCCGCTGGCCATTGCGGCCACCCGGTGCATGACCTCCAGCGGAATATTGGCGGCGTGGGCGGCGCTGATGAACTGCTCGGACATTGCCGCGAGCGCGATGCTCATGCCACCCGAGGCGGAACCGGTGATACCGGCCAGCAGCGTCACGGTGATCGCTTCGTTGACCAGCGGATTGGGAATGCTTTTGAGCCAGTCGGCCAGCACCAGAAAACCCGGCAATGAGGCGATGACCGCGCCGAAACCGTATTCCGACGCGGTGTTCATCGCCGCCAGCAGCGCACCGCTGACTGCGCTTTTACTGCCCTCGGCGAGTTTGCTGCGGATCGCCTGAAAGCCGAAGGCCAGCACCATCAGGATGCCCACCAGCAACGCCGCTTGCACCGCCCAGATCGCCGTGAGCTTGGCGATTTCGGTGGTGACCGGCGCGGCCATGCCCGGCAGCGCGAGGCTGTGAGTCTTGCCGTACCACTGCGGAATCCACTGGGTGAACAGCAGGTTCATGATGCCCACCGCCAGCAGCGGCGAAAGAGCGATCCACGGGTTCGGCAGTTTCAGGTCCTCGGCGGTTTCCGGTTCGTTGCGCAGTTCGGTGCCGTAGCCTTCACCGGCGCGCTGCGCCTTGTTGCGTTGGCGCTGCAAGAACAGCATGCCGGCGCAGAACACGAAAATCGTGCCGATCACACCCAGCCACGGCGCCGCCCACGCGGTGGTGTTAAAGAAGGTGCTGGGGATGATGTTCTGGATCTGCGGCGTGCCGGGCAGGGCGTCCATGGTGAACGAGAACGCGCCGAGGGCGATGGTCGCCGGAATCAGGCGCTTGGGGATGTTGCTCTGACGGAACATTTCCGCGGCAAACGGATAGACCGCAAACACCACCACGAACAGCGAAACGCCGCCGTAGGTGAGGAGGGCGCAGACCAGCACGATCACCAACATCGCCTGGCGGGTACCGAGCAAGCGAATCGCTGCCGCGACAATCGAGCGGGAGAAACCCGACAACTCGATCAGCTTGCCGAACACGGCGCCGAGCAGGAACACGGGAAAGTAGAGTTTGATGAAACCGACCATTTTCTCCATGAACACCCCGGTGAACGCAGGGGCGACGGCGGACGGGTCGGTGAGCAGGACAGCGCCGAGGGCGGCGATCGGGGCAAAAAGGATAACGCTGTAGCCACGGTAGGCCGCGAGCATCAGCAGCGCGAGGGCTGCCAAGGCGATGATCACACTCATGGTGTGCTCCTTCGATTGTTATTTTTGTGGGTGAAACGGGTGTAGCCGTGGCTATAGCGAGAACTGTGCCAGCTAATTAAGTTGTTGAAATAAAAGGAGTTAGTTTGATTTTTGGCGGCGGTCTCTGGGGTTTTGTCTCGGTTTGGAGACTTCTATGACTGAGAGGACGCTTTCGCGGGCAAGCCCGCTCCCACAGTTGAGCGCATTCCTCTGTGGGAGCGGGCTTGCCCGCGACGCTTTTGATGTTGTCCCTCTATGGAGAATGATGTCTCTTTATGGAGACTCTGCGATTCCGAGAGCAATCATTTTCTTGTAAAGCGTCGAGCGCCCAAGCCCCAGCCGCGCGGCCGCCTCAGTCACCTTGCCCCCGCATTGCGCAAGGGTGGATTGAATCAACTGTCGATCAAACCGCTCACGGGCCTGGCTGAAGGTCTCGTTGGTTGTCGGCTCTGACAAAGGCGCCAGTGCTCGCTCAACCGGTGTAAACGTGCCAATCGCGGCACGAATGTCATCCGCTGTGAGTATCAAGTCATCACTGAGCAATGCCGCCCGCTCCAGCACATTGCGCAGCTCGCGGATATTCCCCGGCCAGGCATGCTGCCCCAGCAGCTCCAGCGCTTCGCGATTCAGTTCATGCTGGCTGCGCAACTCTTCGAGAATCGCCTCACTGAGCGCCGGCAGATCGTCCAGCCGTTCCCGCAGCGGCGGTACCTGAATCGGCAGGACGTTGAGGCGGTAGTACAGGTCGGCGCGGAACTCGCCGCGCTTGATCGCCGCCTCCAGATCCGTCGAAGTCGCAGCAATCACCCGCACATCACTTTGGATCACGTCGTTGGAGCCGACGGGTTCAAACTCCTTTTCCTGCAATACCCGCAGCAATTTGCTTTGCAGCGGCAGCGGCATGTCGCCGATCTCGTCGAGAAACAAGGTCCCGCCCTGAGCGATCTGCAACTTGCCGGTGCGGCCCTTGCGGTCGGCGCCGGTGAAGGCGCCCGGGGCGGTGCCGAAGAACTCGGCTTCGAGCAATGCTTCCGGAATCGCCGCGCTGTTGATGCTGACGAACGCCTTGTGCGCCCGGGGCGAAGCGCCGTGGATGGCCTGCGCCAGCAATTCCTTGCCGCTGCCGGTTTCGCCCAGCAACAGAACCGGCGACTCGGCACTGGCGCTGCGACGGGCACGGCGTTTGACTTCCAGGCTGGCAGCGCTGGTGCCGATGAAGTGGGCGAAGTTGTACTTGGTCTGCCTTGCGCGCAGCAGCGAACGGGTCGAAGCCAGTTCTTCCTGCATGCTCAGGTAGCGTTTGAGCATCGGCGACAGCGTGCGCAGTTCGTCGAACAGGGCAAAACCGATGGCGCCGATCACTGATCCGGCGTCGTCATGGATCGGCAGGCGCATGACCACCAGCGGTTCTTTCGGGGTGTCCTGCATGTCCAGCAGAATCGGTCGACCGGTGCGCACCACTTCGCGCAGCAGGCTGCCAGGGATCACGCTTTCGCAAGGTTTGCCGATGGCCCCGGCCGCAGACTCCAGACCAAAACGCCGGGCGTAGCGCTCGTTCATCCAGACGATGTTTGCATCGCGGTCGACAATCACCGTGCCTTCACTGGATTGCTCGATGATCTCGAACAACGAACGGATCGCCAGCGTGCGAACTCGTTGGTAATCCTTGAGGCTTTCGGTGGTGTTCATGGCGGCGTCCATCGGCGGAAGTCAGGTGGCGCGATTATGCCTATCCCGGATGCGCCGCGGCCAACAGCTCTTTGGTATAGGGATGCTGCGGTGAATCGAACACGTCATGGCTGGCGCCGCTTTCGACCACCTTGCCGTCCTTGATCACGATCATGTCGTGTGCGAGTGCGCGTACCACGGCCAGGTCGTGACTGATGAACAGGTAGGTCAGGCCGTGTTTTTCCTGAAGCTGGCGGAGCAGGGCGACCACCTGTTTCTGCACCGTGCGGTCCAGTGCCGACGTCGGCTCGTCGAGCAGGATCAGCGCCGGTTTGAGCACCAGCGCCCGGGCGATGGCAATGCGTTGCCGCTGGCCACCGGAAAACTCGTGGGGATAGCGATGGCGGCTTTCCGGGTCGAGCCCGACTTCCTTGAGCACGCGGATCACCTGATCGTCGCACTCGTCGGCGGTGGACTGGCAATGCACTTCCAGTCCCTCGCTGATGATTTGCGCCACCGACATGCGTGGGCTGAGGCTGCCGAACGGGTCCTGGAACACCACCTGCATCTGCCGGCGCCATGGTCGCATTTGTTTCTGGTCGAGGCCGTCGAGCGCCGTGCCCTGGAAGCGAATGCTGCCCCTGGAGTCGAGCAGGCGCAGGATCGCCTGGCCGAGCGTCGACTTGCCCGAACCGGACTCGCCGACGATGCCCAGCGTCTTGCCGCGCTGGATGTTCAGGCTGATACCGTCCACCGCACGCAGGTATTGCTTGCGCTGGAACAACCCGCCGCCGACCGTGAAATCAACCCGCAGGTCATCGACTTCGAGCACATTTTCGCGTTCGTCACGCGGGAGCGCTTCGCCTTCCGGTTCGGCGTTGAGCAGCACGCAGCTGTAAGGGTGTTTCGGTTCGGTGAACAGGGTTTCGCACGGCGCCTGCTCGACGATTTCCCCGGCCTTCATCACACATACACGTTGGGCGATGCTACGCACCAGATTGAGGTCATGGCTGATCAGCAGCAGCGACATGCCCAGGCGCCGTTGCAGGGACTTGAGCAATAACAGGATCTTGCGCTGTACGGTCACATCGAGGGCCGTGGTGGGCTCGTCGGCGATCAGCAGTTCAGGTTCGCAGGCCAGCGCCATGGCGATCATCACCCTTTGCCGCTGGCCGCCGGACAGTTGATGCGGATAAGCCTTCAGCCGTTCTTTGGGCTTCTGAATACCGACCAGTTCGAGCAGTTCGAGGATCCGCGCCTGAGCCTCTTTGCCGCCGAGGCCTCGGTGCAGCAACAGGGTTTCGCCGATCTGCTTTTCAATCGTGTGCAACGGATTGAGCGAGGTCATCGGCTCCTGGAAAATCATGGCGATGCGGTTGCCCCGCAGGTCGCGCAGGGTCTTGGGTTCGGCGCCGACCAGTTCTTCGCCGCGGTAACGGATGCTGCCGGTGGTCCGGGCATCGCACTCAGGGAGCAGTTGCAGGATCGAGTGGGCCGTCACCGACTTGCCCGAACCCGATTCGCCGACCAGTGCCAGGCATTCGCCGGGGCGGATGTCCAGGCACAGGTTGCGCACCACGGTCTGGCCATGGAAGGCGACGCTGAGATCACGGATTTCGATCAGGTTGTCAGACATATCAAGGATCCGTTCATGAACGCGGGTCAAAGGCATCGCGCAACGCTTCGCCGATGAATACCAAGAGGGAAAGAATCAGCGCCAAAGTGAAAAACGCGGTCAAGCCGAGCCACGGCGCCTGCAGGTTCTGTTTGCCCTGACCGATCAGCTCGCCCAGCGACGCGCTGCCGGCGGGCATGCCGAAGCCGAGGAAATCCAGTGCGGTCAAAGTGGAAATCGCCCCGGTCAGAATGAAGGGCAGGTAGCTCAGTGTCGCGTTCATCGCGTTGGGCAGGATGTGCCGGACAATCACTTTGCGATCGCTCAAGCCCAGGGCTCGCGCAGCCTTGACGTACTCGAGGTTGCGCCCGCGCAGAAACTCGGCGCGTACCACGTCCACCAGCGCCAGCCAGGAAAACAGCGCCATGATCCCCAGCAGCCACCAGAAGTTCGGCTCGACGAAGCCTGACAGGATGATCAGCAGGTAAAGCACCGGCAACCCCGACCAGACTTCCAGCAAGCGCTGGCCCAACAGGTCGACCCAGCCCCCGTAATAGCCCTGCAGGGCACCGGCCGCGATGCCGATCAGGGCACTGACGAAGGTCAGCATCAGGGCGAACAGGATCGACACCCGTGCGCCGAAAATCACTCGAGCCAGCACGTCGCGCGCCTGATCGTCGGTGCCCAGCCAGTTGACCGAAGTCGGCGGGCTCGGAGCCGGTTTGTCGAGGTCGTAGTTCGGGGTGTCGTCACTGAACGGGATTGGCGGAAACAGCAGCCAGCCACCGTCCTTGCGGATCAGTTTCTGCACATAGTCGCTGCGGTAATCGGCCTGGAACGGCAGTTGCCCGCCGAACTCCTGTTCGGTGTGGCGCTTGAACACCGGGAAGTACCATTGGCCCTGATAGCTGACCATCAGCGGTTTGTCGTTGGCGATCAGTTCGCCGCCGAGGCTGAGCAGGAACAGGCCGATGAACAGCCACAGTGACCACCAGCCCCGGCGGTTTTTCTTGAAGCGTTCGAAACGGCGACGGCCCAGAGGCGAGAGCTTGAACATCAGGCATTCCTCGCGGCGAAGTCGATACGCGGGTCGACCAGGGTGTAGCACAGGTCGCCGATCAGTTTTATCAGGAGGCCGAACAGGGTGAAGATGAACAGCGAGCCGAACACCACCGGATAGTCACGGGACACCGCCGCTTCGTAACTCATGCGCCCCAGGCCGTCGAGGGAGAAGATCACCTCGATCAGCAATGAACCGGCGAAGAATACGCTGATGAACGCCTGGGGAATGCCCGACACCACCAGCAGCATCGCGTTACGGAACACGTGTCCATAGAGCACCCGGTTTTCGCTCAGGCCTTTGGCGCGCGCGGTGACCACGTATTGCCGGGTGATTTCATTGAGGAACGAGTTCTTGGTGAGGATGGTCAGGGTGGCGAAACCCCCGATCACCAGCGCCGTGACCGGCAACACCAGGTGCCAGAAGTAGTCGGTGATCTTGCCCAGCGTCGACAGGGATTCGAAGTTGTCGGACACCAGCCCGCGTACCGGAAACCAGTTCAGCGATGTGCCGCCGGCGAACACCACGATCAGGAACATCGCGAACAGGAATGCCGGCATGGCGTAGCCAATGATGATCGCCGTGCTGCTCCAGATATCGAAATGGCTGCCGTGGTGCACGGCCTTGCGAATGCCCAGCGGGATCGACACCAGATAAGTGATCAACGTCGCCCACAGCCCGAGGGAAAGGGTGACCGGCATTTTTTGCAGGATCAGGTCGGTGACTGTAGCGCCCCGAAAGAAACTCTTGCCGAAGTCCAGCTGCGCGTAATTCTTGAGCATCAGCCACAGGCGTTCATGGGCCGGCTTGTCGAAACCGTACTGCTTTTCGATGTCCTTGATCAGCTGCGGATCGAGGCCGCGACTGGCGCGGGAGGTGCCGCTCATGGTCTCGCTCGCACCGCCGCCGACACCGGCGCCGCCGATGCCTTGCAAGTGGGCGATGGCCTGTTCCACCGGACCACCCGGCGCGGCCTGGATGATCACGAAGTTGACCAGCAGAATAATCACCAGCGTCGGGATGATCAGCAGCAGGCGCCGCAGTATGTAAGCCCACATCAGTGCGGCCCTCCGGGTCTGCCACGGCTGATTTTCTCGGCCGTCATTTGCTGGTTGGTCAGCGGCGTACGGCTGATTTCCCACCAGCTCTCGATCGCTTCGTCATTGCTTGCCTGCACAGTGGGAATGCCGAAGCGGTTCCACCACACGGTCGACGTGCCCGGCGGGTAATAGTTGGGAATCCAGTAGTAGTTCCATTGCAGTACCCGATCCAGTGCATGGGCGTAACGCAGCATGTCGGCCTGGGTCGAGGCGCGGATCAGACCGTTGATCAAGGTGTCGACCGCCGGGTTCTTCAGCACCATGTAATTGTTGGCACCGGGGTCGTTGGCCGATGCAGAACCGAAGTAGTTCAACAGTTCACCGCCGGGTGAGGTGGTGACCGGGTAACCGGTGACGATCATGTCGTAGTCGCGGCTCATCAGGCGGTTGACGTACTGCGAGGCGTCGATGCGACGGATGTCGAGGTTGATGCCGATCTGTTTCAGGGTGCGCTTGTACGGCAGCAGCAGGCGATCCATGCCGTTCTGGCTGACCAGGAAGGTGAAGCTCAACGGCTCGCCCTGGGCGTTGACCAACTGGTCGCCATCGGGTTTCCAGCCGGCCTGTTCCAGCAGCTCCAGCGCTTGCAGTTGCTTGTCGCGGATAATGCCGCTGCCATCGGTTTTCGGCGCTTCGAAGACCTGGGTGAACACCTCGTCGGGAATCTGTCCGCGCAAGGGCTCGAGTATCTTCAGTTCGGCAGCATCCGGCAGCCGTCGGGCGGCAAGATCAGTGTTGGAGAAGTAACTCTGCTGGCGGATGTACATGTTGCGCATCATCTGCCGGTTGCTCCATTCGAAATCCCAGAGCATGGCCAGCGCCTGGCGTACCCGGCGATCCTGGAACATCGGCTTTTGCAGGTTGAACACAAAGCCTTGTGCCGACTGCGGCGCTTCGGTGGCCAAGTGAGCCTTTTGCAGGCGACCGTCGCTCAGGGCCGGGCTGTCATAACCGATGGAATAGCCGGTGGCGGAGAATTCACGGTTGTAGTCGTAGGCGCCACCGCGCAGGACCTGGCGGGCGACGTCGGTGTCGCCAAAGTACTCGATGCTGAAATGGTCGAAGTTGTACAGGCCGCGGCTGACCGGCAGGTCCTTGCCCCACCAGTCGGGATTGCGTTCAAAGGTGATGCTGCGCCCTGAGTCGACTTTGCCCACCCGATACGGACCGCTGCCCAGCGGCGGTTCATAGCCGCCACCGCCGGCGAAGTCCCGGGTCTTCCACCAATGTTCGGGAAATACCGGCAGGGTCGCGATGTCCAGCGGCAGGGTGCGGTTTTCGTTGTTTTTGAAATCGAAGCGTACGGTAAGCGGGGCTTCCACTTCGACGCCTTTGACGTCTGCGAACTGGGTGCGATAACGCAGGCTGCCCTGGGTCATCAGCAAATCATAGGTATAACGCACGTCTTCGGCGGTGATCGGTTTGCCATCGGCGAAGCGGGCCTTGGGGTTGATGAAGAAGCGCAGGGACAGACCGTCTTCCGAGCGTTCCATTTTCTGCGCCACCAGACCGTATACGGTGTAGGGCTCGTCGAGCGAGCGCTGGGCCAGCGGGGAATACAGCAAGCCGTCGATCTGGCTGACGCCGATGCCTTTGTCGATGTACGGCAGGACATGGTCGAAGTGGCCGATCTCGATGGCCGAGCGGCGCATCGTCCCGCCCTTGGGAGCCTGGGCGTTGGTGTAATCGAAGTGACTGAAACCGGGCGGGTACTTTGCCGGTTCGCCATAGACGGTCATCGCGTGCTGCGGTGCGGCGTCCACACCAGTGATCCCAAGCAGCAGGGTCACGGCAGTGAACATCAAAGTCGGGAAAGCCAGTCGCATTGTCAGCCTTAAAGCCGGGTAATCGATAAGCGCAATTTGTACGCGAGCGGCGCGCGGTTCGCCAGCGGTGTGGTGTAACCGAAACAAAACGGCCCGCCATCAGGCGGGCCGTTGCGCAGCAGGTCGGGCAGGGATCAGTCCTGACGGCTGGTGACTTCCAGCAGGTGGTAGCCAAACTGGGTCTTGACCGGGCCTTGCACGACGTTGATCGGCGCGCTGAATACCACGGTGTCGAATTCCTTGACCATCTGGCCAGGGCCGAACGAACCCAGATCGCCGCCCTGACGGCTGGACGGGCAGGTGGAGTTGGCCTTGGCCACTTCGGCGAAATCGGCGCCACCTTCGATCTGGGCCTTGAGTTCGTTGCACTTGGCTTCGCTGGAAACCAGGATGTGGCGGGCAGTGGCTTTAGCCATGGGAACACTCTCCAATCAAATCAGTAAAGGGGGGAGCCTACCGGATTCAGTGGCCGATTTCTCGGCAAAGTTCCGTTCGCTCGTCTGATGTGACCTCTACAGATCAGCGGCCTGAAGGCGCAAGGCATGCTCGACATAGAGACTTATGGCGTCGTCAGCCATGGCAGGTTGTCCGCTGGCCCGCCGCAGAGTGTGCAAATGATCGAGGGAGTAGTCTGAGCGGATCACGGTGCCCAAGTGAGAGCTGAAGCGTCCGACCAGTCCGTCGTTCTGGGCGAGCTCTGTAATAAAGTATTCCGAGAGGGCGCGACAGATGCTCTGGACAGGGTCGAGCGACGGCCCTTCGAATTGCGGCACGACACCGCTCCACGAAAAATAGCGAACGCCATTGACCCATTCTGCACCGTGACCGCCCCAGACCTCGGGCAGACCCTGCGGGTATTTGTCATTGAAGTTGCCGACGCCCTCCGTCGTCAAGGCCCCCAGCGCCGCCAGTGCGCGGTGCGGCAATGCCTTCTGCCCGCTGAGCAGGGACAGAAAATCGGCGAACCGGGTCGCTACATTCTGTGCCACGACCTCCGGCAGTCTTCCAGGTACCAGCGCCTTGCGCAGAAAGTCCGCCAGTTCCGAACCGTGATTTGGCCCGCTGACCGACGTAACGGATGCAACGTTGTGTGGGGCTAGCGCTGCAGCATAGCGTGCTGCGAGTGCGCCTTGACTGTGACCGATCAGGTTGACTTTGGTCGCGCCTGTGCCTCTCAGCACCGTGTCGATTTGCAAGAGCAGTTGCTCCCCGCGAATTTCATTGTCATGGATGGCCGACAGATGAGGCACAAACACCTGCGCGCCGGCAGCCTTGAGCGCCTGCTTGACGTCGTGGAACAGTTCGAACGGGCCAATGCGCTCGAATCCGAACAGGCCATGCACCAAAAGAATGGGATGATTGGTTGTCGCATTTAGTAGCATTTTTCGTCCTTGATCGCAGATGATCGTCGATGTTTTCTGCGTGTCACTCTAAAACAGTCGTGCGCCTTGGGATGCCTGAAGAATCGCCATCATGTGTTGGAAACTGGATCAATGCGTGTATGAATGTTCACTTCTGCATGAACTCCACTTCGGAACATTCAGACAGCTCCCACCTCATCGAAAGTACTTTCCCCCTTTTTGCCTACTTCCTTTAGTGCGTTTGGCCATGGCTTGAGCGGTGAGGAGCTGACATCCGATTGAGGGTTAAGCGGTTTAAATAGAGGCTCTTCGACGCAGCGCTCAGGCGACGTGTCATTTCCAGGGAATGGAGAGGCGACTGATGAATGATGTACAAGCAACGGTCCTGCAAGACCTGCAAGAAAAGGACACATGGAGGGAAGATGACAGCCTTCAGTCGTTCCGACTGTGTCGGGAGGGCGCAGGGGCTTTGCCGTTGCCGGCGCCCACACTGGACTCGATAGTCGGCGCTGTCGTTGACCCGTCATTGAGCAAGGTTGTCGTGCGGATTGCGCCCTGGCCTGAAATGGCATGCGGGGACAGGGTCGTACTGAGCTGGCATGGTCTCGATATGGAAGGCTTGCCGTATCGCCACGAGGTTGCGAGATCTGTCAGTGAAAGGCAGTTGGGCAAAGACATCGTTCTGATCGTGCGGGACGTCCACATTGCCGCGCTGGACGGGGGCACGCTGGAGGTTTTCTGGACATTGAACAGTGTCTCCAGATCGGCGCCTGTCTCTTCGTCGCGCATACAACTGGACGTCGGAGACGTCCGCTACAGTCTGTTACCGGTCCTCGTTGAGGATGCCGTCCGAGGCAGCCTCGATCCGGCTCGCGTACCCGACGGAACGACCGCCATCCTTCAACCCTATGCCGGGATGGGGCCAGGCGACCGGGTGGAGTTGATCTGGCAGGGGCCTTCACCGCAGGCGTCGTTTCGAGACAACCTGATCGTTGAATTCTTTGCTGTCGGTCAGCCCCTTGTGTTCGGTGTCGCGCCCGAATTCATCGCCCCGCATTCAGGCGGCGAGGTGTCGGTCCGCTACCGTGTCGAGCAGAAAAGCGGAGCCGTTCGTGAGTCAGGCGTTACGCGGGTCAGCATTGCTCCGTTGACACGAGGCGAGCTACCGGCACCCCGGGTGCTTGAAGCGGAGGACGGCGTGCTTGATATGCAGGACGCTGCCGATGGCATCAGCGTGATGATAAGTGATGCGCAGGTGGAGGAGGGCGAGCTGGTTTATCTCAAGTGCGACGGCGAATCGTTCTTCCATAGGGACGACCGGGAAATCATCGAAGGGATGGCCATGCAGCCTTTGGTCTTTATCGTGCCTTACCGGTTCTGGCGCGAGCATGCGAACACTGTTGTACGGTTGTCCTACTCGGTTGAGCGGCTGGATGATGTCAGTCAGGAATCCGGGGTGACCCTGGTGCGTGTTCAGGCTTGACCCACCGATGCCGAAGTAGCCCGCCCTCCATTGAAACTCGGCGAAGGGCGGTGCTCATCATCAGGCCGATGTCTGTTTTCGCAGACGGTGTGTGGCGTCCAGCAACAATTGTTTCGTAGCCTCGAACCCGAGGCATCCATCGGTAACCGAAACGCCGTAGCGAAGCGACTCGCTCAGGGGTTGGCATCCTTCGAACAGGTGCGATTCAAGCATCATGCCGATCAGCGAACGGTCGCCTTGCAAGCGCTGCTCCAGCACATGATTGAACACGTCGGGCTGGCGAAGCGGGTCCTTGCCGCTGTTGGCGTGGCTACAGTCGACCATTATCCGGCTCGGGATTTTCAGTCGGTTCAATTCGCTGTTTATCCTGGCAACGCTTTCACGGTCATAGTTCGGGCCCTGATGTCCGCCCCGCAGCACCAGATGCGTATCCGGGTTGCCGAGAGTCGGGATGATTGCCGGATGGCCCTGGCTGTCCACGCCGAAATGGCGATGAGGATGAGCTGCCGAACGCATCGCATCGACGGCAATGGCGACACCACCATCGGTTCCATTCTTGAAGCCGACCGGCATGCCAAGCCCGCTGGCCATTTCCCGATGGATCTGTGATTCAGTGGTGCGGGCACCAATGGCGACCCAGCTCAGCAAGTCGTCGAAGTATCCGGCGGCCATGGGTTGCAGCAGTTCAGTGGCAACCGGCAGCCCGAGGCGGATCATTTCCAGCATCAGTTCGCGCGATAGTGTCAGGCCTGCAGCCATGTCGTCGCTGCCGTCGAGATGAGGGTCGTAGGCCAGGCCTTTCCAGCCTACGGTGGTGCGCGGCTTTTCAACGTAGGCGCGCATGACAAGCAACATGTCCTGACGGACTTCGCTGGCCAATTGTGCGAGTTTCCCGGCGTATTCAAGTGCGGACTCGGGGTCGTGTATCGAGCAGGGGCCGACGATCACCAAGAGGCGTTGATCTTCACCATTGAGAATCGCTCGGACGGCCTGGCGGTGGGCAATGATTTGATTGCTCAGTGCATTGCTGAGCGGCAGTTGCTGCTTGAGTTGCAGCGAACTTGGCAGCCGCAGGGTCAGTGCTTCGTTGGCAGGGTTCAGGGTGGACAGTGGCAGAGCAGAAACGGACGAGTTCATATTCGGTATTCCTGGGCGGATGGCGGGGGCTTCCCGCTCATTCAGCCCTGCTGGGGTGTTCGACAATTGGCCGGATTGGCTACGTGTGTTGGCTTGCCACCTGTGGGTGACCGATCGGAGGCGGCAGGTTGTCCCGAGCGGAGGTTGGTAAATCGCCAGGCGGTAAAACTGTCGTAACGGTAATAAGTGGCGTAGTTCATTGAATGAGTCCTCAAAGTGTCTGGTGTGTTGCTGAGAAAAAATCGGGCCTGAAAAAACAAAACCCCCGGTCGGGAGGCCGACCGGGGGTTGAGAAATCTCTGGTAGGCGACCCGTTCAAATGGGCGCCGTGTGGGTATCAGGCGCGCCAGTGGCTAAACCAATACCCAAAATAAAAGTTTGCTGGAGCAGCACAGACGCCGTTCACCCAGGCAGACGCAACCGAGCGCGGGGCGCCGGCGGTACGAAGCTGTGAAAGGGTGTTGAACATGAGCTGTCTCCGATGAATGCGCCGAGCTTACTAGAGGCTGCTGCGCGTCAGCAATCAGAAAATGCTATCGGAGTGGCAGGTGGGGCTCTATGGGTTGAGCGCTCGCCAGGGTGTGACACACTCTGCTTTGTGAACCTGCTTTCAGAGAAGGGCATGGATTTGAAGAAGATCGAGGCAGAGATGGGCTTTAAATTGCGTCAGGCAACGTCTGCCGACCTGTCGTTTGTGCGAGAGCTGACTTGCCGAAACATGCTCCGTTACTACATTCACTATGACTTGCTGTGGCAGGACGAGGCGTTCGATGTCGCTTGGGCCGGGCGCGAAAACTGGTTGATCCTGCGTGAAGACGAATTGTTGGGTTATTTCAGTCTGAGCCGTGATGCTCGGGCCTTGTATATCCGCGAATTGCAGATTGTCGAATGCGCTCAAGGCCAGGGTGCGGGATCCTGGGCGATCGATCAGGTTGTTGCGATGGCTCGACTGGAGCGACGCCCGGCGTTGCGCCTGACGGTGTTCAAAAACAATCCGGCGCAAAATCTGTATCGAAGAAAGGGAATGTTTGTGCAGGGCGAGGACGAGTATTTCCTGCGAATGCAGCTCGACTTCAGTACACCTGTGCTCTGAAACCCACGGCTGGCAAGCCCTCGATGAAGAATTGAAACTTTTTATATGTTGCTTGCCGCTAGGTCTGCCCCGCACTTTTTGCTAAGGTGTCCGGCATCCCAATAAGACCATATCGCGAGGTGTCTGCTTGATTAGGGTGCTAGTGGTCGACGACCACGATCTCGTTCGTACAGGCATTACACGGATGCTGGCCGATATCGATGGCTTGCAGGTGGTAGGTCAGGCCGAGTCCGGGGAAGAATCCCTCATCAAGGCTCGTGAGTTGAAGCCCGACGTGGTGCTGATGGACGTCAAGATGCCGGGCATCGGTGGCCTCGAAGCCACGCGCAAACTGTTGCGAAGCCATCCCGACATCAAAGTGGTCGCGGTCACCGTGTGTGAGGAGGATCCGTTTCCTACACGTTTGTTGCAGGCCGGTGCGGCGGGGTATCTGACCAAGGGCGCCGGGTTGCCGGAAATGGTTCAGGCCATTCGCCTGGTGTTTGCCGGTCAGCGCTATATCAGTCCGCAGATTGCCCAACAATTGGCAATCAAGTCCTTTCAGCCGACCAACGACTCACCGTTCGATGCGTTGTCGGAACGGGAGATCCAGATTGCGTTGATGATTGTCGGCTGTCAGAAGGTTCAGATCATTTCCGACAAGTTATGCCTGTCGCCGAAAACCGTGAATACCTACCGTTACCGCATTTTCGAGAAGCTCTCGATCAGCAGCGATGTCGAACTGACGCTTCTGGCGGTCCGTCACGGCATGGTTGATGCCAGCCTCTGACCATGACTGAAGTATTCGATTCGGGCGCCTTTTTATCGACCGTCAGCGGGCGCCCCGGCGTGTATCGCATGTTCGACAGCGATGCGCGTCTGTTGTACGTAGGCAAGGCCAAGAACCTCAAGAAGCGTCTGGCCAGTTACTTTCGCAAGACCGGCCTGGCGCCGAAAACCGCGGCTCTGGTCGGGCGTATCGCTCAGGTCGAAACCACCATCACGTCCAACGAGACAGAGGCGTTGCTGCTTGAGCAAACGCTGATCAAGGAGTGGCGGCCGCCGTACAACATCCTGTTGCGCGACGATAAATCCTATCCCTATGTCTTCTTGTCTGACGGGCAATTCCCGCGTCTGAGCATTCATCGCGGGGCTAAAAAGGCCAAGGGTAAATATTTTGGTCCCTACCCGAGTGCCGGGGCGATTCGCGAAAGTCTCAGCCTTCTGCAGAAGACGTTCTTCGTGCGTCAGTGCGAGGACAGCTACTACAAAAACCGGACCCGGCCATGCCTGCAATATCAGATCAAACGTTGCAAGGCGCCTTGTGTCGGGCTGGTCGAGCCTGAGGTATACGCCGAGGATGTGCGTCACTCGGTGATGTTCCTCGAAGGGCGCAGTCATGCGCTGACCAATGAATTGTCGACGGCCATGGAAGAGGCTGCGATCAATCTCGAATTCGAACGTGCCGCCGAACTGCGCGACCAGATTGCCTTGCTGCGGCGAGTGCAGGATCAGCAGAGCATGGAAGGCGGAACGGGTGATATCGATGTGATCGCCGCGTTCGTCAACCCGGGCGGTGCCTGTGTCCACCTGATCAGCGTGCGGGGAGGGCGAGTGCTTGGCAGCAAGAATTTCTTCCCCCAGGTCGGGATCGAAGAAGACGTAGCCGAAGTCATGGCTGCGTTTCTGGGGCAATACTTCATCAGCAGTCCGGAGCGCGACTTGCCGAGCGAGTTGATCGTCAATGTCGTGCACGAAGACTTTCCTGCCTTGATCGAGGCCATTCACACGCTGCGCGGACGCGAGCTGACCATCAGCCATCGGGTGCGCGGTACGCGGGCGCGCTGGCAGCAATTGGCCGTGACGAATGCCGAACAGGCACTTGGCGCAAGGCTGGCCAACCGTCAACACGTCGCCGCACGTTTTGAAGCACTGGCTGAAGTGTTGAACCTCGATGAACCGCCGCAGCGGCTCGAATGCTATGACATCAGCCACTCCAGCGGTGAGGCCACGGTGGCTTCCTGCGTAGTGTTCGGCCCGGAAGGAGCGATCAAATCGGATTATCGCCGCTATAACATCGAAGGCGTGACCGCGGGCGATGATTACGCCGCCATGCATCAGGCCCTGACCCGACGCTTCAGCAAGCTGAAGGAGGGCGAGGGCAAGTTGCCGGACATCCTGTTGGTGGACGGCGGCAAGGGGCAGTTATCGATGGCGCGTGATGTGCTCAACGAACTGGCTGTTCCGGATCTTATTCTGCTGGGGGTCGCGAAGGGGGCCACGCGCAAGGCGGGGTTCGAGACTTTGTATCTGAATGATGCGGCAAACGAGTTTACCTTGCGGGGGGACTCGCCGGCACTGCATCTGATCCAGCAGATTCGTGACGAGGCCCACCGCTTTGCGATCACCGGCCACCGCGCACGGCGCGGCAAGACCCGCCGTACGTCAACGCTGGAGGGTGTAGCGGGCGTAGGGCCGACCCGGCGTCGGGATTTGTTGAAACATTTTGGTGGATTGCAGGAGCTGTCTCGTGCAAGCATCGAAGAGATCGCCAAAGCACCGGGGATCAGCAAAAAGCTAGCAGAGTCGATTTATGCAAACCTGCATAGTGAGTAGAATGCCCATTCACCTCGTAGCCAGTTGTGCCGATGAATATCCCTAATCTGATTACCGTTCTCCGCGTCCTGCTCATCCCGATCTTCATTCTGCTGTTCTATCTGCCTTACCAATGGAGCTATCTGGCCTCAAGTTCGGTATTCGCCTTTGCGGCGGCAACGGACTGGCTGGACGGCTATCTCGCGCGACGCCTGGAGCAAAGCACGCCGTTTGGTGCGTTTCTGGATCCTGTCGCTGACAAATTGATGGTTGCTGTTGCCCTGGTGTTGCTGGTGCAAGAGCATGGCAACCTTTGGCTCACACTGCCGGCGGCTGTCATCATTGGTCGCGAGATCGTAGTTTCTGCATTGCGTGAGTGGATGGCTGAACTTGGTGCCCGGGCTCATGTAGCTGTATCTAATCTGGGCAAGTGGAAAACGGCTGCGCAGATGCTTGCACTGGTAATCCTCCTGGCGAACCCCAAGGCTTTCAGTTTCTGGGTTCTCACCGGTTATGCGTTGCTGATGGTCTCTGCAGGCCTGACCCTGTGGTCGATGGTTCAATACCTTCGCGCTGCCTGGCCACATCTGAAGACCGATGTTGAAAAGAAATAAAACTTTTTTGAATCAAAGGGTTGACGGGGCATCTGGAATCTATAGAATGCGCCACACCAAGCGGGAATAGCTCAGTTGGTAGAGCACGACCTTGCCAAGGTCGGGGTCGCGAGTTCGAGTCTCGTTTCCCGCTCCAG
>NZ_JBJXHJ010000057.1:0-1362 GCF_046487845.1 Pseudomonas sp. PHC1
CTGGTGTGTTCAGGGCGGCCACTCATCAGTCATGTGAAGTTTGGAGTGAATTGGACAAAGCATGAAGGAGTTATGAGAGGTTGATGGTTCATCCACCAGGGGGCAGTAGAGTGTAACAAAACACAAGCGGTTGCGTTCAGGGTGGGACAGTGATTACACATGTGAAGTTTTGTGGAAATCGCACAATGATGATGTAAAATATGGCACTTCCTGTTTCCACTAGGGGGCGACACGAGTGAGATCGCCTATGAGCGAATGGAGACGTTGAGGTCGGCACCCTGGACCTGTGTACCAATTTTCATGATGATACGAGTTCAATAAAGCCATCAAAAAGCCAAACGTATTTTCATGGCGAGGAATTGATGGTCGCCGCGTCGCCACACGGACGCCATTACTCGTAGCTTCACAGTCTTCATAATGTAGCTTCACCAACTGGTTCTGAATGAAGTTGATGGGGCAAAGTATGTAATTTTAATGAATCTTAGTTAACTTCCTGTTACCACCGGGGGGCGCTATGAGTTACGTGGGAAGTTAATATATCGGGACGTTCAGGGCGGAGCCATCATCATGTCCAGCAAGTTTGAAGCTGATTGGATGAAGTATGTGGGCGTGAGAGCCACTCGTATGTACATGGCGAGCACGCCAAAGTTAGTTGAGCCCTGGCAGACACGCCCTTTGACCTACGGATGCGCAGAGCACAACTTAAGCTCAGCTAGGTCTGGAGATGTTGCGTACCTAATTTGAACTTGATCGGGCGAACGCTGTGGGAGGAGTTAATTTTAGGCGGGAAAAATCAAAACCAAAATGGCCGACTTCCTGTTGGGTTGAGGTCATGAGGTCAAGAGGCTTTTTTGCATATGTGGGTATAATACATATGTGTACCGAATTTTGTGAGCATAGGACAAAGTTAGCAAAATTCCCTATGGGCATTTTTGGACTTTGTAGGGGGCGCTATTCCGCCATTCTGCGTCGACCATGTGCGACCACCCAAAAATATCGAATTTCGGATGAGGCCGGACGTCCGTGCAAAAGTATAAGCATTTTCGCATTTGGGAAAGGGGCGAAATTGGGGCACGAAATGTCGGAAGAATAATAATAATAATTAAAGCCGCAAGCGGCGATGGCGGGCCCTCGCTCACCCATGCCACCGCGGGGCCTGAGGCATGGCGGGGCTGTGGCGTGAAGCAGAAAGTGAGAAAAAACCTGGAAGGAGGCCAAAAATGCAATGTTTCGTTCATCCAGTAGGGGGCAGTCACAGGTAGTTACACATATGGTCTGGTGTGGTCTGGTGTGTTCAGGGCGGCCACTCATCAGTCATGTGAAGTTTGGAGTGAATTGGACAAAGCATGAAGGAGTTATGAG
>NZ_JBJXHJ010000058.1:0-1325 GCF_046487845.1 Pseudomonas sp. PHC1
GAAGGGGCAACATCTCCTCCTCCTCAAACAGGTCCAGGTGGCTAGCCTGAAGAAGTCCCAAACGAGGACGAAACGTCGCGAGCGCCACCTAGGGACCAAAATAAATATGGTTAACCAAATTGGACATTCCAAAAGCCAAACCAAAAAAATGAAAAAAACAAAATAAAAAAAGAAAAAAACAAAAACAACAAAAAAATATATTAATACTTGATATAACAAAGGCGATATGACCGTAAAACGCTAATAAGCAAGATGGGGATGGGGACTGGCCATCCGCAGTGATTGGACCGTGCATCACCCGGGATTCATTCCCGGGTTCCTATATCCCACAACCTAACCAGCCAGTGCCTCCTGTGGACTCAATGGCCAGTTCCCCTCCCCATATATATGCTGTGCTAACCCCTATTTAACCCTAAACCTAACCCCAATCCTAACAAAGCCTGATTATGGCCTAACCTGAACCCTAGCCCTAACCCTAACCAAGCCTCATTATGGCCTAAACCTAACCCTAACCCTAACCCTAACCCTATTACCTTTGACCTAACCCTAAATTTGAATCCTAAACCCTAATCCTAACCCCCAATCCTATCCTAACCCCAATAGAAACCTTCTGTCCCCGAATATTGTCCCCTGAGGACCGACATCCCCAATCCGGGATACACATGCCGCATGGCCTATGACCTCCCATACGGCAAATTCAACATGCTTGGCACAATTTCCACATGGCCTATGATCCGACATATGGCAAATTCAACATGTGAGGTACGCTTGAATCCGGGAAGAAGTGTGGAAAGAAGGAAGGAAAAGTGAGGGGAATTGGATGACGGGAAGGGATGAAAATATATGGGAATTTGGAATTTGGAATGGGAATGGGAAAACTGGAAGGAAGATTGGAAAGAAAAGAAAGATGCCTTGTAAGACTCCCAAATCGGGAGCATAGAGAGAAGGAATAAAGATGGGAATTTGGAGAAAAGAAAGAGGTGGGATACATGTAGAAAGCCAAAAACAATTGATTAAATACATTTTTATTAAATTAAACACAAATTATACTTACCTTGACATTAAAAATTACAATTTGGAAGCTAAAAAGGGAAAAGAAAGGGTTAAAAAACAATTTTACATGGGAATCTGGGCCAAAAACAGTGTAAAAGTCAAGGGACACGAAACATTCAATTCGACACGAAATTACGGAGGGCGGGTATAAATAGAGGGAAACCAAGGCAAGCAGCTCAGTTTGGCAGAGGCAGCGAAGGGGCAACATCTCCTCCTCCTCAAACAGGTCCAGGTGGCTAGCCTGAAGAAGTCCCAAACGAGGACGAAACGTC
>NZ_JBJXHJ010000013.1:0-150592 GCF_046487845.1 Pseudomonas sp. PHC1
CAATTCAATGGTGGGTTGGCACCAGCTCGCGCCGAAGAAAAACTTAAAGTCGTGTCCGGGATTAGTTGACCACTACAACATGCAGCGGCATGCCGTATTCATAGGAAGCAGCCTTGGAGGTGTCATTGGCCTGGGCCAGCCCGGCAAACGCGGTACAGGCGAGGGCGGTGGTGAGCAGGAACGGACGAATGTTCATGATGGACTCCGGTGCGACGGAAATGGAGTTCGGCATGTTGCAAGCCAAACCTGCCGCACTGGGCGTCAGCCAGGGGCTGAGGGCGTGCGGTTCAGTAGAGTTTTTGACCGCGGCGTTAAGCGATGGTTAACCGGGCTGAATGCCGGCTGTCTGGGCGGGGATTGTTTCGTGGGGGAGTCTCGGCGGATTCCTACAAGGGTGGATGCCTTGTCTGCTTTCGAGGGCTGGAGTGGGGCGGTTATGGTTTGGCGTCGCTGCAAAATCAGCGGCTTAGGTTTGGTCACCTAACGTAATCACCTGTGCATGTGTGCCATTATTCGCCCCGACGGACATTCGTGTCCGTGGAGTGCATTGCTGTGGCGGCTGTGTGCAGGGTCGCCTTCGGGCGAGCCGAGTCAGGTGGTTCTCGGTTGACCAAGCCTGTACACAGTCCGCCTCCCCATCGTTTGGTCACGGTGCTGGCGGTTACTTTCAAGCTGCCTTGAGTAATTCCAATGCCAATCCTGAAATTAAGCTCCGCCCGCTACCTCCCGCTCAACAGCGGCGTCACCGACAGCGCACCGCTGGTCATCGACACCCAAGCCAACCCGAAAGACCTCTTCGAAGCCGCCGTGCAACGCATCCGCGCCGCCAGCGACCTGCTCGAAACCCTGCACTGCCTGTGCTTCAAACACGCTGACGTCCAGGACATTCCCCACATCACCCATGCGCTGTACCTGCTGACGCAGGATGGCAGTGATTTGCTGCAGGTCGCGCAGCAGAAAATGTTGAACTGGCAGGCGCCGGTTTGATGATTTGAAAAACAGCGTGGTTTTCACGGGCAGAAGCATTATCTGCCCGTGATGCTGCTGGAGGTTTTCGGTGATTTAAAGGCGAGGCGCTTCCTCCGGGACTGGATCATTTATCAAATCAAAGATATCCGAACTACCTCGTATCAAGGGTCGTGGTAGACCACATGAGTTCGATCTTGTTTCCGGGGAGAAAATAGACATGCAATGTATCTTCTCCGGGCTTACGTTTTGGCAGGGACAACAGTGCTCGATGTTTCTCTATTTTCATGCCCTGGTCCTCCTGAGCTTTTGACATGCTCAAGATCCAAACCAATTTGGCATTTTCTCCAGAGATGTCCCAGCAGCAGGTGACGCCTCCGTTTCCACCCCAGTTATCATTTACCCAGTAGCTACCGACAGGCCTGTCCATGTAATTATGAGACGTCAACGCTGCGCCCGGCACTCGGGTTTTGCTATAAATGAAAAATATTAAAAATGGGACAGCAATGATAAAGATGCCGATTGCTAAGGCTCGGTTCTTCCATCTGCGTTGATTCAAACTATTCAGGCTTAACGACATTGAAAATTTCCAAGACTCTTTTTCACGAATCGGCTTTTAGGCATATTTGCTGATTCATTCAGACAGCGCCCTCATCACAACCCCAAGCGGCAACTTTTCCTCGACATACCGCTCTTTCGCGTTGTCCACATCGACCAATTCGCCGGGAGCACGAGATCCATCAATTGCAGGCTGGCAAACAGGCTGAAGTCTGCCGGGCCGACTAGCCTTCTGCGCTCACTGCGTCCAAAAACCTAATTTTTCTGGAAAGAAGGAAAGAGGTGGGTGTGTAGCTTTCCATTCAGTGGCGTATTTTATTGCTTCTTCAATTTGGGTGGGAGTCATCTTTTCTGCAATTGCAGGAAGCTTTCCTTCAACATAGGATTGGATATTTCCTCCCCCCATCAAGTTCTTGAAGTTGCGATATCAACGCATAACCTTTTATTAGGTCAATTGGATATCCAACTTTGTCAGGAGTGTGAGCAACGTACGCCCCATAACTACTGATCCCATTTACATATCCGGTTTTCGCTGCAGCCTCCAACCAGTACCGAACGCCTTCAAGATCATTTCGCTCAGAAAGAATAGTGCTGTACTCCATCATCGCCTTGGGGAATCCACCCTCGGAGGCACTTTTCAATAATTCCTCTTCTGCGTCTTTACGCTTCCATGGCAATAAAAATGTGTCTTCGCCATCAGCGTAACGAGTGGCGAGTAGCCATTGTCCAGGAGCATAACCTGCTTTGGCTGCCTTCTTCAGCCACTCTAAGTTGGCTGTCGCATCATACAAGACCACCATTGCTTCGCCGCTACCGTTCAACGCCAGTGGCTCTACTGTTTTTATCAGCAGTTCATGCCAGTCAGTGGGTTTTTTAATACCTGCAGGACACTGACTTATAACGGAGCATAGATCTCCAGTGGTGGTAGCAAGTTTGAACATCGCATAATAGTTACCTTGGGATGCTGAGGCTTCGTACCATTTTTGCGACTCCGTTGCCATTCGCTGCTTTTGTAGATGTAGCTCTTCGCCTAAATAAAATTGAGCTTCCGCATCTCCAGCTTCTGCTGCAATACGTAATTCGGGTTCGGCTGTTTTATATTGATTGAATAGTGTAATTCCGCGCTTTTTCGCGGCTTCTTGTTCAGGAGTGAGCTGAGCGAAAGCGTAGCTTGAAAATATTAATGCAAACAACGCCATGGCTTTTATTGGTGTGCGGAACATCTTGCTTCGTCCTTCTGCGTATTGCATCCTATTAACTGTTTTTTCACATATGACAAAAGTCTTTCTTGAAATTTAGCGCGATGACGTGAGTGGTTCAATTTTGTGTAGTTCCCCACGCCAGTAAATATAGTAGTTCCAAGCGCTGTCTTTAAACGTAATTAAGGGGGTGCGACCGTATTAGTCACCTAACTTGTCAGGAAAAAAAGAGAGCGGCGGGTGTGTGGCTTTCCACTTTTGTGCGAATACTTTTGCTTCCGCTATTTGCGTTTGTGTCATTTTTGCAGCGATTTTAGGAAGCTTATCATTGACGTTGGCATCCATGCCGCCTCCGCCATCAAGTTCTTTCAATAAATAAATCAAGGCGTACCCTTTGATGATGTCATAAGGGAAGCCATACGTATCAGGCTCATGGGCCAGGTCTGATCCATACCCGTACACCGTAGTGGCGAAGCCAATTGAGGCAGCCTGTTCGTTCCAATATCGAAAACTTTCCATGTCACCCTTCTCGAAAAGAATGGCAGCGTACTCCATCATTCCCTTGGGATTGCCTCCAAGAGCAGACGCCTTTGCCCAGTTCTCGACAGCTTCCGACCGTTTCCAAGGCAACAAAAAGGATCCATTACCTTCCTTATATCGAATAGCAAGCAGCCATTGACCTTGAGCAAAACCAGACTCTGCGGATTTTTTTAACCACTCCAACTGGCCAGTCGCCAAATACATGACATAAGCGGATTCGGCGTCACCCTTTTCAGCTTTAGATGTAGCCAACTCTTTAACTATATTCATCCACTCTGCCGAAGTTTTTTGCCCGGGAGGGCAGTTTTTCATCGTCGTACAGAGATCATTATCCGAGCGGGCGAGCCTAAGCATGGCGTACAGATCACCCTGTGCACTTGCTGCTTCCAACCATTTTTTTGCCTCAGGCGTAATGTATTGGCTTCTTTGTCGGATTTCTTCAGCTAGGTAGAACTGTGCTTCAGCGTCACCTGCTTCTGCAGCAATCCGAAGTTCCGCTTCAGCAGATTTATATTGATTAAAAAGCGTAATTCCTTTTTCTTTAGCAATCGCCTGATCGCTTGTAAGCGCCATCGCGGAATGAGATGCAAAGGCTAGGAACACAAAAAAAACTTGGGCTATTGATTTGTAGTGCTTATTTTTAATCATTTTACGCTATCGTCCGGTCCGGTATAGGTTGCTTTTCCACCTGGCAAATATGTTCTTCCGTAGTGTGTAATCCGAGAGCAATAGCCGTCTAGCCGCTCGCCAAGAGTTTTTACGTGCGCTTTGTATCGGGCTCGGGTGTCGTCACTTGTTCGATCTTGAAGTCGCATAACTGCTTCTGACATGAAGTTATCCATGTGAAGGCGGTTCTCGCAGTACTTCTGGTTTTGGTTCTGCTCTTTTGCCCCAAACCTGTTCATGCACATACAGGCTTCTTCAAATTGGCTTTTCGCCTTTGAAATAGTTCCATCTTTTTCGGCGCGCTTTAATATCCAACCAAGAATGCGCTCAATTGCTTTTTGCTGAAGAAGGTGAGCTTGGTCATGACTATATTCGGAAGCCTGGCTGCTGTCGGATAGCTTTATTGGAATTTTGAATGCTTCCGCTGCACTGGTAAGTGTCATTAGCATTGGGCCCAGCGCTCCCGGCGTAGCTGCTATGAACCACTCTTCCAGCTCTGCTTGGTTTCGATATGTCATGATGGTATGAGCAACGGTACCACCTCGACCGCCCCCCGTTAACGCCTCATACAACGACATCACCATATCAACACCCTGCATATAAGACATCGCCACTTCCATGCCGGCAGCACCTAGGAAGTTGAGCTTGTCGATGTAATCAGCCGCATCATCCGTCACAAAAATCAGCGATTTGTCCTGATTTTTGTGCATCTCACGGCGCAGCAGGTTAATCAAGTCAGTAACGCCGTCATACCCGACTTCAAACTGGAATTCGCCGCCGGCACCTGTGCCGACAATGAGAGAGGCCTTGAACCGCATGATGAAGCGGCCTTCGTGCAAGGAAATGCCAATGTCTGCGTTTGCACCGAGGCCGTAAGCGGCAGTAAATCCAGCTGTCAGTCTCGCTAGACTCGACCATTGGCTGGCTTTCGTGCTGTTGACGCTGTTACTCATTCCCGGTGTTGGCGCTGCGCGCAGGGCTGCTATGTCTTTTGGTGGTGCCCAGTTCAAGGCACCGGTCAGCAGAATCCCGGCTTGCACCCCAGCAAAAAGATTGAATTGGGCTTTAGCGCCGTCTTCCACCCGAACCTTGGCAGCGTCGCCCTCAAGTACAGGTTCACTTCGCGCGGTTGCGGCAGTCGCATTGGTGGTATCCGCGCGTTTTGCATCGGTGATTTCCGGAAGGTTGAGCCCGCCTTGCACGTTCGCGCGGCCCAACTGAACGCTGGAAGAAAGGAGGAGGGTTGCACCCGTATACCCCCAGGCTCTAGCGCCCAAGTGAATCGAGAACCGACCCAGGTTCAGATTTTTGCGGTTTTTCTCATAATCCAGGTAAGGCACCAGGATGTCTTTCGCTTGATCTCTCCCCGGAAGATCCATTTTCATCAATTCAACCTCACCGCGAGCGAGGTCGATTCCCAGACTTGCTTCGGCTTTGGCGGAGGCTTTGAAATTATCCGCAACGCTGAAGCTTGGGCCGCTGACTTTGGTAGCGGTGTGAATTGATGACTGCGGTGGGGTGAGGCAGCGAACCAGTTGAGCTTGAGGGCTGTTGTCGAACAGACGCAACGAGCTTCTGACTTCTTCCTTAAAAAGCAACTGACGAAGACGGAGCCCCCAATCTTTGCGCGCCCCCGCATCCTCAAACGTTTCGACCTTGTAGTTCTTTGACTTCAAGTAAGAGTGGAACATCTCAACGTCAAACCAGCCTTTTTCATCAAACCAGTCGCTCTGTTGGTCCTTGATGGCCAAAGCGCCTTGTTCACGAAGCCATTCATGGAAGGGGTTGTCGTCAGAGTCCGACTCTGCCTTTCCGTTGCTGTTACCTGGAAGTTTCTGCAAGTCCTTGCTTGCAGCGGCACCGATTTCGCTTGCGTCTTTCTTCAGCACCTTTGTGATGCCTTCAAGATTGAGCAGGCTCAGGTGTTTGACTGGACTGTTGGGGCTATTGAAAAGCGCGACTTCGCGCAAAGGAAATCCTGCCTTGACCAAGCGCTCTTCCGGTTTTGGTTGAAACTGCTCGGGCTCCCATAACAGGTGACGTAATGGCAAGGCAGCAGCCACTGCTGCCTCGGCGTCGTCACGAAGCTTCAGACGAGCTTGCTGGATACGCTGCCATTCTGCTTGCTCCGCTTCAACGATACCTGTCGGTGCCGCGACGTTCTGCCCGCTAGCGTCAATCCAGGCTTTATATTTCGAACGGATCTGCTCGGTGAGCTTGATCTGTTGCTGTTCCATCTCAAGGTAAGCCTTGAATTTCTCGATGCCTGCGCTGATATCGCCAGTGTCGGGAATGAGTGCAAACTCCGGCAGGGCCAAACCGTAGTCAGCAACTTTCAAGATCGAATCAATATACGCGGCGAAGTCTTTTTCGACTTTCTTGCGCTCGTTGGCGACTTCCTTCAAATAGCCACACATCCGGGCTTTGCCATCAATTACGCAGTTAGTCGCGTCCAGATAGGCTTTTTTGTTTTTTTGAAAGTCTTCTTCTTTCAGAGTCGTCAGCTTGCCACTGGAGGTGAGTGCCGAGCGCGCCTTCAGATAGGTCTGTACACGACTTCTCGCTTCGAGTGCTCCCGGAGAAAACAGGTTGCCGCTTTCGTAGGTGTAGCCTGCTACTTTGGCTTGCGCGACAGCGATGTTTTTCAGCTTCTTCCATTCGCTGTAGAGCCGCTGCAGTTTCTGCCCATCAGCGTTGGCTTCAAGCAGACTCGCTTGTTGTTGATTGGCAAGTTCCCGATTGCGAGCGTATTCGCTCTGGTCCGGTTGCTTGTCCAGCGCCGCACTGTTGCGGGCTTCTCGGCTGACAGCCTTCAAGCGCATAGCCATCGTGGGTTGCGCGATATCCGGCTCCTGAGCTTCGATTTCCAGCATTCGGCTTTTTTGCTCGCCTTGCAGGAAATTAGTCAGCTTTGGCTCAAGGAAGTATTCCAGCAGCCCTGCGGTGTTCATCCCCTTGAGCCGTTCTTCTGGAGACTTGCTTACGCTGATATGTTGTTCAAGTTCATTCATCGCTTCTTTGATCGAGCTGGCAGCACGTTCTGGCAATAGATAGAACATTTTTTCCTTGGTGGCGTAAATCACCTCACCATAGGACGTCGAGCAAGGTGTCTTTACCTTGTCGAACGCGTTGGAACAACTGTCAGGCGCTTTGGGCTGCGGATCAAGTTCCAGCGCTGGCTTGCTTTCAACCGGTGCTGTTTGGGTCGATGCATTTGCAGTTGGACCGTTGAGATTTTCCTTGGGGGCTTTCGAAATACCAGTTTCCATTTCGCTTCCATTCATTCTTTACGCGGACGGGGTCATCAGGCAGCGCTGGTGGAGAGTTGCTGCAGCTGCTGAACCTTGATGAACGACTCTTCCCTGGATTGCAGGATAGTCATTGCCTGAGGCTGCGTTTCGAGCAGAGGACCGTTGGTGATCTGGCCCAGCTGCAGTAAATGACGACCTTCATAAATGTTGTGGGCAACCAGTACATTGAGGTTTTCGACGAGGTTGGGCAGTTCCTCGTCAGTGGGTTCGCCATAGATGGCGTAATGCTCATCAACCCAATAGACCCAACCCAGATGTTCCTGAACCTTCGGCGCTGCTGGCGGCAGGTTGAACGCTGAGACGTCGCCCAGCCATTCAAGTTCCGAAACGCTGCGCCAGCTCAACCAGTGGCCCTGATTGCTACCAAAGTGAACCGGGGCAGGGCTGTAGACGTGTTGCCATGGGCCGAATAACTGATGCGAAGTTTCGTCTGCGGTATAGGCCAATGCGGCCCACAGGCTTGGCTTTTGGTAACTCAGAAGGCTTTGACCGCCGGACCCATCGTTGGCACGCAGCAGCCAGCGAGCATGGGCCAGTGCCTTGGCCGGCTCATCAGTGATGAGTGCAATGCCGGCGTAATTTTCTTCGCAGAGTTTTGCTGCTTCGGCAGCCAGACGACTGCCCCAAGGCGCGATCAGCCATAACGGGCCGTCATTGGCCATTTCAGCGAAATCGGTGGCGACAAACAGGCCTTGAGAGTCGATAGGCTCGCCGATGCGATAGAGGCGGCTCATGGTGTCAGGCTGACGGGTACGGTCAATGATGAAACACAGTGTCGAGCCGGCGTTCTCTCGGGGTAGCTGTTCGAATGCGTGGCGCGGAGCCGCCAACAAAGCACTCAGCGCTTTTACATGCATGTGCAATCCTTACGGCTGCAAGCGCCGTTACTCTGTTTTCCGCACAGCGGCGTGATACCGGATTCGTTCAGTCGTTTAGGCAGCGGGATCGGGACTTTCCCAGCCTTATCCGCATCCACCACCTTCATCGGCCCCGGCAACAACGGCGCTGCCGGTGTCCCCACGCCCGGCGCGCCGCCGGTGTTGATCTTCACTTCGGCGCCGCTGATGGTCACGCCGCCGGCATCGGCTTTGACGAAGCTGCCGCCGGCCTTGGCGGTCAGTTCCATTGCGCCTTCGATCACGACTTTCTGGCCGGCGTAGTAGTGGATCTCGGTTCCCGCTTCGACCAGTTGCGCCGTGCCGACCTTGAGGTGCTGGGTCACGGCGACGGTCAGGTGATCGTTGGCGCGCATTTCACTGATGCGATCCAGGTGAGTGATGCGGTGTTCTTCGACCTTGAACTCGCTGTAGGTGTTGGCTTCGACGGTGTCATGCCGCTCGTTGCCAACCCGAATCTTCTGATCGTGCTCGATGTTCTCGTCCCAGTCGCGCTGGGCGTGGAGGTAGATCTGTTCCGCGCCTTTCTTGTCTTCGATGCGGAACTCGTTATAGCCCTTGCCGCCGGGTGAACTCAGGGTCTTGAAGGTGCTGCGGGTCTTGTTCGCCGGCAGGTCGTAGGGGACGACGTTTTCTTTGTGGTACAGGCAGCCGGTCACCAGTGGTTGGTCGGGGTCGCCTTCGAGGAAGGTCACCAGTACTTCCATGCCGATGCGTGGAATGGCGATGCCGCCGTAGGCTGCGCCGGCCCAGCCGCTGGCGACGCGCAGCCAGCAGGTGGTCTTGTCGTCGGCCTGGCCTTCGCGGTCCCAGTGGAATTGCACCTTTACGCGGCCGTACTGGTCGCAATGGATTTCTTCGCCGGCGGGGCCGGTGACGATGGCGGTCTGGCTGCCGAGGACTTTCGGTTTCGGGTGTTCGAGGGCAGGGCGGTAGTGGGCGTCCCACGGGGTGGCCACGAAGCTGTTGCGGTAGCCCTGGTGGAAATCGCTCTTGTTGTCGGTGACGTCGCTGGTGACGTTTTCGCCCAGCACTTGCGGCTGTTTGCCTTCGTGGAAGATTTCCAACAGCAGCCACAAATCGTTCCACTCGGCGCGTGGGTGTTCGGCCAGGGTCATGAAGTGGCCGCTGGTCAGGGTCGGTTCGTCACCTTTGCCTTCGGCGAGTTTGTAGTCGCTGCGATGGCGCTCCAGCGCGCGGGTCGAGAGGAACTTGCCGCGCTCGCGCGTGGTGAAGCGGCCGGGGTAGTCGTAGTCTTCCAGGTCTGGCATGAACGCGGATTTGACCGCGCTTTCGGGCAGGATCTTCGGTTTTTCGAAATCGTAGTCACGGCGGCTGACGCGGCTGGTGCGGGTTTCCAGACGCAGGTTGAAACGCTTGATCACCGGTTTGTCGGCGGTCATGCCGGAGTCTTGCTGATAGTTCACCGGTTTCAGTTTGCGGAACACGGTCTGGTCGTCGCCGAACACCAGTTTGTGGCCGCTGCTACTGTGCTGGAAGTGGAAGTGAATGCCTTCCTCTTCGCACAGGCGCTGAATGAAATGCAGGTCGGATTCGTCGTACTGCACGCAGTAGTCGCGTTCCGGGTATTCGGCGCCGAGCTGGAAGCTGTAGGCGTTGGCCAGGATCCCGCGATCTTCCAGGACGCGGGCGATGATTTTCGGCACCGTCAGTTGCTGGAAGATCTGCTGGTCATGGTTGTGCCGCAGGTAGGCCAGTTGCGGCACCAGGCTCAGGCTGTAACGGGTCAGGGTCTTGCCGGAATCGCCTTGCTCGATGCGATACACCAGGCCGTGAATCTTGCCCTCGCCAGTGGCGCCGAAGGTCAGGCAGCCAGGCTTGTGCAGGAGTTCTTCAAGGTTGAGGTCGGGACGGGCGCTGACCAGTTCGAGGTCGAAACGGAACGGTTCGTTGAGGGCTTCGCGACCGGTAAAGCTGAGGACTTGCAGGTCGGCTGAAGCGCCTTCGAGCGTGAGGGTAATGTGGGTAGCATTGGCGTCCAGCATGCCTTGATTTCCGTCCTTTGGATTAGCGTGGGCGGATGGTGCAGGATTAAACCGCCTCGTTCAAGGCGCAAATGCCGTAGATGCACAGGCCCGAAGCCATAGGGAAAACCCTTAGGCCGGTTGTTTCGCCCCGTGAGACGGGCACTTGCGCACGACGGCTTCCGCACAATCGCCAACGTCAATGTTCAAGAACATGCAGTCAGTTTCAGACTAAAGTCGCCTGTAGCACGTCAAAGCCATCTGCCATCATTGCCGTTCACCCCCGCGTATTCACTTCCTCACGGTGCTTCACTGTTCCGGGACGGGAGCTGTTTTTGGTTGTTTGCGCCCAGCGCAATCGTTGTTCTGTTGGAGTTTTCAATGCGTCCCCCATTTCCCCTCATCACCCCGCGCCATTCGCTTGGCTTCGGAGCCTTTGTGCTGTGCGCCGGTTTTACCGCGCAGGTCCAGGCCAGCGGTTTTTTCGAAGACACCACGGCGAAGATCGAATCGCGCACGGTGTACTTCAACCGCGATTTCCGTGACGGGCACACCTCCAGTGATCAGGGCGCGTCCAAGCGCGAAGAGTCGGCGCAGGGTTTCATTCTCAATCTGCAATCGGGCTACACCGAAGGCACCGTCGGTTTCGGCATTGATGCGCTGGGCATGGCGGGTTTTCAGCTCGATTCCAGCCCGGACCGCAGTAACAGCGGCCTGTTGCCGTCCAGCGGTGACAACCCGCGGGGCTCGAAAGGTCAGTACGCGAAGATGGGCCTGACCGCCAAGGTCAAAGTCTCGGACACCGTGCTGAAATACGGCGCGTTGCTGCCGGATCTGCCGCTGCTCAAGTACAACGACGGCCGTCTGCTGCCGACGATGTTCAACGGTGCGATGCTGACCTCCAAAGAGGTGAAGGATTTGACCTTCATGGCCGCACGCCTGGACAAGTACACCGCCCGGGACTCCACCGATTCGCAAGACATCCGCGTGCACTGCAAGAACAAGCGCTACGCCTGCAACACCACCGCCGATCATTTCGACATGTATGGCTTCGACTACAAGATCAATGATCGCCTGACCGCGCAATATCACTACGCCGAGCTGGAAGACATCTATCGCCAGCACTTCGTGGGTCTGTTGGCCAATCAGCCGCTGGGTGACGGTGTGCTGAAAGCCGATCTGCGTTTACTGAAAAGCGCCGACAGCGGCGATGCGAAAGCCGGCTCAATCGACAACCGGGCGTTGAGCGGCATGCTGTCCTACGGCATCAGCGGCCACACCTTCAGCGCCGGTTGGCAGCGCATGAACGGCGACAACTCGATGCCGTATCTGGATGGCAGCAACCCGTACCTGGTGAACTACGTGCAGGTCAACGACTTCGCCGCCGCCCAGGAACGTTCGTGGCAACTGCGTTACGACTATGACTTCAAGGCGATTGGCATCAACGGCCTGAGCTTCCTGACCCGTTACGTGAACGGCGATCACATCAAGGTCCCGGGCAGCGATCAGGAAGGCAAAGAGTGGGAACGCGACAGCGAACTGAAGTACGTGATCCAGACCGGGACGTTCAAGGACGTGAGCCTGCGTTTGCGTAATGCGACGTATCGGACGAACTACGAGAAGTTTGCCCGGGACGTGGATGAGACCCGGTTGATTGTGAGTTACAACTTTTCGGTGTTGTAAATCCGGGCCGAAAAAAACCATCGCGAGTTAACTCGTGATGGTTTTTTTTCGGCTTGGGATCAGAGCCAATGCCAGAACCGGCTCCAGAACCCGCGATTCAGATCATCCTTGCACGCTGCGTATTGCTGACCGTACATGTCCGAGCGGTTCTGCACCTTGCGCGCCACCGGCATCAGCCATGCCTTGCTGGCGTAGGTCTTCTGGCGAAAACCGCCCCAGCCTTCGTGATAGTTGAGGTACTGGTTGTAGGCGTCGTACTTGTACACGCCGTTGATCGAGGTGGTCTTGTCCATGTACCAGCCGACGAAGTCGATGGCGTCATCGAAGTCTTCGCGGTCGGCGCCATAGCGGCCGGTGCTTTTCTGGTAGTCGGACCAGACCTCATCCTTGGCCTGCGCATAGCCCGAGGCCGTCGAAACCCGACCCCACGGGATCACCCACAACAGGTATTTACGCGGCGTCTTGGCGTCGTAGCGGTAGCCGGACTCCTGATACATGATCGCGAACGGCACCTGGATCGGTACGCCCCAGCGCTTTTGCGTGACTTGCGCTGCGTCGTACCAATCACTCTTTTCGCGGAAAATCTCGCAGAGGTTTTCCGGCGAACGCGGCGGCGATGTTCCGCAACCGGTCAACAGTGCCGCCAATACCAACAGTCCAACCGTGCGCCGCGAATTCAAAAGCCGTCATCCCGTCGTGCAAAAAAGGGCGCCAGTCTACGCGCTCAGGTCAACTGGTGGCGATAAGGCAAATCCGGACCTGTTTTGCTGCATGTAAGGGCGGCGGCCTGTACGGCAAACCTGAGCATGCCGTCGATCTGTTCGCGACTGAGGTGCTGCACGCCTTCCACCGAATCCAGCTCATGCTCGGTCAGCCAGGTGATCAACGCGGCCTGGAAGGTATCGCCGGCGCCGACGGTGTCGGCGATCTTCACTGAAGACGCGGGCACCGACCATGAGCCGTGAGCGCGGCTGAAGACTGTTGCGCCTTCACCGCCACGGGTCAGGAACACCACCTGGCAGCGATGCTGCAGCCAGCCTTCGATGACGCGCGCCGGATCCTGCTCGGGATACAGCAGGCTCAAATCTTCGTCGCTGACTTTGATCAGGTCCGCCAACGGCACCAGCGTGGCGATCCGCTCGCGCCACAGGTCGATGTTCGGCTCGGGGTTGAGGCGCACGTTCGGGTCGAGGCTGATCAGGCGTTTGCCGCTTTCGCGCTGTACCAACGCAAGCAACGTGTCGGCAATCGGTTGCACCACCAGCGAGAAGGAACCGAAGTGCAAGCCACGCACTTCAGGGCCCAACGTTGGCAGGTGCGCCAGGCTCAACTGCCGGTCGGCGCAACCTTCACCGCGGAAGCTGTAATGGGGCGAGCCATTGGCGCCCACCGCGACCATCGCCAGGGTGGTCGGCGCGGCGAAATCCACCAGGTAATCCTGGCGGACGCCTTCATCCTGCAGCACCTGCTGCAAGCGTCGGCCGAGGTAGTCGGTGGACAACCCGCCGAACAGCGCCGAATCAACGCCCAACCGGCGCAAACCCACCGCCACGTTGAACGGCGAGCCACCGGCAATCGCCTTGAAATTGACTTTCGATGCCTGCCCGCCGGCATCGTCTTCGCTGAAGAAATCGAACAGTGCTTCGCCACACACCAGGTACATAGTTGTTTGCTCTTTATAAGGTTGCGACATGCAGTCGATAGCGTTCATAGGCCTGCTGGAAAGCCGCGACATTCGCGGTGATCGGCAGGGTTTCACTGTTCAGGTCGAGCTTCACGCAGCGCTCGCACAGGTCGGCCAGGGTGTCTTCGTGGCCGTTCGACCACGACGTGCACCACGCCGCCTGAATCGCCGCACCGAGGGCGGCGGCTTCGCTCTGCTCGGTGCAGATCACCGGGGTGTTCATGATGTCGGCGACGATCTGCCGCCATACCGCGCTTTTCGAACCGCCGCCGATCAGGCAAATGCTGCGGCTTTGTAAACCATTCTGACGCAACAGATCCAGTCCATAACGCAGGCCGAAGGTGGTGCCCTCGACGGCGGCGCGGCACAGATTGGCCTGGGTCAGGTTATCGATGGTCAGGCCGTGCAGGCTGCCGGTGGCGTGGGGCAGGGGCGGCACGCGTTCGCCATTGAGGAACGGCAACATGCTCACCCCCTCGGCGCCGATCGGAGCCTGGGCCACCAAGGCGTTGAAGGCATCGAGATCGAGGTCGAACAATTCGCGGATCGCGCCGGTGGCGTTGGTCAGGTTCATGGTGCAGATCAACGGCAGCCAACCGCCGCTCGAGGAACAGAAAGTCGCGACCGATGCATCCGGGCTGACCTTCGGCGCCTCGGCGTAGGCGTACACCGTGCCGGAAGAACCGAGGCTCATGGTGATCGCCCCCGGCTGAATATTGCCGGTGCCGATGGCGCCCATCATGTTGTCGCCGCCGCCACTGGACACCACTGCGTTGGGGTTGATACCCAGCTGTTCGGCAATCGCCGGCAGGATCGTGCCGACCGCTTGATGGGCGTCGATCAGTTCCGGCAGCGCGGCTTGCAGATGACCGCTGGCATCGATGTCACGCAGCAGCTGCAAATCCCATTGGCGGGTGCGCACGTTGAAGTACCCGGTACCGGACGCATCGCCGTATTCGCTGCACGAACGGCCGGTGAGCCAGAAGTTCAGGTAGTCGTGGGGCAGCAAGATCCGCGCGATGCGCGAGAACACTTCTGGATGCTGTTCCTTGGTCCACAACAGTTTCGACACCGTGTAACCCGGCGCGATGACCACGCCGAGGCGTTCCAGCGAGCCTTGTTCACCGCCCAGATGAGCCAGCAGTTGATCGTTCTCTGCCGTGGTTTCGGTGTCGCACCAGAGCTTGGCCGGGCGCAGCACCTGGCCTTGATCGTCAAGCAGTACCAGCCCGTGCTGCTGGCCGGAGACGCCGATGCCGAGGATCGATTGACCGTCGACATTCGCCGCCAGCAGGGCGCGGCGAGTGGCGAGGGCGAAGGCCTCCAGCCATTGCGCGGTGTCTTGTTCGCGACGGCCGTTGGCGCCGCTGATCATCGTGTGCGCGGCAGCGCCCTGGCCGAGGACCTGACCGCTGGTGGCGTCGAGGATGATGGCTTTGGTGCCTTGGGTGCCGCAGTCGATGCCGAGGAAGAGTTGTTGGTTATTCATGTGCGCTCCACGAAGATCCAGATCGTTCCCACGCTCTGCGTGGGAATGCAGCCCGGGACGCTCCGCGTCCCCATTCAACAGCGGACGCAGAGCGTCCATTGATGCACTCCCACGCGGACGGTTCGACGCCTCGACGTGGGAACGATCAGGTCAACAGGTGTTCGAGAGTTCGAGTTACGCCTTCTTCGCGCAAGCTGTTCAGGCACCACTCAAAGGCTGCGACAAATTCTGGCGAACGCGGTATCGCTGTACCGAAGATTTCTTCAACCCCCAACAGCCGCTCAGTGATCAAAGCATCCTGCGCCACCAACCCCTGACAGAACGCCGCCCGAGGATCCGGAATCGAGTAAGTGTCGCCATTCTCGTCCACGCCCTTCAAGTAAAGCGCCCAGGCCGCCACCACCAGCGCCGCCCGCTTGGTCTCGCGCCCATCGGTAATCAACCGGTTGATCGTCGGAATGGTGAACTTGGGAAACTTCGACGACCCATCCGAGCAAACACGCTCAAGCTGATCGGCAATCGCCTGATTGGAAAACCGCGCCACCAGCGTGTCCTTGTACTCGGTCAGGTCGATGCCCGGCACCGGCGCCAGTTGCGGGGTCACGTCCAGGTCCATGTAGGCGCGCATGTAGCGCACGAACAGCGGGTCGTTCATGGTTTCGTGAACGAAGCGGTATCCCTTCAAAAAGCCCAGGTACGTCAGCGCCAGATGGCTGCCGTTGAGCAGTTTGATCTTCATCTCTTCGTAGGGGGAAACATCGTCGGTGAACTGCACGCCGACCTTTTCCCAGGCCGGACGACCGTTGACGAATTTGTCTTCCAGCACCCATTGCACGAAGGGCTCGCAAACCACCGGCCAGGCGTCGTCGACGGCGTGTTTGTCCGCCAGTTGCAGGCGATGGGCGGTGCTGGTCATCGGCGTGATGCGATCGACCATGGCGTTGGGGAAGCTGACGTTGGCGTCAATCCAGTCGCGCAGGTCCGGATCGAGCAGCGCGGCGAAGGCCAGAAGCGCCTTGCGGGTCACCGCGCCGTTGTGCGGCAGGTTATCGCAGGACATCACCGTGAAGGCCGCAATGCCCGCCGCACGCCGCCTGGCCAGCGCGGCACAGAGGAAGCCGAACACGGTTTTCGGCTGTTGCGGGTCAGTCAGGTCGTGCTGAATCTGCGGCAGGTGTGCCATGAACTCGCCATTGCTGTCATCGATGCAATAACCGCCCTCGGTGATGGTCAGCGAGACGATGCGGATCTGCGGATCGGCGAGTTTGTCGATCAGCACCTGGGCGCTGTCTTCGGCCAGCAGCATGTCGCGGATCGCACCGATGACGCGGACTTCGGTGTCGTCGCTGTCGCCCAGTTCGAACAGGGTGAACAGGTAGTCCTGCTCCTTGAGGTCATCACGGGCGCGGCGGTCCTCGGCGCGCAGGCCGACGCCGCAGATGGCCCAGTCCAGCGCTTCGCCGGTGTTCATCAGCGCGTCGGTGTAATACGCCTGATGCGCGCGATGGAAACCGCCGACGCCAATGTGGGCGATGCCTTGGCGGGTGTCGCTGAGGCTGTAGGTCGGCAGTTGTACTTCGGCGACCAGGCGGTTGAGGTTTTGTTTGTTCAGTTTCATCGGGTCAGTCTCGAAGTCAGGCGGCCGCGCGCAACGGGCGGGTCAGCGCCACGCCGTCGGCATCGAACAGATGGCAGTGGGCAGCGTCCAGGTGCAGGTTCAGTTGTTCGCCGTAACGGCTCGCCAGATCACCACGCACGCGCATGGTCAGGGCTTCGCCGGCGTTGGTCTTGACGTGGCAGAAGGTGTCGCTGCCCAGCCGCTCGCTGACGTCGGCGGTGACTTGCAGGGTGCAGTCGCCCGCTTGCGCCAGTTCCAGATGTTCCGGGCGAATGCCGAGCGTCACGGCGCTGCCGACGCTCAGGTTCGCCGCGTTGAACGGCAGGGTGATGCGGGTGCCGGCGTCCAGCGAGACTTCGCAGCTCGCGCCGTCGATACGGGCGATCTGGCCTTTGAGGAAGCCCATTTTCGGCGTGCCGAGGAAGCCGGCGACGAACAGGTTGGCGGGGTGGTGATACAGCTCCAGCGGCGAGCCGACCTGCTCGATCTTGCCGGCATTGAGCACCACGACCTTGTCGGCCATGGTCATGGCTTCGACCTGATCGTGGGTCACGTAGATCATCGTCGCTTTCAAATCTTTGTGCAGGCGCAGCAGTTCCAGGCGCATCTGCACCCGCAGCGCGGCGTCGAGGTTGGACAGCGGCTCGTCGAACAGGAAGATTTTCGGGTTGCGCACGATCGCCCGGCCGATAGCTACGCGCTGACGCTGGCCGCCGGACAGCTGTTTCGGCTTGCGCTCGAGCATCGGCCCCAGTTCGAGGATGCGCGCCGCTTCGCCGACTTTTTTCTCGACTTCGGCTTTCGGTACGCCAGCCAGGTCGAGGGCGAACGACATGTTTTTCTTCACGGTCATGTGCGGGTACAGCGCGTAGGTCTGGAACACCATCGCCAGATCGCGCTTGGCCGGGCTGACTTCGGTGATGTCGCGCCCGTCCAGTTCGATGGTGCCGCCGCTGACTTCTTCAAGGCCGGCGATCAGTCGCAGCAGGGTGGATTTGCCGCAGCCCGACGGGCCCACGAACACCACGAATTCCTTGTCGTTCACCTCAAGGTCGATGCCCTTGATGATGGAAAAACCTTCGAAGCCTTTTTGCAGATTCTTGATTTTCAGGTTGGCCATGGTGGCGCTCCTTTTGCGAATTCTTATTTGACGGCGCCGAACGACAGGCCGCGCACCAGTTGTTTCTGGCTGATCCAGCCGAAGATCAGGATCGGTGCGCATGCCAGGGTCGAAACGGCCGACAACTTGGCCCAGAACAACCCTTCGGGGCTTGAGTAGGAGGCGATCAACGCGGTCAGTGGCGCGGCTTTGGACGAAGTCAGGTTCAGCGACCAGAACGCCTCGTTCCAGCACAGGATCAGCGACAGCAGCACGGTCGACGCGAGGCCGCCCTTGGCGATCGGCAGCAGCACGCGGAGCATTTCCTGGGCGAGGGTGGCGCCGTCGAGGCGGGCGGCTTCGAGGATGTCCTTGGGGATGTCCTTGAAGTAGGTGTAAACCATCCAGACCACGATCGGCAGGTTGATCAGCGTGTAGATCACGATCAGCGCGATGCGCGTGTCGAGCAGGCCGAAACTCTTGGCCAGCAGGTAGATCGGCATCAGCACGCCCACCGGTGGCAGCATCTTGGTGGAGAGCATCCACAACAGCGTGCCCTTGGTGCGCTGGGTTTCGTAGAACGCCATCGAGTAGGCCGCCGGCACTGCGATCAGCAGGCAAAGAGCGGTAGCGCTGAAGGAAATCACCACCGAGTTCCAGGCGAAACTGAAGTAGTCGCTGCGCTCGTTGATGTGCAGGTAGTTCTCCAGCGTCGGGGTGAAGATGAACTGCGGTGGCGTGGCGAAGGCGTCGATTTCGGTCTTGAAACTGGTCAGCACCATCCAGAAGATCGGGAAGAAAATGATGATCGCGATGGCCCAGGCCAGCGTGCCGAGCAGCAGGCTTTGCAGCCGGCGGGATTGTTGAAGAGTCATGGCAGGCCTCAGGCTTTGTCAGTCAGGTTTTTGCCGATCATCCGCACCAGAATGATCGCGGCGATGTTGGCGATGACCACGGCGATCAGCCCGCCGGCCGAGGCCATGCCGACGTCGAACTGCACCAGCGCCTGGTTGTAGATCAGGTAGGCAAGGTTGGTCGAGGCGTAGCCGGGGCCGCCGTTGGTGGTGGTGAAGATCTCGGCGAACACCGACAACAGGAAGATGGTTTCGATCATCACGACCACCGCAATCGGCCGCGCCAGGTGCGGCAGGGTCAGGTGCCAGAAGATCGCGATCGGGCCGGCGCCGTCGAGGCGGGCGGCTTCCTTCTGTTCCTGGTCGAGGGACTGCATGGCGGTCATCAGGATCAGGATCGCGAAGGGCAGCCATTGCCACGACACAATGATGATGATCGACAGCAGCGGGTAGTGCGCCAGCCAGTCCACCGGCTGCGCGCCGAACAGCTTCCAGAGGTAGGCGAGGATCCCGGATACCGGGTGGAAGATCAGGTTCTTCCAGATCAGTGCACCGACGGTGGGCATGATGAAGAACGGCGAAATCAGCATCACCCGCACGATGCCGCGGCCGAAGAATTCGCTGGCCTCCAGCAACGCACTGATCAACACGCCGAACACCACGCTGATCAGCAGCACGCTGCCTACCAGCAGCAAGGTATTGGTGGCGCCGGGAATGAAGCCGGAGTCGGTCAGGAAGTAGGTGAAGTTTTCCAGCCCGACGAACTCGTTAACGCCGGGGTCGAGCAGGTTGTAGCGGATCATCGAGAAATAGACGGTCATGCCCAGCGGCACGATCATCCACAGCAGCAACAGGGCCACCGAAGGGCTGACCAGAAACCAGCCGGGATTGGCCACCCGGCTTTTGCGCCGGGGCTGCGACAGGTCGATGTGGGCTTTGGCAGTTGAAGTATTCATGGCGATCACAACCGAGTCATACAGACCTATGGAGATCCCCGGTGGGCGCGCGCCAGCACGCGAAAGCGGACTTTCAGTCGACATCCATGTTGAATGTCAGATTGCTTTCGCGAGCAAGCTCGCTCACACAGGAGGCAGGAGTAGCTTTTCGCAGGATTACTTCGGATAACCCGCGCGCTTCATCTCGCGTTCGGTGGTTTGCTGCGCGGCGGTCAAAGCCTGGTCGACCGTGGTCTGGCCAATCAGCGCTGCCGAGAACAGCTTGCCGACCTGAGTGCCCACGCCCTGGAATTCAGGAATGGTCACCAGTTGGATACCGATGTAAGGCACCGGTTTGAGGGTCGGTTTGCTTGGGTCAGCCGCTTTCAGCGATTCCAGCGTGACCTTGGCAAACGGCGCGGCGCTCATGTAAGCATCGCTGTAGGTCGAGGCGCGGGTGCCCGGCGGAACGTTGGCGATGCCATCGGTCTTGGCGACCAGTTCGCCGTATTCCCTGGAGGTGGCCCAGGCGCTGAATGCTTTGGCGGCATCCTTGGCCTTGGAACTGGTCGGAATCGCCAGTGCCCACGAGTACAGCCACGCCGAGCCCTTGTCGGTGACCTGATGCGGTGCGTAGGTGAAGCCGACGTGATCGGCGACCTTGCTTTGGGTCTTGTCGGTGACGAACGAGCCGGCGACGCTGGCATCGACCCAGATCGCGCACTTGCCGCTGTTGAACAGCGCGAGGTTTTCGTTGAAACCGTTGCTGGAGGCACCCGGCGGGCCGGACTTCTTCATGGTGTCGACGTAGAAGTTCAGCGCGTTTTTCCACTCCGGACCGTTGAATTCCGGTTTCCACTGCTCATCGAACCAGCGCGCGCCATAAGCGTTGGCCACGGTGGTGATCAGTGCCATGTTCTCACCCCAGCCGGCCTTGCCGCGCAGGCAGATGCCGTACTGTTCCTTGTCCTTGTGGGTGAGTTTTTCAGCGAAGCCGGCGATCTGTTCCCAGGTCGGACGCTCGGGCATGGTCAGGCCGGCTTCCTTGAACAGGTCGGTGCGGTAGTAGGTGATGGAGCTTTCGGCGTAGAACGGCAGGGCGTACAGCGAACCCTTGACTGACAGGCCTTCGCGCACTGACGGGAACACATCGTCGAGGGTGTAGCTGGCCGGCAGATCCTTCATCGGTTCGAGCCAGCCCTTGGCGCCCCAGAGTGCGGCTTCGTACATGCCGATGGTCAATACGTCGAACTGCCCGCCCTGGGTGGCGATGTCGGTAGTCAGGCGCTGACGCAGGACGTTTTCTTCCAGCACCACCCAATTGAGCTTGATATCCGGATGCTCGGTCTCGAAGGTTTTCGAGAGCTTTTGCATGCGGATCATGTCGCTGTTGTTGACGGTGGCGATGGTCAGGGTCTGGGCGCCAAGGCTGACGCTGCTGAGGGTCATGCAGGTGAGGGCCAGCAGAGCTTTTGCAGTGGGTTGCATCGTGCACTCCTTTTCTGCACCCGGTGGGGGCAGAAGGACAGTTATTGTTTTTGTGTTCTTCCAGCGGGGGAAGACTGTGCACTGATTACAGCCTTCTAAAGCAGGGCTGACAAATCATCCCTAGCACTTGAATCGATACTTTTTTGCACTCGGGATTGGCGTGATAAACGCAGGGAAGGGCATTTCAGCAGGGCGGCGGGCATGAATGCGTACAGGTTTTACGCGCTCAGCCGTGGTTTTGTTCGGTCAGGCGCTGCGCCACCAGCCGCCGGTAATGCGAAGGCGTCATGCCTTTGAGCTGCTGAAAACGCCGGTTGAAATTGGAAATATTGTTGAAGCCCGACTCGAAACACACCTCAGTCACCGGCTTGTCGCCATCGGCTAACAGTTCGCAGGATTTGCTGATGCGCAGTCGGTTGACGAATTCGATGAAATTACGCCCGGTGGCCTGCTTGAACACGCGGCTGAAATAGGTCGGCTTCATCCCCAGGTGCTCGGCGACTTCCTCCAGCGGCAACTCGCGGGCGTAGTGGGCGAAAATGTAATCCACCGCGCGGTTGGTGCGGTCGATGTTGTGCTCGTCGGCCAGTTGCGGCGTGGTTGCGCCGGACAGCAGCTGGTAGTCGTCGCAGGCCGCCAGCAATTCCATCAGGATGAAAAAGTGCCCGAGACGGGTGATGCCGTTTGAATCGGCGATGCGTTGCATCAGGGTCATGGCCTGACGGATTGTCTGCGGGGAGCGGAATTCGATGCCGTATTGCGCACGCTCGAGCAGCGGCGCCAGGGTCTTGAGTTCGGCGAATACCTGATGGCCGCTTTCGAACAGCTCATCGGTGAAGTTGACCAGCATGTCGCGTTTCTCGACCACTTCATCTTCGGCCACTTGGCTGATCCAGTTGTGCGGCAGATTCGGGCCAGTGAGGAACAGCGTCTGCGGGTAGAAGTTGCCGATGTAGTCGCCAATGAACACCTTGCCCGAACTGGCGACGATCAGGTGCAGCTCGTATTCCTTGTGAAAGTGCCAGCGCACCAGCGGGCAGGGAAAGCCGTGCTGGCGATAGATGATGGACAACCCGTTGTGGTCATCCATCAATTCATACGAGGGGTCGGTGACGCGGACGGTTCGGGTCATGATCTTGTGCTTTTTTTGTTATCGCCCGGCGATCATGCCTCTTTGCGCGCGCGTTGCGCCAGTTTCCGTTGCGGGTCAGGCAGCGCGTTGGCGGGCTTTGAACACGTTGGCGACGCGGCAAAATTCCACCAGATCCGACTCTTCGAGAAAGTCGACGTTAATGATGTTGCATTTCAATGCCCAGTCACTGTTATCCAGGTCGAACCACTTGTTCAGCTCGTCATGTATGTCGACGGGACCACCAAGGACGGTATAGCTGGTGGCGGATAACGACCAGACATTCCATGTGCCTGGCGGGTTTTCCATCACTTTCTCAATGAATTGCCGCAATTCATCAGGGTTGGTAACGCCGTTTCCGGACCATTTATGACTGATTTGATCGTGGAATACTCTGTAGTCGAATTTCCAGTGCGATCTTGCAGCGGCGAAAACACGCTGTTTCGGACTGATGCCTTTTAGTTCCCGAAGTGTGAGGGACTGGTTGGCGCGGGGTACAAGACGGTCTCCCAGCAAGTTGAGAATCGTGTTGTTGAAGTATTCGAAATCGAAGTCATCGCCCTCCAGGTTATGGAAGTCCAGGACAATGAATTCATCCGGATTTTTTGCAAGAAAGTTGTTTATGTCGGTGGCCAGGTCTCTCAGCGTTCGGGAGTTGGTATGGCCGTTGTGGTGCATGACGAACTTCCGAGGTCCTTCACCACTGGGTTCATATTTCAAACGAATGTCAAGCGCACGGGCGCCGTGGTTCAGTTGTGCATGAAAAGTATCGTGCTGACACGCCAGCCAGTGACGTGGAGGGCCAAAAAACGGATAGGTGGCGCGCCAGTCACTGCCCGCGTTGTGAGTGCCGGGCAGTGTCAGTTCGCAGATGTTCAGAGCGTCGATGTCGGGGGTCGTACTCATCCAGTTGGAAGTTGCCATTAGTGCATCCTGCATAAGTGATCAAAAAAAGTGGCGGTATGTTAGTTGCTTGAAGAGCCACTTGCAGGATGTTTATAGGGTTTAAATCATTGGCTGGCTACTTGAGTGTTGATGCAATTTGTTGATGATTGTTTGGATAGTTTTCTGACGCTGCTATTTATTAAGGTTTTTAGCCTCGATCCACTGAGACATGTATTGTGTGCTCTTGTGTAAATGATGGCGCAACATGCTGCCGGTGAAATTATTGAGTCTTCGTTGTTGAATGTTTTTGCGGCACTCAAGCAACTTGTCGATAAGTGCCGGCCCATGGGCGGCTCGCTGATAAATATCTTCGAGCAGTGTTTGTCCATGGGATTGGGTTGCTTGCCAGAGTATTTCGTCACGATAAAGCTGGACCGCGGCATTGGCGAAGTCCTGCGCGGTACGGCAGATTGCCCCCGGCCAGGGTTGATGGGTATGCATGCCTTCAGCCCCTGTCGGCGTCGTGACACTCGGCGTTCCGCACAGCATTGCATCGATCAGCTTGCCCTTGATCCCCGCGCCGAAACGCAGGGGGGCCAGGCAAACACGCGCATCAGACATGACCTGCAAGGCATCTTCCGCCCAGTTCATGATATGGAACCCCTGTGTGGGATTGTGCAAGGCTGCTGCCTTGGGGGGCGTGTAGGCCCCGTAGATACGCAGTTGCGCCTTGGGCAGTTGCTCGCGGATCAGCGGCCAGATTGTCGATTTCAGCCACAAAACGGCATCCCAGTTCGGCGCGTGACGGAAATTGCCGATACTGAGAAAGTCCACGCGCTCATCGAAGGTTTTTGGCGGAGCGCTGGGCGGATCAACCATCAACGGGCACCAGTGCAAGAGTTCTGCTGGCAACTTGAACTGCTGCACCAATAGTTCGATTTCCACCGGCGAGATCATCAGATTCAGATCACAGCGATACAGCGCGGCAATCTCGCGCCTGGCCAGGTCGGTGTCAGCCATCAGCCTGAACTCTTCGTGCAGTGCAGGCGCAAACAACCCATGGAAGTCGTTCGCGTCATCGCAGGCCTTCAACCGATCCTTCAAACGCTGATGCCTGGCATGGCGCAAGCTCTGCAAGTCCGAAGTTTCCAGAACACGCAACGCGTCGGGGCAGTGTTTTTCCACCCGCCAGCCGAACTGTTCTTCCATCATGAATTGGTCGAAGAGCACGATATCCGGCGCCAGCTCGCTGATGAACGTGTCGAAACTGCTGTTGTTCAGCTCGATCGGGACCTCGCGAATGCCCAGCCCGGTGAGATCCAACTTGTGCTCGCCGGGGCCGGCCGGGCTGCTGAAGGTAATGTCCCAGCCTTGCTGCAAGAATGTTTCGAGAATTTGCATCACATGCCCACTGGCTGCCGAAGAGCGGGGCTCGGGCCAGACGTAACCGATGACCAGGACTTTGGTGATGGGAAGGAGAGTCATGAAGGGTGTTCCTTTGCTGCAAACGGGAGGCGCTAAAAGGCGCGGAAAGGGCGCAATTAAACCACAGCGCTGGATGATCTTGATCCGCTGGCGGTACTGGGCACTCGGTTGCGTGGCCGCTGAGTTTATTGTTCTGGATAAAATGGTAGATGCAAGAATGCCAGTCCCGAACTGGACTGGCATTTTTTGTGTTTAATCACTCAGATCGTCTTTGCACTGGGAGCAAAATGTCAGATCTTTGATTTGACAAGATTTATTTCTAATGTACCGATGAACTGATCGATCTCAGTGTTGCGTAGCGCAGTTTCTATGGTTGCCATATTTATGTAAAACCCGACAGGGTCGGATTTTGTTTGGTCAAGGAGAGCGACTGCTACTTCATAAGAGTCTGCGTTGTATAAGGCTGGGTATTTCTGAACAAGAGTTGGAAGGCTGGGGCGAATGGATTCGAAGTTATTTAAATGAGTGAATTTTTCGGTGTTCGCTGTCCTGTAAGGGTTCGGAAATGACGGATCAATCATGCGGGGGTTGCGTGCAAGATCAATTAATGAAGCTGCGTCGAATTCAACACGATTCAGAGATTTTCCATAATACAGATCAAGGGTGCCAGGCGCGCCATGTGACATCTCATGGATCAAGACGTCGGCAATTCTGGCTTCGTCGTATTTTGCAGCGCGAAAAAAATCATCCAGGTGCTCCGGAAAAATCTTGATAAATCTCTTGATCGATTCTTTATGTACAACGCCGTTGATTACCGCCTTCTTCCAATTTTTGTAATCAGGCACATTCAATGCTGCCAGTGCATTGACATCGGCCTTTTTGAACGACAAATTGGAGAGCGTGAAAGCATCAAGATCTTTGCGTATTGCTCGCAGTTTCAGCCCCAAATGTTGGGCAGCCTCGCTGGATCCTGTCCCAAACATATACTCGAGAACCTTACGAACATCAGTATTCGACTCTACATCGGCCAATAAGCTGATGGCATTGTCCAGTTTGGTTTTGGCGATCGGAATAGCCTTCTTGATGTAATGCTTGGTGTAGCTTTTGGGCAGGATCCTGTGCCATGGCAGGGTAGGTAGTTTGAATTTGTAATTGAAATTCTCCAGTTTGGCTCCCCAAGGCTGGCCCAATCGGTTCAGAGCGTACCATTCGTCATTGTGGCGTATACCCCATACCTGGAAGACATCCTGGGAAGTTTGCGCGGGCCTCCAGGTCCCAAGACGAATAGTGTCTGGGTCAACAGTTTCGGGCAGTTTGCGGTACGGCGCTCCAGCCGACCATTTGCGCGCATCGGCAATCGCGTTATCGATTGCGGCCACACTGCTGCGCCACCCTTTGCGCAAAAGCTTTGCGCCGTGCAACAGCAAGTCGGAAGCTCCGTCCAATGGATTAAACAGGTTGCTCACCAAACCAAGTCCCGCTGAACCGATCGCGCTCGCCTTGGTAGCAAGGCTCATGCTTTTGGCGGCAAGACTGGCAATCTTGGCCACCGCTCCAACGACTAACAGGACAGTCATCGCGGCTTCTAAAGTACACGCCGACACCCCCTGGAACTGCCGATCCAGATCGTTTGAATTCAGATCCTCGATACAGGATTTGAAGGGCACGACAAAATTGAGAAACGTATCCAGATCCTTTTCACGTTTTGCTCGTAGCGCCTCCAGACTGGTCTGTCCCCAGCACTCTTTTACCAATTCATCGTAGGTCGCGATGGGCCGGTGCTTGAGCACGAAGTTCACCAATGGGTCGAACTCTGTCGAATAGAAGCTCTGGTAATAACCATTGATTTCTGGAACCAGTGGAGAACCTGATAACTCACCGATTTTATCGATTACACCGGAACTGACGTTGACGAGGCCTGGCGTTACCCCATGTGTATAACACTCGATGTCTGTGGGCAACTGATGCACCTTCGCAGGTGGGAAGTAGTTCTTATCGCTGCTGCGAACAGTTGTGCTTAAAAGCTTTTCCCTTTGGATAAGCGCTGCCAGGTCGTTATTTTCGCGGCAGACACCGTGTAAGGTGAATAATTCGTAGCAAGTCACTCGGCCTTCAAAGTGTGAACAGATGACCACACCGTAGCGCCCCGTTGCCTCTTCTATATCCTTATGACTTTCTGTCGGTTCACGCTCTGTTACTTTCAGGAATGCCTCAAGGGTTGAGGCGATGGGATTCGAGGGAAGGCTAGTGATCGACTGAATTTTCGCGACTGACGGTCTTATGGTGAATATCGTCACCTTGCCTCTTAACAGGCGCGTCCGATCAGGTAGTGGCAACGATGAAAATGCCGATTTCAAATGCATGTTCATTGCTCGCACATGAGCCACATAGTCGCGATGGAACTGACGGAAGAATTCACCATCAGGAGCAATCAGGTTGGGGAGCATTCGGGGAAACGCGTTGTAGATACTTTCGCCATTTTTCAGATCCCAGTCGCCAGTCACCAGATCATTGGACATATGCAGTTCTACAGGCGATACGGGAAACGGGTCGGCGTATGCGTCCTCCAGCGGTCGATTTTTCGTTTGATGAAGGACTTTCTTTTCGAGATAGGTACATCCTGGAGCGAGCTGCTTGAGGATATCCAATGCCACGCTCTTGCGAGTCGGCAGAGGACGAGACAACGTGTCGGCCGTTTCGGCAAGCGTCTTGGCGTGTCGGGCGTACGCATCCAATGCTACTTGCAGCGATTGCGTGGCCGATGCCTTTACGTCATCCGGCGTGACGATTTTGTTGAGTAACGCCCAATCAACCACCGGATCCACGGCAGCCAGAGCGACGAGCGTCTTTTGCGACTCGGTGACCGCTTCAAACTCCAGCAGCTGTTGTAGCTGTACATAAGTCATCGAGCGCGTCGATCCTGGCGCGATGATTTCCTGCACCGCCACGACTCGACAAAATTCAACCCACTGCGGCGTGCCCAATGACAGGGTAGGAGGCAGATCTCTGACCAGAAATTCCGGTGCGGCCTCTGCCAGCAACAGATGAGCGGCCAATGCCACATTCTTTTCAGTAATCCGGTGGTTCTCGATCAGGTGCCTTTCGAATTTCGCTTGTACATCGGCGAAGGACTTCTCCATGTACTCGACAGCGTATAAGTTAAAACCTGCTACATGATTGCGAGGTTCTTGCTCCCCAACTTCAGGATGAAGGTCGAGCAAGAGCGAAGTCAGCAGCATCAGCTTGAGCGACTCATTTGTCTGGGGTTGATTGTTTCGCGCTCCATACCAGTCTAGATCTCGCACATAAGCGTTAGCCCACACCAAAGCGATGGGGCTGGAAATAAGTTCTTCAACAGCGTCTGCAGCTTCCGAGCGTTTGAAGGGAATAGACCGCCCGCCCCAAATGCTATTACTCAGATTTTCAAGCAGCGACTGACCTTTGGTATAGCTTGTGGTGAGTTGTCGGAGCGCACTGCGTTGAACAGCAGTGAGAGTGACTGAGTTGCTTCCTTCTGCTTTGATCATTTCCCAATAGTTGCCAAGTTGCGGACTTGCAGGAAGTTTCAACTCCATGGATTTTGTCAAGCTGACGCTTTCGGCAGCGGTTCGGGGAACGATGTAGCGATGAAATTTCAGCCACTGCATCAACTCAATCTCATCAGCGAGGGTGATTACACCTCCGGTCAACTTGGCCATGTCAATCAACGTCGCGAGCGTTTCTGTAAGTTCCGGTGCAATTTTAGAGGCGTTCGTAAAACGCAGAGTTTTACCGGAGTATCGTACGATGAATTCGGCTTCGGAAGTTACTTCAAATAATGAGTGGTCAGGCACTTTGAGAGTGATCAGGAGTTTTTTGAAGGCGTCATTTTCGGACATTTTTCGCAGCATTTCTCTGCCCGGCTGAAGCGCTTCCTCAAGCGTCGAACCGGACTTCAGAGAAAGAGTTGCACCTTCCAGCGTGAAAGCTTGCGAAGGGGCGAGGTATTCCCCGCGCTGCGTTAGTTTGTATATGACTTCATCTCGCTCGCTATTGTCACTTGTAACATGATGGTTTTCAGTTACGGTGATGGGGATAGTTCTGGACAGGTATTTTTTGTTCGAGAAGTCGGAATGTATTACGGTCATGACAAATCCTTTTGTTTTTCGGTTTTATGTTTTGCGTATCCTCTTTTATTATCTTGCATCTATCAACGATTGGCGTGTAAGTGCAAGTTGCTGAAGGGAGAGTGCCTCTTAGAGGGCGCCACCCCTTCACTATCACTAGAAGGGGTGGCTTTTATTATGTTTATTTAATAACTGCTTTTACCTTGTCGCGTAATTGATCGATCGAAAACGGCTTGCCGATCACATGCATATCCGCCGGTACTTCTATTGTTTCTGCATAACCGCTGGCAAACAAAATCGGCAACGCGGGACGGATAACGCGGGCTTCGGTGGCCAACTGACGCCCATCCATGATCGGCAGGCCGACGTCGGTCATCATCAGGTCGATGGGCTGATTCATGTCCTTGAGGATGTCCAGCGCCTGCTCGCTGCCATCTGCCTCCAGAACCTTGAACTCCAGTTCTTCCAGCACATCGACGATCAGCATGCGCACGATGGCATCGTCTTCGACTACAAGAATGGTGGACACGGGACTGGACATAATGGCTGCTCTCAAGAATGGGGATGGTTGCGCCGGTCGATCAAAATTGCCGGGCTCTTGCATGAGTAAGTGGCGCATAGCCACAAGTTCCCGAATGGATACAAAAAAGGATAGGCGCAAACGGGCCGGCAAGGATAACCGTTGGGTTGCGATTCGGTGCAGGCAAATGTCGGGAAACAGTGCTAACACTGTGAGAAAAATGGATCCATGCCACCCTTTTGGGGCAAACTCTCTGGTTTTGAACAGTTCGACAAGGTTGCCCCATGTCCTCTCCGTCTTCGGTTGATGAGCAACGGTTCCGCAAACTCCTGAGCCGCAACGTCAGTTTGCCGTTGGGCGTCGGCGTCATCAGCGCCGTTTTCTTTATTTCGTTGATCACTTATTTGTTGTCAGTCATCCAGTGGGTGGAGCACACCGACCGGGTGATCAATAACGCCAACGAAGCAGTGAAACTCACCGTGGACCTGGAAACGGGCATGCGCGGGTATCTGCTCAGCGGCGACGAGCATTTCCTCGACCCGTACGAGACGGCCAAGCCACGCATCGCCGTGGCACTCAGTACCTTGCTCGAATTGACCGCGGACAATCCGGCTCAGACCGATCGCCTGCGTCGTCTTCAAGCGCTGCAAATCGAGTGGGCGACTTATGCGCAATCGATGATCGATCTGCAGCGCACCAGCGGTGATTACAAGTCCGCGGTCAAAGCGGGGAAGGGCAAGCGCCTGACCGACGAAATACGTAAACAGTTCGAAGATGTGATTGAAACCGAACAGTTGCTGCGTGCCTCCCGCAACGAGGATGTGCGCCGTACAACGATCTGGAGCATCAGCCTTTATCTGCTGTTCGTGGCAGGCATCAGCGGGCTGCTGGCTTATGTGGGGCGGCGCGATCTGCTCAACCTGTCGCAAAGCTACGGTGCGACCCTCGCGGCGCAAGAAGCCAGTGCAAAACGTCTGGAACAGCAAGCCTGGCTGCGCAACGGCCAGACCCAGCTCGCCGAGCAAGTGCTGGGGCAACTGACGGTCAATCTGCTGGGGCGCAATATCCTGCAATTCTGCGCCCAGTACCTCGGCACCGCCGTGGCCGCGTTGTATGTGCGCGAGGAACATGGCGGCCTCAAACGCGTGGCGACTTACGGTTTCTCCCGCGAGCAGGAACAACAGGATCAATTGATCTACAGCGATGAAGGCATTGTCGGGCAGGTCGCCCAGCAAGCGCGGCTGATTCGACTTGATTCGGTGCCCTCCGATTATTTCAAGGTCAGTTCCGGCCTGGGCGAAGGCCTGCCGCACAGCGTGCTGGTGGTACCGACCAGCGATGACGACCGGGTCAATGGCGTGATCGAACTGGGTTTCCTGCGTCCGCTCACCGACCGTGACGTGGCGCTGCTGGAACTGATCGCCGGCAATATCGGCACGTCCATTGAAGCGGCGCGTTATCGCCAGCGCTTGCAGGAAGTGCTGGCCGAAACCCAGCAGCTCAACGAAGAGTTGCAGGTGCAGCAGGAAGAGCTGAAAACCGCCAACGAAGAGCTGGAAGAGCAGTCGCGGATTCTCAAGGAGTCCCAGGCACATCTGGAAACCCAGCAGGTCGAGCTGGAGCAGACCAACGAGCAACTGGCCGAACAGGCTCAGATTCTGGCCGAGCAGCGCGACGCCATGGATCAGAAGAACAACGAGCTCAATCAGGCCCAGGTGCAGCTCGAAGAGCGCGCCGAAGAGCTGCAGCGTTCGAGCAAGTACAAGTCCGAGTTCCTGGCCAACATGTCTCACGAGCTGCGCACGCCACTGAACAGCTCGCTGATCCTGGCCAAGCTGCTGGCGGAAAACCCGCAGGAAAACCTCAGCGCCGAGCAGGTCAAGTTTGCCGAGTCGATCTATTCGGCCGGCAACGATCTGCTCAACCTGATCAACGACATTCTCGACATTTCCAAGGTGGAAGCCGGCAAACTCGAAGTGGTGCCGGAAAACACCAGCGTGGCACGTCTGGCCGATGGCTTGCGCAGCGTGTTCGAACCACTGGCGGCGGACAAGCAACTGACGTTCAGTGTCGAGTTGCAGCCTGATGCCCCGATCACCTTGTTCACCGACCGCCAGCGTCTGGAGCAGGTGATCAAGAACCTGCTGTCCAACGCGGTGAAGTTCACCGAACACGGTGCTGTCAGTCTGACCATTGCCGGCCAGCCGGACGACCGCATTGCCTTTATCGTGCGCGACTCCGGGATCGGCATTGCGGCGGATCAGCAGGAAAGCATCTTCGAGGCCTTCCGCCAGGCCGACGGCACCACCAATCGCAAATACGGCGGCACCGGGCTGGGCCTGTCGATTTCCCGGGATCTGGCGACCTTGCTCGGCGGTTCGATCAGCGTCAGCAGCGCGCCAGGACAGGGCAGCACTTTCACTCTGGTGCTGCCGCAGCAATACCGCGAGCCTGGCGACGCGCCTGTAGCACCGCTGACATTCAGTCCGCCAGCCGCTGCGGTCGTTGCGCCTGCGGTGGCGATTTCGCCGCTGGCTACTGTCGACATTCCGCGTTTCAACGATGACCGCAACAAGGCGCCGTTCAATACCCGCTGCATTCTGGTGGTGGAAGACGAGCCGAATTTCGCCCACATCCTCTACGACCTGGCCCATGAGCTGGGCTATCAGTGCCTGGTCGCCCACGGTGCCGATGAAGGGTATGACCTGGCGAAAGAGTTCGTACCGGACGCGATCCTGCTGGACATGCGTCTGCCGGACCACTCGGGCCTGACTGTTCTGCAGCGGCTGAAAGAACACGCCGGCACCCGACACATTCCGGTGCACGTGATTTCCGTGGAGGACCGCGTCGAAGCGGCGATGCACATGGGGGCCATCGGTTACGCCGTCAAGCCGACCACCCGCGAAGAACTCAAGGACGTGTTTGCGCGCCTTGAAGCCAAGCTGACGCAGAAGGTCAAACGCGTGCTGCTGGTCGAGGACGATGATCTGCAACGCGAAAGCATCGCCCGCCTGATCGGCGACGACGACATCGAAATCACCGCTGTAGGCCTGGCGCAGGACGCGCTGGAACTGCTGCGCACAACGGTTTTCGATTGCATGGTCATCGACCTGAAACTGCCGGACATGCTCGGCAACGACCTGCTCAAGCGCATGTCCACCGAGGACATCTGCTCGTTCCCGCCGGTCATTGTCTACACCGGACGCAACCTGACCCGCGACGAAGAAGCCGAACTGCGCAAGTATTCGCGCTCGATCATCATCAAGGGCGCCCGCTCGCCGGAGCGTCTGCTGGACGAGGTCACACTCTTTCTGCACAAAGTCGAATCGCAGTTGTCCCATGAACGGCAGAAGATGCTCAAGACCGCCCGCAGCCGCGACAAGGTCTTCGAGGGGCGCAAAGTGCTGCTGGTGGACGACGATGTACGCAACATCTTTGCCCTGACCAGTGCGCTGGAAACCAAGGGTGCCGTCGTGGTGATTGGCCGAAACGGTCGCGAAGCGATTGAAAAACTGAATGAAGTCGAGGACATCGACCTGGTGCTGATGGACGTGATGATGCCGGAAATGGATGGTTTTGAAGCCACCATGGAAATCCGCAAGGATCCGCGCTGGCGCAAGCTGCCGATCATCGCCGTGACGGCCAAGGCCATGAAGGACGATCAGGAGCGCTGCCTGCAGGCGGGCGCCAATGATTATCTGGCCAAGCCTATCGATCTGGATCGCCTGTTCTCGCTGATTCGCGTGTGGTTACCCAAGATGGAACGCATTTAGTGGAACGTAGTAATCCCGTTGAACGGAACAGTGAAATCGAACTGCGGCTGCTGATCGAGGCGATTTATCTCAAGTACAGCTACGACTTTCGCGATTACTCCGGCTCCTCGATCAAGCGTCGCGTGCAACACGCATTGAGCCAGTTCGAATGCGCGACCATCTCGGCCTTGCAGGAGAAAGTGCTGCACGACCCGACGGCGTTCATGCAGTTGCTGCAATTGCTGACGATCCCGGTCAGCGAGATGTTCCGCGATCCGTCGCACTTCCTGGCGATCCGCCAGGAGGTGGTGCCGCTGCTCAAGACCTATCCGTCGATCAAGATCTGGATCGCCGGCTGCAGCACGGGCGAGGAGGTCTACTCGATGGCAATTTTGCTGCGCGAGGAGGGGCTGCTCGATCGCACTATCATCTACGCCACCGACATCAACCCGCGCTCGCTGGAAAAGGCCAAGCAGGGGATATTTTCGATGGAGAACGTGCGCGCCTACACCGCCAACTATCAGCAGGCCGGGGGGCAGCGCTCGTTCGCCGACTACTACACTGCAGCCTATGGCTATGCGATTTTCGACAAGAGCCTGTGCGAGAACGTGACGTTCGCCGATCACAGCCTGGCGACCGACAGTGTGTTCTCCGAAACTCAATTAATTTCATGTCGTAATGTATTGATTTACTTCAATAAAAAACTTCAGGATCGAGCGTTCGGATTGTTCCATGAATCGTTGTGTCATCGTGGGTTCCTGGTATTGGGCAGCAAGGAAACTTTGGATTTTTCCGGCTACTCCAACCAGTTCGAACCGCTGGTGAAACAAGAACGGATCTACCGCAAATCATGAACAGCGCAGCGGATTTGCCTCGGATCGAGGCGATTGTGATCGGAGCTTCCGCCGGTGGCGTCGAGGCCTTGCTGACCCTGCTGGGCTCGCTGCGGGCCGGGTTTGGGCTACCGATCATCATCGTGCTGCACTTGCCGGAAGAACGTCGCAGCCAGCTCGCCGAGGTATTTTCCCGGCGAGTGGCGTTGCCAGTGACTGAAGCCATCGATAAACAGAACATCACGCCCGGCACCGTGTACTTCGCGACGCCGGGTTATCACTTGTCGGTAGAGCAGGACCTGAGCCTGTCGCTGAGCCTTGAAGACCGTCTGCATCATTCGCGGCCTTCGATCGATTTCCTCTTCGAATCCGCCGCCGATGCCTACGGGCCGGCGCTGGCCGGCGTGTTACTGACCGGCGCCAACCACGATGGCGCGCGGGGCCTGGCGCAAATCAAAAAACTGGGCGGGCTGACCATCGTGCAGGACCCGGACGAGGCGCAGGTCGCTACCATGCCTCGCGCGGCACTGAAAACGCATCAACCGGACTACATACTTCCCATACACGGCATCGGCCGTCTGCTTGTCGAGCTGGAACGAATCGCATGCTGAGTAATATCCAGGCAAAACTGCTGATCGTCGACGATCTGCCCGAGAACCTGCTGGCCCTCGAAGCGCTGATCAAACGCGAAGACCGCACCGTCTACAAGGCATTGTCGGCGGACGAAGCGCTGTCGCTGCTGCTGCAACACGAATTCGCCATGGCCATCCTCGATGTGCAGATGCCCGGCATGAACGGCTTCGAGCTGGCCGAGCTGATGCGTGGCACCGAGAAAACCAAGAACATCCCGATCATCTTCGTCAGCGCCGCCGGCCGTGAACTCAATTACGCGTTCAAGGGCTATGAAAGCGGTGCGGTGGACTTCCTGCACAAGCCGCTGGACATCCATGCGGTGAAGAGCAAGGTCAATGTATTCGTTGACCTGTACCGCCAGAGCAAGGCGATGAAGCAACAGGTCGAAGCGCTGGAGCAGAGTCGTCGCGAACAGGAAGCGCTGTTGCAGCAACTGCAAAGCACCCAGGGCGAGCTGGAGCAGGCGGTACGCATGCGGGACGATTTCATGTCGATCGTCGCCCATGAAGTGCGCACGCCGCTCAACGGCCTTATCCTCGAGACCCAACTGCGCAAGATGCACCTGGCCCGGGATAACGCCGCTGCGTTCACCCTCGACAAGATGCACGCGATGGTCGATCGCGACGAACGCCAGATCAAAAGCCTGATCCGCCTGATCGAGGACATGCTCGACGTGTCGCGGATCCGCACCGGCAAGCTGTCGATCCGTCCGAATCGCTTCGATCTCGCGCAGTTGGTGGGCACTTTGCTGCAAAACTTTGCCCCGCAGATCGAGGCGGCGGAAACGACCGTTTCCTTCGAGGCCGACAGTCCTGTGGAGGGGTGTTGGGACGAGTTCCGTATCGAGCAGGTGATTTCCAACCTGCTGACCAATGCCTTGCGCTACGGCGGTAGAAGCCCGATCCAGGTACGCGTCTACCGCCAGGGCAATCAGGCGCGGGTCGAGGTTCAGGATCGCGGCATCGGTATCAGCGAGGAGAATCAGAAACGCATTTTTCAACAGTTCGAACGGGTCTCCGCCAAGACGGTGGTGGCCGGCCTGGGACTGGGTCTGTTCATTTCCGAGCAGATCGTCGCCGCCCATGGCGGCTCCATCGTCGTCGAAAGCAAGATCAACGAGGGCGCCCTGTTTCGCGTTTGTCTACCGCTCCAGGAAAACGGCAAAACAAACGCAACCTCTGAGTGACCGCACGGTCGTATCAGCAGCTATTGACCGAACAAAGGCTTCCCATGAGCGTAGATGCACAAGATGTAGTACTCGTCGTCGAGGACGAACCGGTGATCCTGATGGTGCTGACAGACTACCTGTCAGGACAGGGTTATCGCGTATTGCAGGCCGAAAACGGCGAGCAGGCGTTCGAGATTCTGGCGAGCAAGCCGCATCTGGACATGTTGATTACCGATTTCCGCTTGCCTGGCGGTATCTCCGGCGTGCAGATCGCCGAGCCCGCCGTCAAACTGCGCCCTGATCTGAAGGTGATCTTCATCAGCGGCTATCCGCAGGAAATCCGCGAGACCGGCAGCCCGATCACTCGTCGGGCACCGATCCTGGAAAAACCGTTCGATCTGGATGTGTTGCAGGAGAAGATTCAGGAACTGCTGGCCTGAGGCGTGAACCGCCTCAGCTCTTGATCATTTCCCGCACCTTCGCCGTCAACAGATCGAAGGTGAACGGCTTGGTGATCATCTGCATGCCCGGGTCGAGGAATCCGCCGCGGACGGCGGCGTGTTCAGAGTAACCGGTGATGAACAGAACCTTCAGCCCGGGTCGGTATTGCCGGCCGATTTCTGCCAGCTGCCGACCGTTCATGCCCGGCAGGCCGACGTCACTGATCAGCAGATCAATGCGCTGGGTAGAATTCAGGATAGGCACGGCACCGTCAGCGTCACTGGCCTCGACAAATCCATAACCCAGTTCACTCAATACCGCGCTGACCAGCACGCGCACGGCCGGGTCGTCTTCGACGATCAATACGGTTTCGCCTTCCACGGCGTCGGGGGCCTGCTCTGTGTGCGCCGGCGCGTGAGGCAATGATTGGCCCTGGAAGCGTGGCAGATAGAGTTTGACCGTGGTGCCTTCATCGATCTTGCTGTCGATCGAGACGTGACCACCGGATTGCTTGCTGAAACCGTAGATCATCGACAGGCCCAGGCCGGTGCCCTGACCGATCGGCTTGGTGGTAAAAAACGGGTCGAACGCGCGATTGATCACGCTTTCGGGCATGCCGCAACCGTTGTCCATCACGCTCAATACGACGTAATCGCCGGGCTCCAGGTTGCTGTAAGCGGCGGTGAAGTCGCTTCCCAGCACCTGATTCCCTGTCTCGACCACCAGATTGCCGCCGTCGGGCATCGCGTCGCGTGCGTTGATCACCAGGTTGAGCAGGGCGCTTTCCAGCTGATTGGGGTCGGCCTCGGCGACCCACAATTGGTCGTGCAGGCGCATGTCCAGTTGAATGCTTTCGTTGAGGCTGCGCCGCAGCAGCTCGCTCATCGATTGCACCAGATCGTTCATTTTTACCGCTTTGGAATCCAGCGACTGCCGTCGGGAGAACGCCAGCAGGCGATGGGTCAGGCCAGCGGCGCGGTTGGCCGAGGTCACACCGAGGTCGATCAGGCTGTCGAGATCGTCCAGCCGGCCACGGGCCAGCCGCCTGCGCAGCAGCTCGAGGCTGCCGATGATACCGGTCAGCATGTTGTTGAAGTCGTGGGCGATACCGCCGGTGAGCTGACCGACCGCTTCCATCTTCTGTGACTGACGCAGGGCTTCTTCGTTGTGCCGCAGTTGCGCCGTGCGCTCCTCGACTTGCTGCTCAAGGGTTTCGAGGGTTGATTGCAGGCGCCGTTCGCTTTCGCTCAGATCGATCAGTCGATCGCGGGCCTCGTATTGTCGTCGTCGCCCGCGCAGGGCAGTGGAGATCAGGCTGACCAAGGTCACCGGATGGAAAGGGCGCTCAAGAAACGTCACGTTACCCAACAATTTGCTGAGCTGTGAGGAGGGGCCCTGTCCTGATCCGCCGTGATGCGTCAGCAACACAATTGGAAGGTCTGACCATGCGGGTTGTTGATCCAGATATACCAGCAGGGATTCCAGCTCCGGGCCCCGCAGGGCCTCGGCGGCAATCACCAGCAGCCCGGCACCGTGTTCCAGTTCGGTACAAAGGGTTGCGAGGTCGGGGGTGATCAGACCGCCATATCCGGCCTCGTTGAGTATCATCAGCGCAACCTGGCTGTCGCGACCTAAGGGGGCGAGGATCAGTGCCCGCTCCGATAGCGGTACGGTGACAGTCACTAGTTGTCATCCTTAAGCAGCGGGTTGCTCGCGCCGAGGTAGGTGGGCACGCCGCGCAGCACGCCCTGGAAGGCATCCAGCGGTTCCCCGATGGTCATGCCGCTCTTGGAAATACGGTATTCGCGAATGGTTGATTCGTGGCTGCCAGTACGTTTCTTGATGATCGAAATTGCCCGGCGAACCTTGCCGAGCGCTTCGAAATAACGCAGCAGAATCACCGTGTCGGCGAGATAGGTAATGTCGACCGGGGCCTGCATGTCGCCAACCAGTCCATGCTGGGCGACGGTCATGAACGTGGCGGCGCCCTTGCGATTCAGGTACAGCAACAGTTCGTGCATATGCAGTACCAGCGCGTTTTCTTCCGGCATGGCCGCCTGATAGCCGTTGATACTGTCGATCACCACGGTCTTGATGTCACCTTCATCGACACAGCGTCGTACCCGGTGGGAGAACTCGCCGGGGGACAACTCGGCAGCGTCCACCTGTTCGATCAGCAGATTGCCGGTGGCCTGCAGGGCCTTGAGGTCGATGCCGATGTTGTTCATGCGTTCGAACAGCAAGCCCAGTTCTTCGTCGAAAATGAACAGGGCGGCCTTTTCACCACGGGCCACGGCCGCTGCCGCGAAAATCATGGTGATCAAGGATTTGCCTGTGCCCGCCGGCCCCAGAATCAGCGTGCTGGAACCGGCCTCGATACCGCCACCGAGCAGGGCGTCCATTTCCTTGATGCCGCTGGACAGTTGCAACCGTGGGTAATCGCCGCGGTGCTCCGCTGCCACCAGGCGAGGAAAGACGTGCACGCCATCGCCCATGATGGTGAAGTCATGGAAGCCGCCACGGTATTTCTGCCCTCGGTACTTGATCACTCGCACCCTACGGCGCTCGGCGCCATAGTTAGGGGTCAGTTCTTCAAGGCGAATCACGCCGTGAGCGACACTGTGCACGGTTTTATCGAGGGATTCGGTAGTCAAGTCATCCAGCAGCAACACCGTGGCGTCGTAACGCACAAAGTAATGCTTGATCGCCAGAATCTGCCGACGGTAGCGCAGGGAACTCTGTGCCAGCAGGCGGATTTCCGAGAGGCTGTCGAGCACGACCCGCGTGGGTTTGAAGCGCTCGACCACTTCAAAAATCTGTTTGGTCGCCTCGCCCAGTTCAAGGTCGGAGGAGTAGAGCAGGCTCTGATGATGCTCGGCGTTGAGCAGGCTTTCCGGGGGTGTCAGCTCGAAAATCTCGATGTTTTCGTTAAGTTCCCAGCCGTGGGACGCCGCGCCCTGACGCAATTCGCGCTCGGTTTCGGAGAGCGTGATGTACAACGAACGTTCGCCGGCACGGGCACCGGCCAGCAGAAAATGCAACGCGACGGTGGTTTTACCGGTTCCAGGCTCGCCCTCCAGCAAGAAAACGTGACTGCGGGACAGGCCACCGGCCAGGATATCGTCCAGCCCTTCGATGCCGGTGGCGGCTTTTGCACTGATCAACGCGTTCGATGTAGACAAAAAATGCCCTCTCATGACTAGGGAAAACGAGGCAGCGGGCGCCGGGCGCCGTTTCGCACTGCCTGAATACTTGACCCTTTGCCGAGACGACGGTTCCGAGTTTCTTGAGGGGCGTGTCGGGAAGACCGCTAGAGGCCTTGCTGCAACGAGGGATCGTCGGGGTTCATCTGTTCGAGCTGGGCCAACAGAATCTGTACGTTCTGCAACTGGCCGCTTTCTTTCCAGTAATTGATCAGCAGCACCCTGGCCTTGCGATCGGCAGGGTGACGCTGAACGATTTCCTGCAACTGTTTTTGCGCCGCTTCCAGTTCTTCGGCGCTGTGCAGGGTGGTAGCGAGGTCGTAACGGTAATCCTTGTTGTCAGGCTCCAGTTCCACGGCTTTGGACAAGCCGAGCAGGGCGTACTCGCGTTGATCGTGGTGCAGCAGCCAGAGCCCCAGGGCATGTTGCAGATAAGCCGAATCGGGCTGGGCCTTCAATTGTCTGGCGAGCAATTGTCGGGCGTCGTCGCTCTGGCCCTGACGGTCAAGCACTTCGATCTGCATCACCAGCGCCGGCAGGTTGCCGGGGTCGAGGCGCAGGGTGTGCTCCAGTGCATGCTGTGCCTGTTTCAGGTCGGCGTTATGCAGATACAGGCGCGCCAGTTGCAGGTAATTGGCGGCGCTTTGCGGCTGGCTCTTGAGCGCCTGTTCCCACACGTCGATCCCTTGCTGCAACGGCGCGAAATACAGGCCCAGTTGATCCGGTGACAAACCGAGCAGAGCGTTGATCGCAGCAAAGCGTACAGTCTGATCCTCATCGTCGAGCAATGGGCCCAGCAGCAGACTGCGCTGGCCGCCCGGCACCAGGCCGGTCACACTTTTGATTGCCGCCAGCCGCACTTCCGGTGCTTCGTTTTGCAGATCGGCGTCCGCCAGCTTCAGGGCCTGCGGGCTCGGATAGTTGGGCAGCTCCGCATGCAGCCAGACGCGCCGCTTGACCGACAGATCCGGACGCCCCAGTTGCTGGTACAGAACCCGCGCAGCACCCGGTTGGCCGGCACGGGCGGCGGCCAGCGCTTCGCTGTACCCATGCCTGATCGCTTCCGGCACCACGGGCGCGGTACTGCGCAATGACAGCCAGGCCACGAAAAGGATCAGCACAAGGCCGAGGCTGATGAGCAAATAGCGGCGAGACTGAGGCATGCGAATTTCCGAAACTTTCGTTTTGTAGCGGAGGTCGCAAGCTTCTGTCAGCTCGCGCCGTGAGTCAAACCCTCTGCCCGATATGACCTGCTACGGGCGTTGAATCGACCTACAGCATGTGTCGACCTTATTAGCCGTCATGCCTTCCATGCAGTGTCTACGCTTGCAGAAGTTGTTTTTACGAGGCTATCCATGCAATCCCTGCTCATTTATTTCAAGGCGGTGATCCACCCCAGCCAGGCGGTGCTGTTGTTTGGTTTGCGCACCATTGCCGCCGGATTGCTGACGTTGTATCTGGCGTTCCTGTTCGATCTGGATCAGCCCAAGTGGTCGATCATGGCCGTGGTGATCATCAGTCAGCCGCTGGCCGGGATGGCGCTCGCACGCAGCTTCGGGCAAATCATCGGGACGACCCTTGGCGCGGTGGTGGCAGTGGTGTTGATGGCGATTTTCCCTCAGGCGCCGTTGCCGTTCATCACGACCCTGGCGTTGTGGCTGGCCCTGTGCACGGCCGGCGGCACGTTGCTGCGCTACACCAGTTCCCAGGCGTTCGTGCTCAGCGGGTATACCGCCGTCGTGGTGGCGCTGCTGGCGATTCCGGATCAGGACGGCACTTTTCTGCTGGCGGTGACCCGGGTCACCGAGACCTTGCTGGCGGTGGCGTGCGTGTGCGTGGTCAGCCTGTTGACGGCGCGGCCCGAGGCGGTGTCGCGCAACTATTTCGCGAAAGTCGATCAGGTGATCAGACTGGTCGCCACCCATTCGGCCGCCGTGTTGCGCACCGAAGAAAGCGAAGCGGACTTTCAGCGCCGGCAAATGCAGTTGTTGGGGGAAATCAGCGCCCTTGAGGGCCTGCGCCGGCATTTGTATTTCGACGCCCCACGCCTGCGCAGTGCTAACAATCTGGTGCTCTTGTTGGGTAATCAATTGATGCTGCTGACCTCGCGCCTGACCGCGTTGCGTCACCAGCGGGAACTGCTCACCGAGCGTTGGGAGGGCGATCTGCCGCTGGAGATCCAGCAATTGCGCGCAGAAGAACTGGCCCTGCTGGACCAGCTCGCGCAGCAAGGGCGCTCATTGCCGGCCGAGGTGCGGCACCGGTTCGTCGCGCTGCAACAGCAGTTCGAAGGGCTCGCCTACAAGGCCGAACAACTGACGGAAGACATGAGTGCAACCCTGCGTTCGCTGGCGTGGGCATTGCGCTGGGAACAGGCGCGGCTGTTACAGCAGCTGGAGCAGATTCTCGAACTGAGCGATGCAATACAGGAAGGGCGCGAGGCCAGTTGCATGTTCCGCGGCCAGTCCAGCCCCTTGCACCTGGATTTCACCCTCGCGACGATGAACGCCATTCGCGCCTTCAGCGCACTGCTGGTGGCCGGGCTGATCTGGATCGAAACCGCTTGGGACGGTGCGCGCGGTGGAATGATTCTGGTGGGCATCCTGTGTTCGCTGATGGCGACGTTTCCACGCCCGCTGATTGCCGCGCAGAGTTACGCCCGAGGATTGGGACTGGCCTTGGTCGTCTCGGCGTTCTATCAGTTCATGCTGGTTCCGGCGATCAGTGATTTCGAAATGCTGGCCTTGCTGCTTGCGCCTTTGCTGTATGTGATCGCAGTCGGGCTGGCCAGCCCGGCCACCGCTGGTATCGGTATGGGCCTGGGGTTGTCGAGTTTCCTGATGCTCGGTCCGCAGAACGTCGGCACCGGGCAGAACACCGCCATTCAATGGTTCGAGTTTGCCGGGGCCTACGTCAGCGCGGCAATGCTGGCTCTGATCGTCTATGCCTGGATCTTTCCGTTCCGCCCCGTGCTGAGAATTCGGCGCTTCTACAATGAGGCACGGGAGCAGGTCTACCAACTGACCAAGAGCCCGGCCACCGACGAACAGCAATTTGCCTTCGAAAGTCGCATGGTTGATCGCCTGACCTCGATGCTGGGCGTGTTGCCGGCCGCCAACGATCGGGACATGCAGCGCCTGTATGAAATCAGTCTCGCCTGTGTAGCGCTGGGTGTGGCCATGCACCAGCTCAGGCAACAGGCACAGAACAACGCCTTGCTCACGGACGCTTTCGGTCGGCAGCTGTCGACGGCATTGCATCAGACCGGTCGTTTCGTCGCCGGCCGACCGGACGTGCGCCTGACACCGTTGCTGACGACGCTGCATGCGCTTGGCGATGAGTTGGATGCCTTGCATGTCGCCACCCATGAACACTTGTGGTCAGTGTTTCGCATGCGTGTGGCCTTGTTGATCGTGGTGTCGTTTCTGGAACGACATGGCGAGCATTTGCAGCCCGACCGTCCTGAAGGAGAGCCCGTCCTTGCCCATTGATTTCGAGATCGGCGGCGTTTACCTGCCTCCCATCGCTCAGGCCCTGTTGCTGGCCATACCGGTTTTTCTGCTGCTCGACTGGGGATTGCGCCGACTCGGCGTCCTGCGTTTTGTCTGGCACGAGGCACTGTTCGAAGGCGCCTTGTATGCCTGTGTGTGCGCTGCACTGATTCTGCTGATGGGAGCCTGAAACCTTGAAGACGTTGCTCACTCGATTGACGACATTGGCGGTGGTGCTGCTGGCAGTCGTGCTTGGCTGGTTTGCCTGGGAACATTACACCCGGGCCCCGTGGACGCGAGATGCGCGGGTGAGGGCGGATGTGGTGACGCTCTCGGCGGATGTCTCGGGCCGCATCGTTTCGCTGGCGGTGCAGGATAATCAGCATGTCGACAAGGGCCAGTTGTTGCTGGAAATCGACCCCGCTCGCTACAGCCTGGCTGTCGAGCATGCAAAACGCTCGGTGGAGGTCGCGAGGGCCACGCTCGGTCAGTCGCAAGCGGCCATTGTCGCCAGCGAAGCGTTGCTCAAACAGCGCCAGAGCGAAGAGCGTCGGCGACGTACGCTCAAACAAGGTTTCGCGATTTCCGGGGAAGAGTGGGAGAAGTCCAGCACCGATGTGGCGGTGGCCCAGGCCGATCTGTTACGCAATCAGGCCAATCTCGGTCTCGCCGAAGCGAACGTGCAACTGGCGATTGCCGCATTGACCCAGGCGGAACTGGATCTGCAACGTACCCGCGTCGAAGCACCGGTCAGTGGTTATGTCACCAATCTGCTGACCCGTCAGGGGGACTACGCGGTAGCGGGTGGCCCCCTGCTGGCGTTGGTGGACAGCGGCTCCTTTTATGTCAGCGGCTATTTCGAGGAAACCAAGTTGCCACGGATCGAGGAGGGTGACCGGGTGCGGATCGAATTGATGAGCGGGGAAAAATTTGGCGGCACCGTACAAAGCATCGCCTTCGCCATTGCTGACCGGGAAAATGCGCCGGGCAGTCGATTGCTGGCCAACATCAACCCCAGTTACACCTGGGTGAAACTGGCGCAACGGGTACCGGTGCGGATCGGCATCGATCCCGATTATGCAGGCAAGGATCGGCTGAGAGCCGGCACCACCGCGACAGTTACGGTGCTGGAAAACCAGGAACGTCAGGAACAAAAAAGCCCCGCGACCGAATGATACGCGGGGCAAAGAATTTGGTTGGTTGCGGCCAACCAAAGGAGCTCTTTAAAAAACTGTTACTTGCTGGCGACCGTCTCTGGCTGCCAGCCACCGCCGAGGGCCTTGTAGATCGCGACGATGCCGCGATACAGATCCACTTCGGCCTGGGCCTGGCTGTCTTCAGCGTTCAAACGTTCACGCTGGGCGTCGAGCAACACCAGGAAGTCGGTAGTGCCTTCGCGGTAGCGGATTTCAGCCAGATCGGCAGCCTTGCGGCTTGATTCGCTCTGACGGATCAGCGAAATCAGGCGTTGCTGACGTTTGCCGTAATCACTGAAGGCGTTTTCCGACTCTTCCAGCGCCAGCAATACTTGCTGCTCATAGTTCGCCAGTGCCCCTTCGGCATCGGCATCGGCGCCACGCAGGCGGGCCCGCACGCTGCCAAGGTCAAACGCCGCCCAGGTGATGCTCGGGCCCAGCGCCCAGGCGTTGGCCGCCGAGGAACCGATCTGCGAACCACGCCCGGCTGTCCAGCCGAGGAAGCCGCTGAGGCTGACTCGGGGAAACAGGTCGGCCTTGGCCACACCGATACGCGCCGTGGCCGAAGCCAGTTTGCGTTCGGCGCTGAGGATGTCCGGACGCCGTTGCAGCAGTTCGCCCGGATCCCCGATCGGCAAGGCCTTGGCAATCGCCGGCAAGTCTTTCGGGCTCAGGTCGACAGTCAGTTTGTCCGGGCGCTCACCCAGCAGGGTGGCGATGCGGTTTTTCTGCCGTGCCTGCTCTGCCTGTAACTGCGGCACGCTGGCTTCGACCGACGCCAGACGAGCATCGGCCCGCTCCACATCGAGTTGATCGCCCACGCCGGCGTCACGCAGACTGATGGTGATCTTGCGCGATTCCTGCTGGTTGTTCAGGTTGGCCAGCGCGATCTTTTCCCGCAGCTGAGCACCGCGCAGTTGACCGTAAGCGTCCACCAGTTCGGCAATCATGGTGACTTGCAGTTGGTACAGATCGGCTTCAGCGGCTTGCTGGTCGGCGTCGCTGGCTTCCAGATTGCGCTGGATGCGTCCGAACAGGTCCAGCTCCCAGGCCATGTCCAGACCCAGGTCATAGCGCTCGCTGTTGACCCGGTTAGTGGTCTGGCCGGGGATCTGTCCCTTGGCCAGGTCACTGCTGGCGCGGCTGGTGATGGTCGGCATCGCATCATTGCTGGCGTCGTCACGGATCGCCCGGGCGGCTTTCCAGCGGGCGAACGCCACGCGCAGTTCACGGTTGCCTTGCAGCGATTGAGTCACCAACTGGTTGAGGGTCGGATCGTCGAACTGCTGCCACCAGATGCCTTCGAATTTCGAACGGTCGAAGTTCTTCTGGCCGGCGGCGCCGTCGGTGGCGGACGTGATGTTCGCCGCCTCCGTCGTCGGGGTCTTGTAGTCAGGGCCGACGGCGCAGGCACTCAGGGCCAGCACCAGCAGGCTCGGCAGGAAGACTTTCAGACTCATTGATGCGCCTCCAGTGGCTTTTGAAGAGTGTGCGCCTTGGCCGCTTTGCGCGCTTCACCGCGCTCCACGAAGTTGCGGATCAGCACATAGAACACGGGGGTCAACAGCAGCCCGAAGAAGGTTACGCCGAGCATCCCGGAGAACACCGCCACACCCATGGCATGACGCATCTCGGCACCGGCACCGCTGGAGAACACCAGTGGCACCACCCCCATGATGAACGCGAACGAGGTCATCAGGATCGGCCGCAGACGCAGACGACAGGCTTCCAGTACAGCGGCCAGCGGATCGAGGCCTTCTTCCTGCTTATCCTTGGCGAACTCGACAATCAGAATCGCGTTCTTGCACGCCAGGCCCACCAGTACGATCAGACCGATCTGGGTGAAGATGTTGTTGTCGCCGCCGGAGATGATCACACCGGTGATGGCCGACAGCAGGGTCATCGGTACGATCAGGATCACCGCCAGTGGCAGGCTCCAGCTTTCGTATTGAGCCGCAAGCACCAGGAACGCCAGCAATACGCAGAGCGGGAACACGAACAGCGCAGTGTTGCCGGACAGAATCTGCTGGTAGGTCAGGTCGGTCCACTCGTAGGTCATGCCGTTCGGAAGTTCATCCTTGAGCAGTTTCTCGATGGCTTTTTCGGCCTGTCCGGAGCTGTAGCCCGGGGCTGCCGCACCGTTGATTTCAGCAGTGATGAAGCCGTTGTAGTGCATCACGCGATCCGGGCCCGAGGTGTCGCTGACCTTGATGAAGGTCGCCAGCGGGATCATTTCGCCTTTGTTGTTGCGTACCTTCAGCTGGCCGATCTGGTCGGATTCGAGGCGGAACTGTTGCTCGGCCTGAACGTTGACCTGGTAGGTGCGCCCGAAGCGGTTGAAGTCGTTGGCATACAGCGAACCCAGGTAGATCTGCAGGGTGTCGAAGATGTCGCTGATGGCCACGCCGTGGGTCTTGGCTTTTTCCCGGTCGATGGCGGCATCGACCTGCGGCACGTTCACGGTGTAGCTGGTGAACAGGTTGGCCAGTTCCGGAACGTTATGGCTCTTGGCAATAATGTTCATGGTTTCTTTGTACAGCTCTTCGTAGCCCAGGTTGCCCCGGTCTTCGATCTGCAGGCGGAAACCTCCGATGGTACCCAGCCCCTGTACCGGCGGCGGCGGGAAGATTGCCATGTAGGCTTCCTGAATCCCGGCGTACTGGCCGTTCAAGGCACCGGCAATCGCACCGGCGGACATGCTCGGGTCCTTACGCTCGTCGAACGGTTTCAGAGTCACGAACACGATGCCGGCGTTCGGGCTGTTGGTGAAGCCGTTGATCGACAGGCCCGGGAACGCTACTGCACTTTCCACGCCCGGCTGTTTCAGTGCCAGGTCGGACATGCGCTTGATCACGTCTTCGGTACGATCCAGGCTCGCGGCGTCCGGCAGTTGTGCGAAGGCCACCAGGTATTGCTTGTCCTGGCCGGGTACGAAACCGGTCGGCGTGCTGGAGAAACCGAAGAAGGTCAGCACCATCAGGCCTGCGTACAGGAAGAGGGCGATGCCGCTGCCACGGATGACCCGGCGCACGGTACCGACGTAGCCATGACTGGCGCGGTCGAAGAAACGGTTGAACGGACGGAACAGCCAGCCGCCGAAGATCTTGTCCAGCACTCGCGAGAAACGGTCTTTCGGCGCGTCGTGGCCTTTGAGCAATACGGCGGCCAGCGCTGGCGACAGGGTCAGTGAGTTGAAGGCCGAGATCACGGTCGAGATCGCGATGGTCAGTGCGAACTGCTTGTAGAACTGACCGGTCAGGCCCGAGATGAACGCCGCCGGTACGAACACCGCACACAGCACCAGCGCCGTGGCAATGATCGGGCCCGTCACTTCGCCCATGGCCTTCTTGGTCGCATCGAAGGGGTTGAGCCCCAGTTCAATGTTCCGCTCGACGTTCTCCACCACCACGATGGCGTCGTCCACCACGATACCGATCGCCAGTACCAGGCCGAACAACGACAGGGCGTTGAGCGAGAAACCGAACAGGTGCATTACCGCAAACGTACCGATCAACGATACCGGCACCGCCACCAATGGAATGATCGAGGCGCGCCAGGTCTGCAGGAACAGGATCACCACCAGAACCACGAGAATCAGTGCTTCGAAGAGGGTGTGAACCACCGCCTCGATAGAGCCGCGCACAAAGATTGTCGGGTCATAGACGATGCTGTAGTCCATGCCTTGCGGGAAGCTTTTCTTCAGTTCTTCCATCTTGCCGCGAACTTCGTTCGAGATTTCGATGGCGTTGGAGCCAGGACGCTGGAAGATCGGGATCGCTACGGCTGGCTGGTTGTTCAGCAACGAACGCAGGGCGTATTGGCTGGATCCCAGTTCGACGCGGGCGATGTCCTTAAGACGAGTGATTTCACCATTGTCGCCGGCGCGAATGACGATGTTCTCGAACTCTTCCTCGGAGACCAGGCGGCCCTGAGTGTTGATCGACAGCTGGAAGCTTTGCGCCGTCGGAGCAGGCGGAGCACCCAGTTGACCGGCGGCCACCTGACGGTTCTGTTCGCGAATGGCGGTCACTACATCCGTCGCGGTCAGATTGCGCGAAGCGGTCTTGTTCGGGTCGAGCCATACCCGCAGCGAGTAGTCGCCCATGCCGAACAGTTGCACGTCACCGACACCACCGAGGCGAGCGAGCTCATCCTTGATGTTGAGGATCGCGTAGTTGGACAGGTACAGCATGTCGTAGCGTTTGTCCGGCGAGGTCAAGTGCACAACCATGGTCAGGTCGGGCGAGGCCTTGTCGACGGTGATACCGATGCGCGTCACTTCCTCGGGAAGTTTCGGCTCGGTTCGGGTCACACGGTTCTGTACCTGCACCTGCGCGTTGTCCAGGTCGGTGCCCAGGGCGAAGGTGATGGTCAGGGTGATCTTGCCGTCAGCGGTGGACTGCGAGGACATGTACAGCATGTTCTCGACGCCGGTGATGGCCTGCTCCAGCGGAGCCGCCACGGTTTCACCGATGACTTTTGGGTTGGCGCCCGGGAAGTTGGCACGCACCACCACGGTCGGTGGCACGACTTCCGGGTATTCGCTGATCGGCAACTGGAACAGCGAAATCGCACCGGCGATCAGGATCAACAGCGAAAGCACCGCTGCGAAGATCGGCCGTGAAATGAAGAATTGGGAAAAATTCATCGGAGTTGTCGTCCCTTAACCGCGTGGGGTCGCAGCAGCCAGTTTCACAACCGAACCCGGCGCGCCTTTGGCAGGTGCGACTTTAGGCAGGTTGCTGGCTTCCAGCGCTTGTCGTTGTTGAGCGAGAGCGGCAAGGGTTTGCTCGCTGGCCATCGGGATCACTTCAGGCGAAACCGGGGAGCCAGGACGAACCCGTTGCAGACCCTTGACGATGATCGTGTCGTCCTTGTTCAGGCCGCTGCGCACGATGCGCAGGCCTTCGATCTTCGGACCGAGTTCGACGGCGCGGTAGGCGGTCTTGTTGTCGCCGTCCATCACCAGTACGAACTTCTTGCCGAGGTCGGTACCGACCGCTTCGTCATTGATCAACATGGCGTTGTAGGTGCCGCTGCCGACCAGCTTCAGGCGTGCATACAGACCCGGGGTGTAGGTGCCGTCGCTGTTGTCGAACACGGCGCGACCACGGATGGTGCCGGTCTTCGGGTTGGCCTGGTTGTCGACGAAGTTCATCTGGCCCAGGTGCGGGTTGCCGTCTTCATTGGACAGGCCCATGTACACCGGAGTGGTGGCGCCGCGCTGACCCTGACGGGCGAGCTGGGTGTATTTGAGGAACACACGTTCATCCGCGTCGAAGTAGGCGTAGACCTTGTCGGTGGATACAACGCTGGTCAGCGGGGTGGTGTCGGCAGTCACCAGGTTACCGGCGGTGATCTCGGCGCGGCTGACGCGGCCGCTGATGGGCGCTGTGACGCGGGTGAAACTCAGGTTGAGTTTGGCCAGATCCAGTTGCGCTTGCAGCGCGCCGACAGCGGCGCGTGCTTCCTGTGCAGCGCTGGTGCGCGAATCAGCCAGCTCAGCGGAAATGGCGTTGCTGGCACGCAGACGTTCGCCACGGCCGGCTTCGTTTTCACTGCGGGTGGCGTTGGCACGGGCCTGGGCAACCAGAGCTTCGAGGCGGCGGACCTCAGCCTGGAACGGACGCGGGTCGATCTGGAACAGCAGGTCGCCTTTCTTGACCAGTGCACCTTCGGTGAAGGCGACGTCGTCGATCTGGCCGGAGACCCGCGGACGGATTTCAACGGTTTCCGGCGCCTCCAGGCGCCCGGTGAATTCGTCCCACTCGTTGACCGGTTGTTCCAGCACCTTGGCCACGCTGACTTTGGCAGCAGGCATGGCCGCAGCGGTTTCCGGAGTCTTGCCACAGGCGCTCATCACCAGTACGGCCAACATAGCCAACGGGAAGCGCAAATGTTTGAGTGATTGTTCCATGGATGCATCCGCCAATGTATTGAAGATGGGCGGATGATGCTCGGCGGGTTAGTAGCAAACGAATCGAATGACACGAAGGTAACTATCATTCGGAATGATATAAGCCCGAGTGAAGCCCTCTAGCATGCGCCTTTCGTTAGGGGGCTATCAATTGGGGTTGTGGTAAAGCTGTGTTGCACAGTGAGCAACGATGCAACTCAGCGTACCCAACATACAGGGCTCTGAAACAGAGGCGGTTTCTAAGGAATGCGAATACCCAAGGAGTTCAGCGTTGGCGTATCCATCCTGCCATTTACGGTTAACGCATTGTCCATTTGAAATGCCATCAGTGCACCACGGGTTGAATTGCCCAATACACCATCAATAGCGCCTTGGTAATACTTGCGCACCATCAACGCTGTCTGCACACGGATGACAAGATTACTTCTCTGTTCATTTGCCTGACGGGTTTTAGACGTTGCCGTATTGGTGCTTGTAGCAGCTCCAGAGGGTTGATAGAAAGAGTTGCCCGTCGAGGAACCGGAAGTATTGCCAGACTCATAGGCCGACGTTCTTGGCGCACCGTAGCTGCGGGTGCTTGTAGCGGGTGGGCTGTAATAGCGAGGTGCGCTATAGCCACCAGAGCCGCTGTAGTGGGAGCTATGAGAGCTGTGCGAACGGTGTGAGCTGTGCGAGCGATGGGCCGCGTAGATGTTCACTGCACCGGGTGCGTTAAGCGTGTCAGTGAAGACTGGCGGTTGGGTTTTGTCATTGGGTTGCCAATTCGAATCAGCAAGCGGCATCTGGCTAGCCTGTGTCAAAGTGGTACCGGTAAACGGCAACAGGGTTATCCCTCCAATCAGGACTTTCCAGTGCTCAAGCAGTTTCACTATGCGCTCCTTGCGTAGGCACTGAAGGCCTCCGTTGATAATTGATGCACTCCGCGGCTTTGCCACCTTGTGGTATGAGATTTGAAGAAACCTGAGCAATGTTTGACGGCTGCACATTGATGGCAGGCGTCGACGAACAGATTTTTCCAGTCAGAAATGCTCTGGCGGGTGAAACGCGAAAGATGCGCAGGAACCAAGCACAGAGGAAGGTTGTAGATCGAGACAGGCATGCCGCGATTGAACAGAAAATAGACGGCCTGACTCAATGAGTCCTGATAGTCCAGCGGATCTATCCAAAGTTCTTGATAGTGTTTTCTGGCCAACCCGGTACTTTCGATACCCATCATTGCGATGTGCCGAACAAACGGAAGATTTCTGAAGATGTAGTGCGCCAATTCCGGCAGTCGTGGAGTGGTCAGGCGATTGAGTACAACACGGATCTCAATGATCTGGTTGGCTCGAGCCAAGTTGTAGAGGCCTTGAAGGGTTTCGCTGAAAGCCCCCGGGGCCTGAACCACATGATCATGATCTTTGGCGTTGTCAGCATACAAGGGAATTCCCCAGCTCAATTGAGGATGCTCAATGACGGACAGCGACTCAATCCAGCTGGGATCCTTGAAAAGTCGCCCATTGCTCAATACGTGGATGGATTTTAGCGGGATCACAACTTTGCACTTGGCGAGAATCTCCAGCAGTCCTTCACGATAGAGGGTTGGTTCCCCTCCACTGATACCGAGGTTTTCTGCACCGGGATCCATCAGCTCGATCAGACGAAGGTTTTCTTCTATGTGCCAACGATCATCAATGTCCTTGGGGGGCTGAGAGCACATCAGACACAGACTGTTGCAACGATCCGTCATGAACAGCAGGTTACTGTCCGAGCCGCGACGATACAGCACACGAACCAAAGTGCTGCCGAAAGTAATGCCAACGACGTCACCCGGGCGAACTACTTCCGGGTCTTTCGGCGAGTGGAGTTGTAACTGATGGCTATCAATCTCTGTGGCAACATCTTCGGGAGTCAGAAAACCACCGACTGGCAGCGAAAGTAGATGAGGGGCACGATCAAGTTCTGCGCTGGGTAGCCAGAGCAACAGATCACTGAAGTCCGCCTCCCCAGCGCATACTGCCAAGCCCTGCTCGATAAGCTCGACAACCGTAATGACTTTGAGCAGGCGTGATTCAGTCAGATTTCGGATCTCGAAATGGGTATCTTTGCGCAACATTGTTCTCAGCCCCCATAACCAGGGAAACGAACGTCGGCAAAAGAGCGCCGGTTTAGCCAGGAGAGTAAAACTCGCTGGACGTCGGCGTCGCCATCTCGCAAGAGACCAAAAAGGTGCTTTAGCAATCCCATGTTCTTCTTGCAGAAGCTACTGAAAGCCCGATGACCAATCGGATCTCCTTGTCGAGCAAAGTGCTCCACAGGATCTGCGCCACAGTAGGGTACAAGTGCACAATCTGAACAGCCGGGGAGAGCCTCAGCCACGCCGCTTGCAAGCAGTACTTGCATGACTGGCGATGCAAGGAGCTCGGGCAACGGCTGGTGAACAGATCCTAATCGTAGGCCCGCCTCTCCCATTTCCAACAGCATTCGAGACTCATCGGAGGGGTAGACATAGCCATCGTAGTTGTAGACCAGTGCTGCCGTGCCTGCGCCTAGTGGTGAGCGTAAATCGACATAACCGGAAGAGAAGGGTGTCAGGATGTTTTTCAGCAACAGGCTCGCGTAGCTTTCCGACAGGTAGATACCTTGCCGATTAATCTCCAGAAGGTAAGCCAGCGCCTCTTTGTAGAACGCCAGATAACGCACAATTGGGTAATCAAGTCGCCGCGCACTTTTCGAGGCAAAACCGTAGGGGCTCAAAGGGCGGAGTGAAATGCTTGAAAAACCGTGCTTCACATACTCATCAATGATCTGTTTGGGCTGGTCGAGACTCCTCGACGTTAATGTGGTCAGCGCAGAGACCGCATCGTGCCCAAGGCGCTCACGAACCCAATCAATACCTTTGACGGTTCGTTCATAAGAATCACGAGAAGGCGTGGGGCGATTGGCATTGTGTAATGGGGCAGGGCCATCGAGCGAGGTTGAAAACTGGATGCGATGTTGTTTGGCGAAATCGAGGATTTCGTCCGTTAGGTGATGCAGCGTTGTGGTGATGACAAACTGGATTTCCCGTTGCTCACTAATGTTTCGCATAGACACCCGCTCAACAATCTGGCGAATGCGGTCGAAGGCGAGTAGTGGCTCACCACCCTGGAATTCTACAGTTAGCGTATTGGCGTTCGATTCGAACAGCCGCTCAACAGCCGCTTTTGCGTCGGTTTCCGACAGGTCATGTCCAGAACCGCTCAAAGGAGCGCGTGAAACCTGACAGTACTGACAGGTGTGATTGCAACGGAGTGTCACGACAAAAATATGTAGCGCCGGTCCATGGAATAGAAAGTCTTTACGACTACGATACTGGGCCGCTATTTCGGGGACAGGATCATGTCCCCCTTGGTCGTAGATGAAGTGACGGGCGATCAAGTCTTTGTAAAACGGTGTATCTGGCTGGATCTCGAATCGGCAGAGAGCCTGAAGCTGCGAATCAGTAATGTACATGTACTCACCCGTTTCAGCGGTGAGCAGGATGTCTCGATCATGCCCGGAGTTCATACGCATGAAGCGCAACGGAAGCAGCCGATAAACGCGGGCGTCAGTCGCAAGAAGCGTCACTGAGCTATCCCGCAGCCGGTAAGTGCCGCGCGTGCCAGCACCTCGCGCAATCCAGCGGTTTCACGGCTGATGTGATCACGTAGCGCAAAATCATTGAGATACTGGAGGGTCAGTGCGCGAGCGCGGTCTGCCGAGAAGGTCAAGTCGCTTTCGGAGGGGAAGATTGTCAGGACGATCCGATTGGGCTCGATGTGGATCTGAATAGCCAAGGTTTCTGCCAGGCTGTAAACGGATCTCTGCACCACACTGAGAGAGTACACAGCATCGCTGAGACTCAAAGTGACTGGCCATGTCATCGGATTGATCCTTGAAAACCCTAAAGTTGTTGGGGATTTTGTCAGGGTTTGAGGCTAATTGCCATCATCCTTATGCCAAACTATCCGGATCGCCAAAAAACATCTGAATCCGCGATCTTAACCACCGTTCCCCCGGATCATTATCCTGCGACCCACGCCAGGCCATGTGCAGTTCGAAGGTGCGGGTCGGCAACGGTGGGTCTTCGGCGCGCAAGCCGCCAGCCGCTGTCAGGGCATCCGCCGTGTAATCGGGGACGGTCGCTACGATGTCGGTGCCTGCCAGCAGCGTCCCCAAGCCGTTGAACTGCGGCACGGCCAGGACCACATGCCGCTTGCGTCCGAGTTTTTCCAATTCTTCATCGACGAAACCACTGAGGTCGCCGGCAAACGACACCAGCGCGTGCGGTCGGGCGCAGTAATCGTCCAGGCTCAGCGGCCCCGGTACAGTATCGGCGCGCAGCAACTTGGGGGCGCTGCGGCGCAGCACCTTGCGCTTGGCGTTGGCCGGCAAATCGGTGGTGTAGCTGACACCGATGGAAATTTCGCCGGAGGCGAGCAGGCCGGGCATCAATATGTAGTTGACGCGACGCACCACCAGCACGATGCCGGGCGCTTCGGCGCGCAGGCGCTTGAGCAACATTGGCAACAGCGCGAATTCGACGTCGTCCGACAGGCCGATGCGGAATACGGAAGTGCTGGTGGCCGGATCGAATTCGGCAGCGCGGCTGACGGCGGTGGAAATCGAGTCCAGGGCCGGGGAGAGCAGGGCGAAGATTTCCACCGCGCGGGCGGAAGGCTCCATGCTGCGTCCGGTGCGCACGAACAAAGGATCGTCGAACAGGCCGCGCAGGCGTGAAAGCGCCGCGCTGATCGCCGGTTGTCCGAGGAACAGCTTTTCCGCCGCACGGGTCACGCTGCGCTCATGCATCAGCGTTTCGAACACGATCAACAGGTTGAGGTCGACACGACGCAGGTCATTACGATTCATCTGGAGTCCTGGCAGAGTCATCAAGCTTGACGAGAGCGACCATATGAGAACAATGGCCGGCATGAATCTTACGGGGAAAGGCTGGTACTCTGCACCGGGTAATTCAGCTTTACTGAGAAGGCGGCAGCAGATTTTTCATGGATTTTTTCAATGCTGGCCATGCTGCGGAATCAATGACAGGCATGTCGACTATTAATAGCCACTGATAGTCTTGGCTGGAAAGCCCAGATAGAGTTCAGGGCATTAGAGGTTACTTTGACGAGGTTTGCGATGTCCCGCACGATCCGTTTTCACAAGTTTGGTCCGGCCGAGGTGCTCAAATGCGAAGAGCATGCGGCTGCTCAGCCAGGTCCTGGCGAAGTGCAGGTGCGTGTCGAGGCGATCGGCATCAGCTGGTATGACACGCTCTGGCGTCAGAATCTGGCGTCGTCCCAGGCGCGCCTGCCTTCCGGTCTGGGCCATGAAATGGCCGGCGTGGTCACCGCGGTCGGCGAGGGCGTCGAAGATCTGGCGGTGGGCGACAAGGTGGCCAGTTTCCCGGCCGAGAGCCCCAATGATTATCCGGTCTACGGCGAGCTGATCGTTCTGCCGCGCACCGCGCTGACCCGGTACCCGGACGTGCTCAGCCCGATTGAAGCCAGCGTGCATTACACGCCGCTGTTGATCGCCTATTTCGGATACGTTGATCTGGCACGGGTCAAACCCGGGCAGTTCGCCCTGGTGACCGACGCCAGTCACTGTGCCGGGCCGTCCTTTGTCCAGTTGGGCAAGGCGCTGGGTGTGCGGGTAATTGCTGCCACCAAAACGGCGGAAGAGCGTGAATACCTGCTGTCTCTCGGTGCCGAGAAAGTGATCGTCACCGAAGAAGAAGACCTGTTGATGCGGATCAACAAGATCACCGACAACCGCGGCGTCGACGTGGTGTTCGACGGTCTCGGTGGGCCACAGATGTCGTTGCTTGGCGATGTGCTCGCGCCACGTGGCAGCCTGGTGCTGTACGGCTTGCAGGGTGGCAACCAGACGCCGTTCCCGGCCTGCGCAGCGTTCCAGAAAAATATTCAGTTCTTCGTGCATTGCATCGGCAACTTCACCGGCAAGCCGGAGCTGGGCATCATCCAGGACCACGTCGCCTTGCAACGTGCCTTGCGTGATATCAATCAACTCACGTCTGACCGAGTATTGCTGCCGCTCAAGACCCGGGTGTTCCCGTTCAACGAGTTTGTCGAAGCTCACCGCTACATGGACGAGTGTCCGTGCCGCGAGCGGGTTGCCCTGCAAATCGAACCTGCCTGACCTTTCCTGTCAGAGTCCGTGGCCCCACGGACTCTTGTGCGTTTTATCCTTCAGACATCGAGAAACCCTGGGCCTGATACCTGGGGAAGTTCAGCAACTGAACTGGTTTTTGCTCGTGATCTGTATCTTCTAATTGCCCTCCAGACCCTGATAATTGAATGACTACTTTCATCTCAAGGAATGAGCCATGTCTGTGCATTCTATTTGTTCCGTACAGTCTCGATCGGCTGTTTATTGTCGCGATTCAAACTTCTGTTTAAAGTTTGTAGGGGTGTCATGTAATCCCTTCTTTTTTTCTTGTGCTCATTATGTGCAGGGACTTGTAAGAAGTTTCCTAGGAAACCTGAAACTTGCTGAAAGCCCCGCAGTGTATGGGCTTGCGCTCATGTCGGCCGCGATGACGAAATGCCATGCGCTTAACTGTTTCAAATAACTACAAAACTTAAGTGTTAGCATTTCAGCGTCTATTAATTAATGAAGACTGATTGCGCGCTCGCCCCGCGTGGGTGCGTGATTAAAAACTTTGATACCGGGTGAAGTACTGATGAGCACGATCCATGATCAGGCAATGAATTATGTCTACCAGCAAGTATTGCAGCGACTGCTGAGTTTCTTTTCCCGTGCTGAGCGCACGGCCTTGCAGCTGTTGATCCAGCGCATTGCGGTTGCCGCCGGGGGCATGGAGCGCATCGGTGAATTCAAGGTATTGGTGACCCAATCCGGCACACGCGACTGTTGCTACAGTCTGGCCTTGTTACGCGCAGCGCAACTGAGCATCGCCGGGCGAGCCCCCGCCACCTTCCACTTGCGGGTCGCCACACTGCGTTGCAATGGCGTACCGGCTTCGGCATTGCACAACATGCATCGCAGCTTCAGTGCACTGTTCCTGCACGACGATCCAAGGGTCGAGCTTTTGATGGTGGATCATCGCGAGATCCTGCCGTTCAACCATCTGGCGCCTGTTTGCGATGAGGGGCGCGAGGCCGGCAGACTCAACCTGCTGATGATAGGGCACCGTCGTGGATGGAATGAGGACCTCACGCTCTGGGACGACCTGTATCTGACCACTGCCGAGTTCTACGGTCAGGTCGCCCGATGGAATAACGGTGTCGACGCTTTGATCAGTAGCGACAACGCACGTCGTCAGGAGCAATTTATCGACGGCCTTGATCGGGCGGTACGCAAGGCCGGCCTTGGCGGACTGGCGCGAAAGGGGGGAGGATTTGATGAATTGTTCGGATTGCTCGACAGCATCGGTGGCGATTGTTATCGCGAACTCTATTCCCAGGACGACCGGGTACCTTGGCGACCGCTCGGCGAATTCGAGGCCTGCCGTCGAACCGGCTATATCGGCATCGACGATATGGTCGTCGGCAAAATGGAGGAGCGCTGGCCCTTGCTCAGCGATTTCCTCGGGTTCCAGGCCGATGACCTGATGCTTGAAGCCTGCACTGGGGAATGCACCGACCCTTTGGTCGGTGCCTACCTCAAGGGGTTGCAAGCCAGTTATATCGAAGGGCGCAACTATGAAGCCGGTGTATCGGACTATCTGCAGCAATACCTGGCGACGATGCGCCGCAGGAACACACCCGAACAGATCTGCGAACGTTTCATCGCCACATTCTGCAATCTGTCCGATCTCGCCGGACAGCGGTCGCAGGCAGCGGCCTCGCTGCAAAAGAATGTCGGCCTCAACGAGTCGCAGCTGGTTTGCCTGCTGTTCGCGCCTTTCATCAATGCCGGCGCCGGCCTTGAACGCTTCCTGCGCACCTGCCATCCGGGCATGCTGGTCGCCATGCCGGATCTGCACCGTGCCATGCAAGGCCTGCACGCGCCAGAGCAAGTCTTGCAATGGATGACCGATGTCAGCGGTATGCCTTTGCGGCTGATCTGCCGGTTGTATGCGATGGATGCAATCCGGATGGGCGATCACGTTGCGAAGACGCATGAACGGCCCGAGCACGAGGTCGCTGCGAGTGACCGATCGGCGGAAGGTTGAGTGCGATTTTGCTGCTCCGTCACGGGAACGCGCCCGCGGGCATCTGCTCATGAGTGAGTCGCAGGCGTCCGATTTTGCCTATCAGGCGGTCTATCGCTACCTGACGCAACTGATTAACGAACCGGGCATTCAGGGACCCATTCGACTGCCATCGTTAAGGCAACTGGCCGAGCGGTTGAACGTATCGATTTCGACCATTCAGTACGCCTACGCACTGCTGGAGAAAGAAGGCCGGGTCTATTCCGTGGCCAAGTCCGGTTACTTTGCACAGACAACATCGACGATCATGCCGCCAGGGCGCGGCAGTGATTTGCTGGAAACGGTCTACGTCAACGCCAGATGCGCTGGCATGCAGGTACTGAGTGCGGATGAGCCGGCCCTGGTTCAGCCTTTGGATCGCCCTTTGCTGATGCTCGAGCGAGAGCTGTTGCGCCAGTATCCCCAGCACTTGCAGGCGCCCGCCCAGCCTTGCGGCGAGCTGGAGTTGCGCACGTTGCTGGCGGCGCGCTACACCTCATCGGCGAAACATTGCTGGCACGCCGAGGATGTCTACATCGGTGCCGATCTGAGAGGCGTGCTGGAAATCCTGATCGCCGTTCTCGAATTGCGCCATGCAACCGTAGTTGTCGAATCGCCCTGTGACTGGATGCTCCTGCGTCTGCTGGACTCTGCCGAAGTCCGGGTTATCGAACTCCCGATTGAGCCAGACGGGGCACTCGATCTGCAGAGACTGCAGAGAATGCTCGAAACCGAGCGGGTGCGGTTGATCCTGCTGTCTTCGAAACTGAACATGCCCCACGGCAGCCGTATACCCCAGAACAGTCGCCAGGCCGTCGCGCAGTTGCTCGCGAATCATGGCACCTGGGTTCTGGAGAATGATTGTCATGGCGAGTTGCTGGACGACGATGACGGTGAGCCGCTGCGCGAACTGGTGGATCCCGACCGGCTGTTGGTTTTTTCCATGTTCGAAAAAATCATCGGGGTTGAAGCGCCCTACGGGTTTGTCCTGTCGCGACAATGGCGCGCCGATCTGCAGCGTCACTTCCTGTTGCGTTCGTTTCGTCTGTCACCGATCCGCCAGAGGGCCATTGCCCGACTCTATGGGAGCGGGCGGGTCGACCAGCACTTGCCGGTACTCAAGCGCATGCTCAAGGAGCGTCGGACGCGATGGATCGAGTTGATACGTGAGCGCCTGGGTGATGTTGTGCAGATCATCGAACCTCAGGGTGGCGCCACGATCTGGCTGCATTCTGCGCGCTCGATCACAATGGATGCCGTGTTTCAGCGTCTGCTTAAACAACACGTGCTGATTGCACCGGGAGAGCTGTTCAGTCTTCAGGGGCTGCACGCACAGAACCTGCGCCTGAGTGTAACCGGCAGCGCCGAACTCGAGTTGTTAATACTTGTCGGACTGCTTGGGGATGCGTTACGACTGGCTCCGCGGGCGGATGTGCGCAAACGCCCGGCCTGTATGCAATAGACCCCATCGCACTCCGGACAAACTGCCAGTAAACTCCCTTGTAATTTCCTGAACCACTCTATTTCAGAGGTTTTGCATGACACTCAGTCCTTTTGCGGGCAAACCGGCACCGGCAGAACTGTTGGTCGACATCCCGCGACTGGTTACGGCGTATTACACCGGTCAACCCGACGCCTCGGTTTCCACCCAGCGCGTGGCGTTCGGCACCTCCGGACACCGGGGCAGTTCCTTTGATTTGAGTTTCAACGAATGGCATGTGCTGGCCATCAGCCAGGCGATCTGCCTGTATCGCGAAGCCCAGGGCATCACCGGGCCGCTGTTCGTCGGTATCGATACGCATGCGTTGTCGACCCCGGCCGGGGCCAGCGCCCTGGAAGTGCTGGCGGCCAACGGTGTGACGGTAATGATCGCCGAAGGCGATGAGTACACCCCGACCCCGGCAGTCTCCCACGCCATTCTTTGCTACAACCGTGGTCGCACCACCGGCCTGGCCGACGGCATCGTCATCACTCCGTCGCACAACCCGCCTCAAAGCGGTGGCTACAAATACAACCCAACCAATGGTGGCCCGGCCGACACCCACATTACCAAGTGGATCGAAGCCAAGGCCAACGAACTGCTGGCCAACAAACTGGCCGGCGTCAAACGCGTCAGCTACGAACAAGCGCTCAAGGCCAGCACTACCCATCGCCACGACTACGTCAACACCTACGTGGCCGACCTGATCAACGTCATTGACTTCGAAGCCATTCGCGGCGCGAAGCTGCGCCTGGGCGTCGACCCGCTGGGTGGAGCAGGGGTGCGCTACTGGTCAGCGATTGCCGAGCACTATCGTTTGGACCTGGACGTGGTGAACAAGGAAGTCGATTCGACGTTCCGTTTCATGACCGTCGACTGGGACGGGCAGATTCGCATGGACCCATCGTCCAGCCATGCCATGCAAGGCCTGATCGGCCTGAAAGAGCGCTTTGACGTGGCCTTCGCCTGCGACCCGGACCACGACCGTCACGGGATCGTCACGCCGTCCGGCGGCTTGCTCGCTCCTAACAACTATCTGGCGGTGTCGATCGATTACCTGTTCCAGAACCGTCCGCAGTGGCGCGCTGATGCGGCCGTGGGTAAAACCGTGGTCAGCAGCGGTCTGATCGATCGCGTGGCCAAGCGCTTGGGCCGTCGCCTGTACGAAGTGCCGGTCGGCTTCAAGTGGTTTGCCGACGGCCTGTTCGACGGCTCGCTGGGTTTTGGCGGCGAAGAAAGCGCCGGCGCCTCGTTCCTGCGCAAGGACGGCGGTGTCTGGAGCACCGACAAGGACGGTCTGATCCCGGCCCTGCTGGCCGCTGAAATGACCGCCCGCACCGGCCGCGACCCAAGCCAGGCCTACCGTGCACTGACCGACGAGCTGGGCGAACCGTTCTCGGTGCGTGTCGACGCCAAGGCCAATCCTGAACAGAAAGCCCTGCTGAGCAAGCTGTCGCCGGAGCAGGTCACCTCGACCGAGCTGGCGGGCGAGAAGATCCAGAGCATTCTCAGCCATGCGCCTGGCAACGATCAGGCCATCGGCGGTCTGAAAGTGATGACCGAAAACGGCTGGTTCGCTGCACGTCCGTCGGGTACCGAGGACATCTACAAGATCTACGCCGAGAGCTTCATCGGCGACGACCACCTCAAGCAACTGGTGGCCGAAGCGCAAACCCTGGTGGACGGTGCGATCAGCACCAGGTAAAACCAGGCAACGGAAAAGGGCGACCCGGTGGTCGCCCTTTTTTGTGCCCGCGATTCGCCGGTCAGGCCAGGTCCACCAACACGATCTCGCTGTCTTCCAGCGCCGTGACGGTCAATATTTGTTCATCGGCTACCGCCACACCGTCTCGAGCTTGCGCGCGCAAGCCATTGACTTCAATGACACCTGTCGCCGGAACCAGATACGCCCGACGTCCGGCATCGAGGCGGTATTCAGCCGTTTCCCCGGCCTTGATATTGGCCGCCACCAAACGTGCGTCGGCGCGAATACGCAGGCTCTGATCGTCACCTTCCTTGCCGCTGGCGAGGGTCACGAAGCCTTCGCGGTCGCCTTTCGGGAACGGTTTGGCGCCCCAGGACGGTGGTGCACCGGTTTCGGTCGGCAGAATCCAGATCTGGAAAATCTTGGTGTCCGTGGCTTCCAGGTTGTATTCGCTGTGGGCGATCCCGGTGCCGGCGCTCATCACTTGCACGTCGCCAGCCTCGGTACGGCCCTTGTTGCCCAGGTTGTCCTGGTGGCTGATCGCACCTTCACGTACGTATGTGATGATTTCCATGTCACGGTGTGGGTGGGTCGGGAAGCCCGTGCCCGCAGCAATGATGTCGTCGTTCCACACGCGCAGGTTTCCCCAGCTCATGCGTTGCGGATCGTAGTACTCGGCGAACGAAAAATGGTGGTGGGCATCCAACCAGCCGTGATGGGCGCCGCCCAGCGAGCTGAAAGGTCTGAGTTCAAGCATGATCGTCTCCTCAAAAGGTTCGTCATGGGGCGTGATGCCTGAGCCACGAAGCGAGACCGGTGATTGATGACGGCCATCATCTATCAGTCAATAATCGATAAAAAGCGTAAAAAGTGCGGCATTCCAATCGAATCAATTGATATGAGAAAAGCTCGAAACCGTCTTATCCCACTTTCAGTTCATCGCCTAAACCAATGACCTGTAAGCATTTCGCTAGAACAAAAAAGCAAATGCAGACACCATTAGCCCCAACAGCCTCATATCCGGAGTCCGTCAGCGTGGCGCAACACATCCCCGATCTTCCTCCCGAACTTCGTCCCTTGGCCGAGATGCCCTGGTTCAAACGCCTGGCGGCGCGTTTCCTTGGCCACGGTCTGACGCAACTGCGCGCCCAGCATCGGGCCTCGTGGCTGCACGGCCAGGCCGACGGCTTTCGCAGCGGGCATACTGCCGGCGTGGATTACGGGTACAAGGAGGGCAAGGCTGACGGTCTGGAAGAAGGCCGCCAGGTTTTGTTGATCCGCGACAGCCGCAATACCGAGCATCGCCCGCCGAGTATCGACAATCATCTGTTCGACGACTGGCGTCTGCCACTCAGCGCAGAACTGAAGAAACGCATGAAGGCCGACGTCGCGCGTCTGTTGCCAGTTCACGCTCAGCCGAGCGTGGCGCAATGGAAGATGATTTTCAGCGATACGCCGTCAACGTCAGTGATTGCCGGGGCCGGCGCCGGCAAATCGACCACGCTGGTGCTGCGGATCCTGCTGCTGACTCATTACTTGGGCTTTGAGCTTGATTCGATGACCGTGGTGACGTTCACCCGCGAATCGCGCAAGGACTTCATCAACAAACTGATCGAACTGTTCGCATTGTGGGGGCGGGCATTGAGTCAGAAAGACGCAAAGGATCTGGTGCGCACCTTTCACTCGCGAATCCTGCCGATGGTCCGCAGTCTGCCGGGGTTCGAGCGCTTGCAGGCATTCGAAAACCTCAGCCACCGCGCGCCCGGTGCGGATGAAGACGTCGACAGCAATCCGTTCGATCTGCGCATCAACGACGCTCAGCGCCAGCAGCTCAACGCCTGCTACCACCGTCTCTACCACGAAGACCCGCGCTTCGCGCAATTGATCCAGCCATTGTCCCGCCACGCGTTGCAGCTTAAAGAGCTGGAGCGCGATCACCCGGACGTGCAAAAACGGGTGGCAGTAACAGAGCTGGCGGCTCGCCGCGATGAAGAGCTGTGCGACATGATCGAGGACATGTGGCTGCGCGCCGGGGCTTGGCCGATCAAGGGCATCGAGCCGAGCCGCCAGACATTCGAAATCAACGGCGCATCGTTCCATTGTCACGGCTACCTTCCGAGCCTGGATGCCTGGGTCGTGCTGGGCTTCGATCCACGGGAAAGTCCTCAGGTTTGTCGTCCAAACGCCAAACTGACGGTACGCGCGGAGTGGGCCGTAAAGCGCACCCTGTTTCAAGCTTTCTGTCGTAAGCCATTGATTTGGCTTGATAGTTATGAGTCGTCAAAGCGTTTATTGGCCACGCTTGCAGGTGATGTCAGCGCCGGCCCCGGCTTCGATTACAAGGTCAAGGGCGAGCTGGCATCCGCGCCGTTGCTCGATTGTTTTGTCGCTGCCGCAGGCTTCATCGAGAACCTGGGTCTGGATGTTCCAGACGCCGTTAGCCGCATGAGTTTCGCCAAGGACGATCCGGACCGGTTTTTCTTCGAAGCTTTAAGCCTGTTCTGGCGAGCGCTGGAAGATCACTTGCTGGATCAGAAGCCGCCGGTCATGACCTACAACCGGATGTTCGCCCTGTTCAGCGAGCACTCACCGGAAAACTTCAAATTGCTGAGCGATGAGCTGCTGCGGCCGATGTCGCACCTGATGATCGATGAGTTTCAGGACGTTTCGCCGCAGATTGTCTCGTGGATCCGCGCCAGCCTCTCGCAAATCCGCAGTCGCGGCCCGGCCATGCACGTCGGACGCGGGGCGCAGCGATCATCGCTGCTTTGCGTCGGCGACGACTGGCAGTCGATCTACGGCTGGCGCGGCAGTTCGCCGAGCTACTTCATGGAGTTCAACAAGGAGTTCCCGTCGCCGAGCACGACCCGGGTGATGCTCAGCGACAACTATCGCAGCCATCAGCACATCATCGATGCAGCAGAGCACATCGTCCGGGCAGCACCGGCGATTGCCGGCAAGAAGGCCAAGGCCAGCGGCGTAGAAAGACCTTTACAGCCAGTCAACGTGCTGGAGCGCGACGATCAGGCACTCGGCCAGCGCCTGGCGGAACACTATCGAAAGGGTGATTCAATCCTGATGCTCTATCGAAAAAGTAGCGATAAGTCATTGATAGAACAGCATATTCAGTCTGTAGTTAATGTTGATTCGAGCTTGCCGTACGAGTCTCGACGCCTGAAGCAACTGACCTATCACAGCGCCAAAGGCCTGCAGGCCGACGCGGTTTTCCTGCTGGGTGATTGCCAGCATCTGACCAGTTCACCTTACAAGAATCAGGTGTATCGCATGGCCGGACTGGGCAAGGCCGGCGACAGCGAACCGTATGACAGCGCGCAGAAAGACGAAATCCTGCGCCTGGCTTACGTCGGGATCACCCGCGCAGTCAGTCATTGCTACTGGTATGTCGAGCCGCAGGACACTCAGGCGGTCAACATGCCTCGCGCATCGGACCGGGTGGCCAAGGGTAAACCGTTCTTCGTCGATCATCGGCCAGACAAGAAAACCGCCTGAATCCAGCGCCCATAAAAAAGCCCGCACGTAGCGGGCTTTTGTGTTCTAAATCATTTGGTTATGCATAACTCTTGAGAGATTTCGGAGGTATAAAAGTCTCCAGCTCATCCTCAATCGCTTCGATTATTCGTTCCACATCCGCCGCATTCATCACCGTGGCGCAGGGGATGCCGGCGATCGCGATCAGGGTTTCGCCACTGGCCCGATCGAACAGGCGAGCGACCAGACTGCCCGGCGCATCCATGGTGGCTTCGAAACCCATGGGATGAAAATGCCAGCGCATCAGCTGGCAGGCATTGGGGAACGTGACTTTGCTTGAGCCTTTGATCATGTGTTGCCCGCCTTCTTCATCGAGCGCTTCCGTTTGCTCATGGTAGGTGGGAAGAGCCTTCATTGGCTCAACCGGTGACTGCCTTTAAAAGTAGCATCTGAATGTGAAATTCCTGTGAGAATTTTCAGTTCATTTAGCGATTGCGCGGATTCTTTTGATGTAAGTCACGGCCCACCCCAATCATCGCCAAAATGCCATCACGGCCGGTTGTTGAAGCAGTGGCAGAAGTTGGGCAAGCTCGGTTCTTTTTCCAAGAGTCTTTTTATGCACGCCGATGATGACGGCCCGGAACAGACTCCGGCCACGGCCGAAACGGTCATGCGCTATCACCTGCGCTGGAAACACCGCGACCTGGATGGCGTGATGGCGCTGTACCACCCGGACATCCAGTACCACGATTTTTTCCAGAACCGCGTGCTCGGCCTCGATGAGCTGCGCGAGTACGTGCGAGTCAGCATGCCGCGCGAGTCCGACGAAGCGCTGGAGCATTGCGATCGCATTCGCATCGACGGCAACACCGCCTTCATTCAATACGAAGTGACATTGCGCGGCGGTAACGGTCTGGTGTCGTTCCGCTCCAGTGAAGCGATCACGGTCAAGGACGGGCAGATCTGGCGAGTCAACGAATATGCATCACTGGTGCGCGAACAGGCCACCAGCCCGACGGCAACCCGTCAGCGCCCGGCGGTGAGTCGCCTGGGACTGTCACCGCGCCAGTTGAGCTTCATGGCCGATGACTTGCAGCAGTATTTCCAGCGTCAGCAACCGTATCTCGACCCCGAGCTCGACCTGCAACGGGTGGCGAAGGAGTGCGGGTACAGCCGTAACCAGATTTCTTATTTGCTGAATCAGGTGCTCGGGCAAAGCTTCTACCGCTACGTCAATCAGGCGCGTCTGCAACATCTATTGCAGTCGCTGGACAATGCCACGCCACCACTGCGCATTGACGAACTGGCTTTCGCTGCCGGTTTCAATTCGCTGTCGGCTTTCTATAGCTGCTTTCGTCAGCACACCGGGCAGTCGCCGAAAGCTTATGCGAAGCAAATTTCTTTGCGGACACGCGCGCAAGACAATCCCTGAGTCCAGCCACTAGGATCGACGCCATCGAAACCTGGATTGGCGGAGTCTTGCATGCCGGCGTGGCGCACTATCAGTTTGTGGATGGACCAACTCGACGAGCCGCTGACCGCGCGCCCGGCGCTTGCGCAGGATCTGGACGTCGACGTGGCGATCATCGGCGCCGGTTACACCGGGCTGTGGACGGCGTACTACCTGAAGCAACAGGCGCCAAACCTGAATGTCGCCATTATCGAAGCGCAAACCGCCGGGTTCGGCGCATCCGGTCGCAACGGCGGCTGGTTGATGGGCAATCTGCTGGGCGAGGATCGCCTGCTGGCAGGGTTGTCGCCACAACAACGCCGCGCTTCATTCGACTTGTTGCACAGCATTCCCGATGAAGTAGAAGTCGTCCTCGAACGCGAAGGCATCGACTGCGATTACCGCAAAGGCGGGGTGCTGTACTGCGCCGCGCGCTATCCCGAGCAGCAAGCCAGTCTTCGCGACTACCTGAAAAAGCTCCACGCCCAGGGCCTGACCGACGACGATTACCGCTGGCTCAGCCCGGAGCAACTGGCGCAGCAGATCCGTATCGCCAAACCTTACGGCGGCATCTTTGCGCCGCACGTGGCGACTATTCACCCGGCGAAACTGGTGCGCGGACTGGCGCGAACCGTCGAAGGCCTGGGGGTGAAGATCTACGAAAGCAGCCCGGTGACCCATTGGCAGGCCGGCAGGCTGCGTACCGATAAGGCCAGCGTGCGCAGTCGCTGGATCGTCCCGGCCATCGAAGGTTATTCCGTCACGCTGCCCCCGCTGGGGCGTTATCAACTGCCGGTGCAAAGCCTGATCGTCGCGACCGAGCCCTTGTCCACCGCGACCTGGGACGCGATCGGCCTCAGTCGGGGCCAGGCCTTCAGCGAATTCAGCCGTCAGGTCACTTACGGCCAGCGCAGCGCCGACAATCGCTTGATCTTTGGCGCCCGTGGCGGCTATCGGTTCGCCGGCAAGCTGCGCCACAACTTCGATCTGACCCGTGATGAAGTCGAACTGCGCCGCTACCTGTTCGGCGAGCTGTTCCCGCAACTGAAAAACGTGCAGATCACCCATGCCTGGGGCGGCAACCTCGGGATGTCGCGCCATTTCAAACCGCACATGCTCTGTGACCGGGCCAATGGAATCGCGCTGTCCGGCGGCTATGGCGGGGAGGGTGTCGGCGCGTCCAACCTGGGCGGTCGTACCCTGGCCGATCTGATTCTCGAGCGCGACTCCGAACTGACCCATCAGCCGTGGGTGCTGCCCGACGGTGGAATTCACGCGCTGCGGGCCTGGGAGCCGGAACCGTGCCGCTGGCTCGGCTACAACGCGATCATCAAAAGCTTCGTCCACGAAGACCAGACCCTGGCCAATCCGGCGACCGCGCCCTGGCGGCGCAAGCTTGCCAGTCAGGTGGCCGGTTTCATGGAAGGTTTCATGCACTGAACGATGTTGACTACGAGACAGGTAACGCCCATGAGCATCACCCAATTCAAGAACACCGCCCTGTTGCAACTGGAAGAATCCAACCCGGTGGCCGTGCCGCTCGGCACGCCGGTGGCGATTGCCTCGACCACCAGCGTCGAGCGCGACGACGGTGTCGAAACCGGCGTCTGGGAATGCACCCCCGGTCGCTGGCGCCGGCAGATCACCGCTCAGGAGTTCTGCCATTTCATTTCCGGCCGCTGCACGTTCACCCCGGACGACGGCGGCGAAACCCTGCACATACAAGGTGGCGACGCACTGATGTTGCCGGCCAACACGCTCGGGATCTGGGACATCCAGGAAACCGTGCGCAAGACCTATGTCCTGATTTTCTGACGTTTTGATCCTTTTGATTGCCTGCCAACAACAATAGCCAATACAGGAATCGATCCATGATCCGAAAGACCCTCGCGCTCGCACCCTTGATGCTCGCCGTCTCCCTCGCTCAGGCGGCGGATACGGTCAAGGTTTACAACTGGTCCGACTACATCGCGCCGGACACCACCAAAAACTTCGAAAAGGCCAGCGGCATTGGCGTCACCTATGACGTCTACGACAGCAACGAAACCCTCGACGGCAAGTTGATGACCGGCAAATCAGGTTACGACGTGGTGTTTCCGTCCAACCATTTCATGGCGCGGCAGATCGAGGGCGGGGCGCTGAAGAAACTCGACAAGAGCCAGTTGCCGAACTGGAAGAACCTCAACCCGGTGTTGCTCAAGGCCCTGCAGACCAACGATCCGGGCAATGAACACGGCTTTCCGTACCTGTGGGGCAGCACCGGCATCGGCTACAACATCGCCAAGGTCAAGGCTGTGCTGGGTGACAACGCGCCGGTGGATTCCTGGGACTTGATCTTCAAGCCTGAATACATGGAAAAACTGCAGAAATGCGGTGTGGCGATCCTTGATAACGGCCCGGAACTGCTGCCCGCAGCGCTCAACTACCTGGGTTTGCCGCATCACAGCAAGAACCCCGAGGACTACAAGAAAGCAGAAGCGCTGTTGATGAAAGTGCGGCCGTACGTCAGCTACTTCCATTCCTCGAAGTACACCAGCGACCTGGCCAATGGCGACATTTGCGTGGCCGTCGGTTTCTCCGGCGACATCCTGCAAGCGGAAAACCGCGCCAAAGAGGCGAAGAACGGCATCGACATCGGCTACGAAATTCCCAAGGAAGGCGCCGCCATCTGGTTCGACATGGTCGCCATGCCCGCCGATGCACCGGACGAGAAGGCTGGCTACGCGTTCATGAACTACCTGCTGCGCCCGGACGTGATGGCCGGCATCAGCAACTACGTGCACTACGCCAATGGCAACGAACAGGCCGACAGCCTGATCGACCCGGCGATCAAGAACGACACCAAGGTTTATCCAAGCCCGGAAATGATGGGCAAATTGTTTGCGCTGGAAGCGATGCCGCTGAACATCGACCGGATCCGGACGCGGGTGTGGAACAAGATTCGTACCGGCAGCTGAAAAAAAACAGGCGAGGGTGGCACAGCCCTCGCCTGATTATGTTGTGTTGGAGCAACTTGATATCAAACCACTGGCATTGTACTGATAACGTGCAGCAAAGTGAGACGCTGCTAACAAAAAACAACTTACCGATATTTAATATTTAAATAAGAAATCGTCAGACAATTAGGCAAATTCACCACACTTGCAAACTTCTTTCAGCGGCAGGCGCTTTGTTTACGGGAGTTTCCCGGAACAGTTCAATTTGATCTCGAAAAAACGCTAGACGTTAGATTTCAAATTGTGTCAGGTTTCTTACGCCTTCATTGGGCGAGTGATAGGACAATCTCGCCAGAGGTTGTCGCTATCGGACAAAAACTGTTCCATTGCTAAACAAGGAAGTGTGTTTATGTCGAAAGTAAAAGCTAACGCTGTTGATACCGCCGAACAGGCTTTCCAGTTGAGCGCGGCGCCGCAACCTCTGGCCGCGACCAGCACGGCGTATAACCAGATCAATAGCTTCAGCCACCAGTACGATCGTGGCGGCAACCTCACGGTCAATGGCAAACCCTCCTTTTCCGTCGACCAGGCCGCCACCCAGTTGCTGCGCGACGGCGCTGCCTACCAGGACAAGGATGGCAGCGGCAAGATCGAACTCACCTACACGTTCCTGACTTCGGCATCGTCCAGCACGATGTACAAGCACGGGATCAGCGGGTTCAGTCAGTTCAGTTCCCAACAGAAAGCCCAGGCCGTGCTCGCCATGCAATCCTGGGCCGATGTGGCCAACGTGACCTTCACCGAGAAAGCCTCGGGCGGTGACGGCCACATGACCTTCGGTAACTACAGCGGCGGCCAGGATGGCGCTGCAGCGTTCGCTTATCTGCCAGGCACCGGTGCCGGTTACGACGGCACGTCGTGGTACCTGATCAACAGTGGCTACACGCAAAACAAAAACCCGGATCTGAACAACTACGGTCGTCAGACCCTGACGCACGAAATCGGCCACACCCTTGGCCTGGCGCACCCGGGCGACTACAACGCCGGTAACGGCAACCCGACCTACAACGACGCGACCTACGGGCAAGACACCCGCGGCTACAGCGTCATGAGCTACTGGAGCGAAAGCAACACCAGCCAGAACTTCAGCAAGGGCGGCGTGGAAGCCTATTCCTCCGGCCCGCTGATGGATGACATTGCAGCGATCCAGAAGCTCTACGGTGCCAACATGACCACCCGTACCGGTGACACCACCTACGGCTTCAACTCCAACGCCGGTCGCGATTTTCTCAGCGCCTCGTCGTCGGCCGACAAGCTGGTGTTCTCGGTGTGGGATGCGGGCGGCAAGGACACCTTCGACTTCTCGGGTTTTACCCAGAACCAGAAGATCAACCTCAATGAAGCCTCGTTCTCCGACGTTGGCGGCCTGGTGGGCAACGTGTCCATCGCCAAGGGCGTCACCATCGAGAACGCGATCGGCGGCTCGGGTAACGACCTGCTGATCGGCAACAGCGTGGCCAACGAGCTCAAGGGCGGTGCCGGCAACGACATCCTTTACGGAGCCGGTGGTGCCGACAAGCTGTGGGGCGGCGCAGGTTCGGACACCTTTGTGTTCGCGGCCAGTTCCGACTCCAAGCCGGGTGCGATCGATCAGATCCTCGATTTCGTCAGCGGTCTGGACAAAATCGACCTGACCGGTATCACCAAGGGCGCCGGCCTGCATTTCGTCAGCGCCTTCACCGGCGCGGCGGGCGATGCGGTTCTGACGTCCTCGGGCGGCAACAGCCTGCTGTCGGTCGACTTCTCCGGGCACGGCGTGGCTGATTTCCAGGTCAGCACCGTCGGCCAGGCGGCGTTCAGCGACATCGTGGCGTGATGTAACACGGGAAAGCGGTGCGTGATGCGCCGCTTTCTTTACTTGCATCGCCATGGCCGGTAAGCAAGGCTACGTGCCGGAGTGAAATTTCCTATGATCCAATTCGCTTTTACCCGCAAAGCGGCGGCGTACTTGTTGCCGATGCTGATGATGATTTCTGGAGAAACAACCATGGCAAGCAGCCTGAGACTCGAAGACCCATCGGTATTTGCCGGACAGTGGCAAGCGACCCTGAGCGACCGCAGTGACAGCGCCGAAGCGCAGGCGATGCAAGATAAACCGTCGAACACTTGCCTGATCGATCTTGAAGCCAACCAGACGCTGGGCAAAGGTGCCGATTGCCTGAGCGCGTGGTTGCACGACGCAGCCATCGGCTGGTTCCCCGATCCGGACGGGCTGTCGATTACCGGCAAGGAAGGCTCAAGAATCCAGTTTTTCAGCCGACAACGTGATGGGCTTTATCTGAGCACTTTGAAGTCGGGCCTGGTGATTACACTTGAGCGTTCCTCGTAGCAGCCGTAATGACCGAAACCGACTGACCGTTTAAATATAAAGCGCCCCGTTACAGTTATAAGCCGCAGTGCAATAACACCGATGCCGGTTTTAATCGGAAAGTTGTTATTGAGGTGTAAGCAAGTACTGACGGTGTATGTCCCGCACTCAAGGCGGGCAATTAATTTGAAGTCTCGCCAAGCCGGGCGGGAAATACCATTTCAGGAATAATCAATGAAGATGGCGAAGGCCCCAGCCACCGCTCCCTTATTCAAGGCATTGGGTGACTATAAAAGCATTCTGATCAGCGTCGGATGCTTTACCGCACTGATTAACGTGCTGATGCTGGTGCCTTCCATCTATATGCTCCAGGTCTACGACCGGGTGCTGTCTTCGCAGAATGAAACCACCCTGGCGATGCTGTCGCTGATGGTCGTCGGTTTCTTCGCGTTTATCGGCCTGCTGGAAGTGGTGCGCAGTTTTATCGTGATCCGCATCGGCAGCCAGCTCGAGCGCCGTTTCAATCTGCGGGTCTATCAGGCAGCGTTTGAACGCAACCTGTTCAAGGGCGAGGGCAACGCCGGGCAGTCGCTGGGCGATCTGACCCACATTCGCCAATTCGTCACCGGGCCTGCGCTGTTCGCGTTTTTCGATGCGCCGTGGTTCCCGGTGTACCTGTTCGTGATTTACCTGTTCAACGTCTGGCTCGGCGTACTCGCCACCGCGGGCGCGCTGCTGCTGATTGCCCTGGCGTGCCTGAACGAATACATGACCAAGAAGCCGTTGGGCGAAGCCGCCGGTTTCTCGCAGAAATCCAGCCAGTTGGCCACCAGCCACCTGCACAACGCCGAAACCATTCAGGCCATGGGCATGCTCGGCGCGTTGCGCAAACGCTGGTTCCAGGTGCATTCGCGCTTTCTCGGGCTGCAGAACCAGGCCAGCGACACCGGCGCGGTGATCAGCTCGCTGAGCAAGACCCTGCGTCTGTGTCTGCAATCGCTGGTGCTGGGGCTGGGCGCACTGTTGGTGATCAAGGGCGACATGACCGCCGGGATGATGATCGCCGGCTCCATTCTGATGGGCCGGGTGCTGAGCCCGATCGATCAGTTGATTGCCGTGTGGAAGCAGTGGAGCGGGGCGAAGCTGGCTTACCGCCGCCTCGATGCCTTGCTGCAAGCCTTCCCGCCGAGCGATGACGCCATGGCGCTGCCGGCGCCAAAGGGCCAGATCACGTTTGAACAAGTTAGCGCAGGCCCTCCGGGTCAGCGCGCCGCGACCCTGCATATGGTCAATTTCAACCTGGCGGCCGGTGAAGTGCTGGGTGTGCTCGGTGCTTCCGGCTCCGGCAAGTCGACCCTGGCACGGGTGCTGGTCGGCGTATGGCCGGCGCTCGGCGGCACAGTGCGCCTGGACGGCGCCGACATTCACCGCTGGAACCGCGATCAGCTCGGCCCTTACATCGGTTATCTGCCGCAGGACATCGAACTGTTCAGCGGCAGCATCGCCGAGAACATCGCCCGCTTCAGTGAGGCCGATCCGCAAAAGGTTGTGGCCGCCGCGCAACAGGCCGGCGTGCACGAACTGATCCTGCGCATGCCGCAAGGCTACGACACCCAACTGGGCGAAGACGGCAGCGGTTTGTCCGGCGGTCAGAAGCAGCGCGTCGCACTGGCCCGTGCGCTGTACGGCAACCCGAGCCTGGTGGTGCTGGACGAGCCGAACTCCAACCTCGACACCGTCGGCGAAGCCGCGTTGTCCAGCGCGATCGTGCAGCTCAAGGCCCAAGGCACCACCGTGGTACTGGTGACCCACCGCTCTTCGGTGCTGGCCCAGGCCGACAAACTGCTGGTGCTCAACGATGGCCGCTTGCAGGCCTTCGGCCCGAGCCACGACGTGCTCAAGGCGCTGTCCGGTAACCAGCCCGGTAACCCGCCGCAACCAAACGACAAGCCTGCACAAGCACCGGCCGGGCTGAGCATGAGCCGCCAGTATCAGCCGACGACAAGGAATTCGGGTGTATGAGCAGCGCGAGCATGAACACGCAAAACGAAGCCACGATGGAACACGACTACATCACCGAGCGCCCGGAGCGCGATGCGAAGTTTTTCGCCCGCATGGGCTGGATTCTGGCACTGGTCGGCGCCGGCAGTTTCTTCACCTGGGCGGCATTGGCACCGCTGGATCAAGGGATTCCGGTGCAAGGCACCGTGGTGGTGTCGGGCAAGCGCAAGGCCGTGCAATCGATGAGCAGCGGCGTGGTCAGCCGGATTCTGGTGCGCGAAGGCGAAATCGTGAAGCAGGGCCAGCCTCTGTTCCGCCTCGACCAGACCCAGGTCGCCGCCGACGTGCAATCGCTGCAAGCGCAATACCGCATGGCCTGGGCCAGCCTGGCGCGCTGGCAGGCCGAGCGCGACAACCTCAAGCAAGTCACCTTCCCGGCAGAACTGAGCGACAACGCCGATCCGCGCCTGGCGCTGGTGCTGGAAGGCCAGCGGCAACTCTTCAGCAGCCGTCGCGAAGCGTTTGCCCGAGAACAGGCCGCCCTGCGCGCGAGCATCGAGGGCGCTAACGCGCAGCTGGCGGGCATGCGTCGCGCCCGAACAGACCTCAACGCGCAAGCCCAGTCGCTGCAACAGCAGTTGAGCAACCTGCAGCCGTTGGCGGACAACGGCTACATTCCGCGTAACCGCTTGATGGAATACCAGCGTCAACTGTCGCAGGTTCAGCAGCAACTGGCCGAGAACAGCGGCGAAAGTGGCCGGGTGGAGCAGGGCATTCTTGAGTCCCGGCTGAAACTGCAACAGCACAGCGAGGAGTACCAGAAGGAGGTCCGCACCCAGTTGGCCGATGCGCAACTGAAAAGCGTCACCCTGTCCGAGCAACTGACCTCCGCCGGCTTTGACCTGCAGCACAGCGAAATCCTCGCCACCGCCGACGGCGTGGCGGTCAACCTCGGCGTGCACACCGAAGGCGCCGTGGTCCGTCAGGGCGAAACCCTGCTGGAAATCGTTCCGCAAGGCACGCGCCTGGAAGTCGAGGGGCACCTGCCGATCAATCTGATCGACAAGGTCGGTACACACCTGCCGGTCGACATCCTGTTCACCGCGTTCAACCAGAGCAAGACGCCACGGGTGCCCGGCGAAGTCAGCCTGATTTCCGCCGACCAGATGGTCGACGAGAAAACCGGCGTGCCGTACTACGTGTTGCGCAGCAGTGTCAGCGATCAGGCCATGGAACAACTCAACGGTCTGGTGATCAAGCCCGGCATGCCGGCGGAAATGTTCGTGCGCACTGGCGAACGTTCACTGCTCAATTACCTGTTCAAACCGCTGCTCGATCGGGCCGGCTCCGCGTTGACCGAAGAATAAGGATGTTCGGCTGTATGAATAAGCTTTCCATGCTGGCGGCAGCCTTCGCGCTGCTCGCGGGCAACAGTGCAATGGCGGCCATGGGGCCGTTCGCGATCTACGAACAGGCGTTGCGCAATGATCCGGTGTTCCTCGGCGCGATCAAGGAGCGCGATGCAGGCCTTGAAAACCGAGCCATCGGCCGCGCCGGTCTGTTGCCGAAACTGGGTTACAACTACAACAAGGGCCGCAACTCGTCGAAAGCCACGTCCCTCGACGAACGCGCGCGCAACCGCACCGATGAGCGTAACTACAGCAGCTACGGCTCGAGCCTGACCCTGCAACAGCCGTTGCTCGACTACGAAGCCTACGCGGCCTATCGCAAGGGCGTGGCCCAGTCGCTGTTTGCCGATGAAAACTTTCGCGGCAAGAGCCAGGAGCTGTTGGTACGGGTGCTCGACAACTACACCAAGGCCTTGTTTGCCCAGGACCAGATCGACATCGCGCAGGCCAAGAAAAAGGCGTACGAACAGCAGTTCCAGCAGAACGAACACATGTTCCGCCAGGGCGAGGGCACGCGCACCGATATCCTCGAAGCCGAGTCGCGTTATGAACTGGCGACCGCCGAGGAAATAGAGGCCCGCAACGAGCAGGACGCCGCGTTACGGGAGCTTGGTGCACTGGTCGGGGTGCCGGCGGTGGACATCACTGATCTGGCGCCGCTGGATCAGAACTTTCAGACCTTCGCCTTGATGCCGGCCAACTACGACACGTGGCACGAACTGGCGATCAGCAACAACCCGAACCTTGCGTCCCAGCGTCAGGCCGTGGAAGTGGCGCGTTACGAAGTCGAGCGCAACCGCGCCGGGCATCTGCCGAAAGTCAGCGCCTATGCCACGATGCGCCAGAACGAGTCGGAAAGCGGCAACACCTACAATCAGCGCTACGAAACCAACACCATCGGTTTCGAAGTCAGCGTGCCGTTGTACGCCGGTGGTGGTGTGTCGGCCTCGACTCGTCAGGCCAGCCGCACCATGGAACAGGCCGAGTACGAACTGGACGGCAAGACCCGCGAAACGTTGATTGAACTGCGTCGCCAGTTCAGCGCGTGCCTGTCCGGGGTCAACAAATTGCGCGCCTATCAAAAGGCACTGGCCTCGGCCGAAGCGCTGGTGGTGTCGACCAAACAAAGCATTCTCGGTGGCGAACGAACCAACCTCGACGCACTGAACGCCGAACAACAACTATTTACCACCCGCCGCGACCTCGCACAGGCACGCTATGACTACCTCATGGCCTGGACCAAGTTGCATTACTACGCGGGCACCTTGAGCGAGCAGGATCTGGCGCGGGTGGATGAGGCCTTCGGACAAGGCCCAAGGACCCAATAACGCCGTAATTTCAACGCAAAAAGCATCGACCCAAAACAACAAAAAGAGTGGTGAACATGGACGTACGCATCAAGCCGATTTCGGTCGGCACTCTGCTGCTTGTGATTTCTACAACCCAGGCTCAGGCCCAATACCTCGAAGCCGGGAAACCCGGCGATCCGGCCAGTTGGCGCAGTGCCGAATTCCTGCGCGACTGGGGACTGCGGCGGATGCAGGTCGATCAGGCCTATGCCGCCGGCATCACCGGCAAGGGCGTGAAGATCGGCGCGCTGGATTCGGGTTTCGACGCGGCGCATCCCGAGTTCGCCAGTGATCGCTATCACCCGGTACTGGCCAGCGGCAGCTACCTTGACGGCTCGCTGTTCAACGTCAACGGCACCCTCAACCCGAACAACGACTCCCACGGCACCCACGTGGTCGGCACCATGGGCGCGTCCCGCGATGGCACCGGCATGCATGGCGTGGCGTACAACGCGCAGATATACGTCGGCAACACCAACAAAAACGATCGTTTCCTGTTCGGTCCCAACCCCGATCCGCGCTACTTCAAAGCGGTGTACGACGCGCTGGCCGACGCCGGCGTGCGGGCGATCAACAACAGCTGGGGCAGCCAGCCGCCGGATGTCAGCTATCGAACCCTTGCGGATATGCATGCCGCCTATGCCCAGCACTGGAACAAGGGCACCTGGCTCGACGCGGCGGCAGACGTTTCCCGTCGGGGCGTGATCAACGTGTTCAGCGCCGGCAACAGCGGCTACCCGAATGCCAGCGTGCGCTCGGCGCTGCCGTACTTTCAGCCGGATCTGGAAGGCCACTGGCTGGCGGTCTCCGGACTCGATCAAAGCAATCAGCAGAAGTACAACCAGTGTGGCATCGCCAAATACTGGTGCATCACCACACCGGGGGCGAAGATCGACAGCACCATTCCCGACGGCGGTTATGCGATCAAGTCCGGCACCTCGATGGCCGCGCCGCACGCCACCGGTGCACTGGCGTTGGTGATGGAGCGCTACCCGTACATGAACAATCAGCAGGCTCTTGAGGTACTGCTGAGCACGGCTACCCAGCTCGATGGTTCGGTGACCGATGCACCGACCGAACGGGTCGGCTGGGGCGTGGCCAACCTGTACCGGGCGATGCGCGGGCCGGGTCAATTGCTCGGGGTGTTCGACGCCAATCTGGCGGCCGGACAGAGCGATGTCTGGAGCAATGACATCAGCGACAAGGCGCTGATCCAGCGTCAGAGCGAAGACCTCGCCGAGCACAGCGCCTGGCAGCAGACCCTGCAAAGCAAGGGCTGGCAGAACGGTGTGCCGGCCGGTGCCAGCCAGCAGGATCAGACTGATTACGCCGTGGGCATGGTTCGCGACGCAGCGGCGGCCGGCCGGGTGTATCAAGGCAGCCTGATCAAGTCCGGTGACGGGCGACTGGTTCTGACCGGGAATAACAGCTATCGCGGACCGACCACGGTCAACGGCGGCCTGCTGACGGTAAACGGTTCGCTGACCTCGGCCGTGACCGTCAATGACGGCGGCACCCTCGGCGGCTCCGGGCGCATTGGCGCACTGACCGCCAACAGCGGCGGCCGCGTGGCACCGGGCAATTCGATTGGCACCTTGACTGTGGCCGGTGACGTGACCTTCGCGCCGGGTTCGACCTACGCCGTAGAGTTGTCTCCCACCGACAGCGACCGCATCGTCGCTGGCGGCATCGCCTCCATCAACGGCGCCACTGTGAGCCTGTCGCTGGAAAACAGCCCGACGCTGCTCAGCACCACCGAGGCCAGAAGCCTGCTTGGCCGGCAGTACGACATTCTGCAAGCGGCGGGTGGCATTCAGGGCCGGTTCGGCGCGGTGCTGCCGGATTATCTGTTCATCGGTGGCAGCCTGGCCTACAGCGACAACGGCATCGGCCTGAGTGTCGAGCGCAACGCGACTTCGTTCGCCAGCGTCGGCCAGACCCCGAATCAACGCGCTGTGGCTGCCGCCGTGGAAGGCATGGGCGCGGGCAGTTCGGTTTATGAAAGCCTGCTGTTGTCGGCCACCGCCAGCGACGCGCAACAAGCCTTTCAACAGCTGAGTGGCGAAATCTACCCGGCCCTCGGCTCGATGCTGATCAACGACAGCCGGCAACTGCGCGATGCCATCGGCGAACGCCTGCATGACGCCCAAGCCACGCAAAGCAATGGCTGGATCAAGGCCCTCGGCGCCTGGGGCACTACCGATTCGCGCCACGACACCGCCGGTTACAGCACCTCCATCGGTGGCTTGCTGGCCGGTGTCGACGGTGCCGTCGACGAGCAGACTCGCATCGGTCTGGTCACCGGTTACAGCGACAGTTCGCTGAGCATGGGCTCCGGCACCCATTCTTCGGCCAAGGTCGACAGCTATCACCTGGGCGCCTACGCCGGTCACGACCTCGGCGCCTGGCGCCTGAGCACCGGCGCTGCCTACAGCTGGCATCGCGCCGATGTGAAACGCGACCTGCAGTACGGCAATGTCAGCGCCAAACAGAAAGCCAAGGTCGATGCCGCCACCACTCAGGTATTTGGCGAAGCGGCTTATCGACTGAACCTGCAACCGCTGGCCCTGGAGCCGTTCGCCAACCTGGCCTACGTGCACCTCGACACCGACGGCTTCACCGAGAAGGGCGACGCTGCGGCATTGAAAAGCAATGACGATCAGCGCGACGCGGTGCTCAGCACCCTCGGCGTGCGGGCGATCAAGACCTTTGACCTGTCGTCCGCGCAGAAGCTGGCAGTCAGCGGCCATGTTGGCTGGCAGCACAGCCTGACCGACATCGACTCCGAACAACATCTGCGCTTCGCCAGCGGCCGTGCGCCTTACACCGTAGAAAGCTCCGCGCTGGTGCGCGACGCTGCGCTGGTTGGCGTGCAGGCCAGCCTGGCACTGACCCGCGACGTGCGGGTGAACCTCGATTACACCGGACAACTGGCCAGCCGCGAGAAGAGTCACGGCGTGGGCTTGAGCCTGAACTGGCAGTTCTGACTGATCGCAACTGATCGAGACTGATTGATCGTTCCCACGCGGGAGCGTGGGAACGATCACGAGGCTGAATACACGGATTTTTCGCAACATCACTAAGGAAGGTCGCTGGATGAAAAACAACAACACCCCCGCGCAATCGGGTGGCTGCTTTCGCCTGAAAACCCTCAACGTCGCCTTGCTCTGCGCACTGGCCACCTGGGGCAGCGCACACGCGGCGCCCTATGTGGAAAACGGTCGGGCAGGGGATCCGGGCAGTTGGCGCAGCGCCGAATTTCAGGCTGACTGGGGCCTGGGCGCCATCGGTGCCGATCACGCCTACGCCGCCGGTTACACCGGCAAGGGCGTGAAACTGGGAATCTTCGACCAACCGGTCTACGCCGCGCACCCGGAGTTTTCCGGCAGCAACAAGGTCATCACCCTGGTGACCTCGGGGATCCGCGAATACACCGACCCGTATATCCCGGTCAAAGCCGGGGACGCGTTCCGCTATGACGGCTCGCCCTCGGTCGGTTCCGACGGCAAGCTCGGCGCCCACGGCACCCACGTCGGCGGTATCGCCGCCGGCAGCCGTGACGGCGGGCCGATGCACGGTGTGGCGTTCGGCGCACAGATCATCAGCGCCGACAACGGCGATCCGGGCCCGGAAGACGGCATTGTGCGCGGCAATGACGGCGCGGTGTACAAGGCCGGCTGGGATGCGCTGATCGCCAGCGGCGCGCGGATTATCAACAACAGCTGGGGGATCGGCATCACCGACCGTTTCGACCTCGGTGGCCGCGACCCGGCGTACCCGCACTTCACCGTCAACGACGCGCAACTGCAGTTCAACGAGATCCGCACACTGCTGGGCACCAAACCCGGCGGCGCCTACGACGGCGCAATCGCCGCCGCGCGCAGCGGGATCGTGACGATTTTTGCGGCGGGCAACGACTACAACCTGAACAACCCGGACGCCATCGCCGGCCTCGGTTATTTCGTTCCGGACATCGCGCCGAACTGGATCACCGTTGCCGCCCTGCAAAAGAACCCGGATCTGGCCAGCGCCAACCCGTACATCATGAGTACCTTCTCTTCGCGCTGCGGCTACACCGCGAGTTTCTGCGTCTCGGCACCGGGTACGAAAATCTTCAGCTCGATCATCGAAGGCACCAACGCCGACAACCTGACCACCGGCTACAAGAACTACAACGGCACCTCGATGGCCGCGCCGCACGTGGCCGGTTCCATGGCGGTGCTGATGGAGCGCTTCCCGTACATGTCCGGCGATCAGGTCGCCAGCGTGTTGCGCACCACGGCCACCGATCTCGGCGCACCGGGCATCGACGCCCTGTACGGCTGGGGCATGATCAACCTGCGCAAGGGCATCGACGGCCCGGCGATGTTCGTCACCGAGCAGGACATTCCCGAAGAGTTCCGCATCCAGGGCGCCTACGGCAGCGGCCAGTTCGTGGCCGATCTGCCAGGCATCGGCGCGATCATCGATGCAGGCAAGCCCACCGAGCGCGTGTGCAACGACATCACCTGCGGGCTCGACACCTGGCGCAACGACATCTCCGGCCACGGCGGTCTGACCAAGCAAGGCATCGGCACCCTGGTGCTGACCGGCAACAACACTTACAGCGGCCCGACCCTGGTCAATCAGGGGCGACTGGCAATCAATGGCTCGCTGCAATCGGCGGTCACGGTCAATGACGGTGGCATTCTCGGCGGTAACGGCCGGATCGCCGCGCTGACCGCCAACCGCGGCGGCACCGTGGCGCCGGGCAACTCCATCGGCACCTTGAACGTGGCCGGTGACGTGACCTTCGCACCGGGTTCGACCTATGCGGTGGAAGTGTCGCCGACCAGCAGCGACCGGATCGTCGCCGGCGGCAAAGCATTGATTGAAGGGGCGACAGTGACCATGTCGCTGGAAAACAGCCCGACGCTGTTGACCACGGGCGAAGTGAACAGCCTGCTCGGCACCCAGTTCAACATCTTGCAGGCAGCGGGCGGGATTGAAGGGCAGTTCGGCCAGGTGTTGCCCGACTATGCGTTCCTCGGCGGCACCCTGGCTTACTCGGCAAGCGGTGTGCAACTGGACGTCGGCCGTAACGGCGCCTCGTTCGCCAGTGTCGGCCTGACCCCGAACCAGCGCGCGGTCGGTGCTGCCGCCGAACGCCTCGGCGCCGGCAATGCCCTGTTCGAAACCCTGTTGCTGTCGCCGTCGGCAGCCGCTGCGCAGGAGGCCTTCCAGCAACTGTCCGGCGAGATTCATCCAGCCATCGGCACGCTGCTGATCAACGACAGCCGCTACCTGCGCGATGCCGTGGGCGAACGTCTGCGCGAGCGGGATCTGTTCGATGCCGGCGCACCGACCGATGACCGCAGCAACGCCTGGCTCAAAGTGCTGGGCGCCTGGGGCAAGAGCGATGGCGGGTCGAAATACGCCGATTCCACCAGCTCCATCGGCGGCCTGCTGGCCGGGGTCGACGGTTTGATCGCTGAAGATACCCGCCTGGGTTTCGTGACCGGTTATAGCGACAGCTCGCTGAGCATGGGCGAGGGTACGCATTCGTCCGCCTCGGTCGATAGCTATCACCTGGGCGCGTACCTGGGGCATCAGATCGATGCACTGCGTCTGACCGCCGGTGCGGCCTACAGCTGGCATCGCATCGACGTCAAACGCGACCTGCAGTTCGCTGGCGTCAGCGGCAAACAGAAAACCAAGCGCGATGCGACCACCGCGCAACTGTTCACCGAAGCGGCCTACGACCTGGGCCTGCAACCGATGAACCTGGAGCCGTTCGCCCATCTGGCCTACGTGCACCTCAACAGCGACAGCTTCACCGAGAAGGGTGATGCCGCCGCACTGAAGGGCGGTGAAGACAACCGCGATGTGGTGTTGTCGACCCTCGGTGTACGGGCCAAACGCACGTTTGCCCTGTCGGAGAAACATCAGCTGGAACTGGGTGCAAGCCTGGGCTGGCAGCACAACCTGAGCAGCGTGGATGCCGACAGTCACCTGGCCTTCGTCAATGGCAACAGTGCGTTCACCGTGCAAAGTGTGTCGATGGATCGAGATGCAGCGGTGGTCGGCGTGCGCGCCGGGCTGGCGCTCAATCGCGATGTCCGGGTCAACCTGGACTACAACGGGCTGATCGGCTCCAACGAAAAGGACCACGGTGTGGGCCTGACGCTGGACTGGCAGTTCTAAGAGGTAGCGGCAGTTCTTTCGAGAACTGCCGTTTTTGAAAGGAAGAGAGAGCACAACATGGGATTGTTCGATTACAAAAATGCCGACGGCAAAGCGCTGTACAGCGATGCCATTGCCCTGACGCTGTATGCCTACACGCCGACCGGCCAGGCCTTGCCCGGCACCGGCTGGAAGCCGATCGGCGCCACGGCGCTGGGCTATCAGGGCAAGGTCGGGGCGCAGGGCACGTTCTTCGGCGAGAAGGACGGCTTCACCAGCGCCGAGGCCGAAGTGCTCGGCAAGTACGACGCCGGGGGCAAGCTGATCGGCATCGGCGTGGCTTTCCGGGGCACCGGCGGGCTGGGTTACAGCGACACCTTCGGCGACATGAAAAACAACCTGCTGGCCGCCATCGGCCCGTCGGACTACGCCACTCAGTACGCGAAGAACGCCTTCGACAACCTGCTCAAAGCGGTGGCGGCTTTCGCCGTCGCCCATGGCATCGCGGCCAAGGACGTGCTGGTCAGCGGCCACAGCCTCGGCGGCCTCGGGGTCAACAGCGTGGCGGAGTTGAGCGCGAGCAACTGGGGCGGGTTCTTCAAGGACGCCAACTACATTTCGTTCGCCTCGCCGACCCAGAGCAGCACCGGCACCAACGTGCTGAACATCGGCTACGAGAACGACCCGGTGTTCCGCGTGCTCGACGGCACCACGTTCAGTACTGCGTCGATGGGCAAGCACGACAAGCCGCACGATTCGACCACCGACAACATCGTCAACTTCAACGACAACTACGCGTCCACCGCGCAGAACCTGGTGCCATTCAGCATCGCCAATCCGCTGAACTGGTCGGCCCACAGCTCGCTGGGGTATGCCGACGGCCTGAATCGGGTGATCGCGTCGACGTTCTACGGCCTGACGCACAAGGACTCGACGATCATCGTCTCCACCCTTGAGCAAGCGTCGCGGGGCAAGACCTGGGTCGAGGATCTGGGCCGCAGTGGCGAGCCGCACACCGGCAGCACGTTCATCATCGGCACCGACAGCGGTGACTGGCTCAAGGGCGGGGCGGGCAACGACTTCCTCGAAGGCCTGGGCGGCGATGACCGTTTCCGTGACGACGGTGGCTTCAACATCCTGCTCGGCGGCCAGGGCCACAACACCTTCGAGCTGCAAAAGCCGTTGCAGAACTTCAGCTTCGCCAACGACGGCGACGGCACGCTGTACGTGCGTGACGCCTACGGCGGCATCAGCATGACCCGTGACATCGGCGCGCTGGTGAGCAAGGAGTCGGGTTCGTGGTGGGGCAGCAAGGAAATCACCTGGACCGTAACCGCCAAAGGCCTGGCCAACGGCGCCGAACTGACCCAGTACAACCATTCGCTGAGCGGCGGCGCCATGGGCGACACCCTCAAAGCCACCGCTGACGGCGACTGGCTGTTCGGCCTGGGCGGCAACGATCACCTGCAAAGCGACAAGGCCCACGTAACCTTCGTTGGCGGCGCCGGCAATGACGTGATGAGCGCGGTGGGTGGCAACAACACCTTCCTGTTCAGCGGCGCGTTCGGCTTCGACGCGATCAATGGCTACCAGGGCAGCGACAAACTGGTGTTCATGGGCGTCGAGGGTGCGGGGCAGGGCTACGACTACAAGCAGCACGCGGCGCAGTCCGGAAGCGATACCGTGCTGAAGATTGGCGACTTTGCCGTGACGCTGATCGGGGTCGGTGTAGCTAACCTGTCGGATTCGAGTTTCGTCTTCGCCTGACAAACGAAAGTTGTACTGAAATGCTCCGGGGCGCCTCGGGAGGGGCGTTCTGGTTGTGAGCTATCTCTGAACAATTCCAACAAAGAGAGAGGCAACAGCAATGGGTGTGTATGACTACAAGAATTTCGGTACGGCGGATTCCAAGGCGCTGTTCAGCGACGCCATGGCCATTACGCTGTATTCCTACCACAACCTCGATAACGGCTTTGCCGTCGGTTATCAGCACAACGGCTTCGGCCTCGGCTTGCCGGCCACGCTGGTGACCGCGCTGATCGGCGGCACGGATTCGCAGGGGGTGATCCCCGGCATCCCGTGGAACCCCGATTCGGAAAAAGCCGCGCTCGACGCGGTGAAAAAAGCCGGATGGACCCCGATCACGGCCTCGCAACTGGGGTACGAGGGCAAGACCGACGCCCGCGGCACCTTCTTCGGCGAAAAGGCCGGCTACACCAGTGCCCAGGTGGAAATCCTCGGCAAATACGACGCTCAGGGCCATCTCACGGAGATCGGCATCGCCTTTCGTGGCACCAGCGGCCCGCGGGAAATCCTGATCGGCGACTCCATCGGCGACGTGATCAACGACTTGCTCGCCGCGTTCGGGCCCAATGATTACGCGAAGAACTACGTCGGTGAAGCCTTCGGCAACCTGATGAACGATGTGGTGGCGTTCGCCAAGGCCAACGGCCTGACCGGCAAGGACGTGCTGATCAGCGGCCACAGCCTCGGCGGGCTGGCGGTCAACAGCATGGCGGACTTGAGCACCAGCAAATGGGGCGGGTTTTTCCAGGATTCCAACTACATCGCCTACGCCTCGCCGACCCAGAGCAGCACCGACAAGGTGCTCAACGTCGGCTACGAAAACGACCCGGTGTTCCGCGCCCTCGACGGCTCGACCTTCACCGGTGCCTCGCTCGGTGTGCACGACGCGCCCAAGGAGTCGGCGACCGACAACATCGTCAGCTTCAACGACCACTACGCCTCGGCGGCGTGGAACGTGCTGCCGTTCTCGATCGTCAACATTCCGACCTGGATCTCGCACCTGCCGACCGCCTATGGCGACGGCATGAACCGGGTGATCGAGTCGAAATTCTACGACCTGACCAGCAAGGACTCGACGATCATCGTCGCCAACCTGTCCGATCCGGCGCGGGCCAACACCTGGGTGCAGGACCTGAACCGCAACGCCGAAACCCACAAGGGCAGCACCTTCATCATCGGCAGCGACGGCAATGATTTGATCCAGGGCGGCAGCGGCAACGATTATCTGGAGGGCCGCGCCGGCAACGATACGTTCCGCGATGGCGGGGGCTACAACATCCTGCTCGGCGGTTCGGGCAACAACACCCTGGAGTTGCAGAAGTCGGTCAATACCTTCGACTTCGCCAACGACGGCGCCGGCAACCTGTACATCCGCGATGCCAACGGCGGGATCAGCATCACCCGCGATATCGGCAGCATCGTCACCAAGGAGCCGGGATTTCTCTGGGGCCTGTTCAAGGACGATGTGACCCACAGCGTCACGGCGGACGGCCTGAAGGTCGGCAACAACGTCACCCAGTACGAATCGAGCGTAAAGGGCACCGGCGCCGCCGACACCCTCAAGGCCAAGGCCAGCGGTGACTGGCTGTTCGGGCTGGACGGCAACGACCATCTGATTGGCGGGGCGGGCAATGACGTGTTCGTCGGTGGCGCCGGCAATGATCTGCTGGAGTCGGGCGGTGGGGCGGATACCTTCCTGTTCAGCGGCGGGTTCGGCCAGGATCGCGTGGTGGGTTACACCGCCAACGACAAACTGGTGTTTCTCGGCGTGCAGGGCGTGTTGCCGGGCGAGGACTTCCGCGCCCATGCCTCGACGGTAGGGCAGGACACGGTGCTGAAATTCGGCGCTGATTCGGTGACGCTGGTCGGGGTTGCGTTGAACAGCCTGAGTGCCGACGGGATTGTGATCGCCTGACCGCAAGGATGGGGAGGGAGCGTGCTCCCTCCCCACCGCGAAAGTGACTCACCAGCCATTCCCTGACTCCAATCCCTGCACCAACAGGAAATGCGGCCTAAAGCCATGACGGCAACGTTCGTCATTCAAGGGCTGCCAACGAGTACAGGAGATTCACACGTGAAAGGTTTCAAGGGGTATATCGGTGTTGCGGGGCTTGTGCTGCTGTCGGCCAATGCCTGGGCCGATCTGCCTCACAGCTCGATTCTGAGCCGCTATGGCGTGACACCCGATCAACTGCCGGAACCGGCCAAAAGCGAAGACGCCAAGCCCGTCGAAGAAAAAAGCCGCTTTCATATCCAGCCTGAACAACCGTTCGTGACCCTCCGCATCGGCGAAGACCATGAGCCGGAGATGACCGGCAACCTGAGTATCGACCGCATGGCGCAACAGGAGCGTCAGCGCTGCCAGCGCTTGCAGGAAGAACTGGTTCGCCGCGGCGAGCGTCCCTTCAGTTGCGACGGCTCCCTCCCGGGCATGGCGTTACCCCGCTGATGAATGCAAAAAAGGCTGCGATCCCACAGGGTCGCAGCCTTTTTTGATGTTTTATCCGTCAGTCTTCTTTGCGCACGGTTGCCACTTCGTCGGCACGTACACGCACCTTGGCGCCGGAAATATCCTTGAACTCGTAGAAGCCATCCTCGGTTTTGGTATCGGGCATGTCTTCGGTCAGGTACTGGGTGCCGTTCTGCAGGGTGACCACCGTTGGCGTCGAGCAACCGGCCAGCGTCAACAGCGCAGCGACTGCCAGCGGGATACCCAGGGTTTTGATTTTCATAGGACGGCTTCCTCATTCATTTCGACCATTGTCGGTCCTCTAACGCGGTTGGTGCCATGACACCCGAAAAAGTTCGATGGACACGTGAAAAAAAACTGCGTTCACGGTGCCACTGATCCTTTTCCGTTTGCGCCCGCCGGGGTAGGCTGGTATCTGTACGCATAACCAGTACTCGCTTGCCATGGCCCCGAATCTACCGTGACTGCCAATCCCCTCGACGACCCGTTCTATTACCTCAACAACTTCCGCCAGGTGCTTGATTGGCTTGAGCTTCGTTATGCCGATGTCATGAGCGAAACGGAACATGCCTTCATTCGCGACTTCAAGGCACTGCCGCGTCCGTCCCAGGGTTTGCTGGTGCGTATGGTGATGCGCAAGGGCGTGCATTTCCGGGCCGGCAAGCTGAATTACACGGAAATCGGCGACATCGCCGAAGCGGCGCAACCGCTGCTGGAGCATGGCTGGCTCGATGAACAGGCACCGTTGTCGATGGCGGAGCTGTTCGAGATTTTGCTGAAGGCGGAGCTTCTGCAGGTCTTCGGCCCGGCCATCCACCAGCCCCGAGGCAAGAAAACCGACTGGCTACCGCTGTTGCAGGAACAATTTCCCGAGCCCCGCAGTTTTCAGCAGTGGTGTCCAACGCTGGCGGATCGGCTGTTCAGCCTGACGCTGATGGACCTGTGCGATCGCTTTCGTCTGATGTTCTTTGGCAACCTCTATCAGGACTGGTCAGAGTTCGTGCTCGCCGACCTTGGCATCTTTACCTACGAAAAAGTCGAATTCAGCGCCGATTCCCGTGGCTTGCGCAGCCGTGCCGACGTCGATGCGTGCCTGTTTCTGCACAACTGCCAGCTGTATTTCGAAGCGGGCGAACCACTGGAGCCGATCGTCGAACAGGTCGCGGCGCTGCATTTCGACAACCCTTGGCTGCAACGCCGGCGCGGCAAACTGTTGTTCCAGATCGGCCAATACTGCGAGCGTCTCGGCGAATTTGCCCTGGCGTTGAAGATCTATCGCGATTGCGCCTACCCTGGCGCGCGATTGCGGATGATCCGTGTGCTGGAACGCAGCGCCGAATACGCACTGGCACTGGAACTGGCGGTCATCGCCGAGCAGGCGCCGGAAACCGCCACCGAACAACAGGGCCTGCAACGGCTGGTGCCGCGTTTGCGGCGCAAGCTCGGCGGGCCACCGATCAAGCGCACGGCGCCGGGCATGGTGGAACGGCTGGATCTGCACCTGCCACGTCTCGATCCGGCGTTGTCGGTGGAGTATCACGTTCAGGCGCACCTGCACGAAGCAACGGGGCCGGTGCATTACGTGGAAAACAGCCTGATCAATTCACTGTTCGGCCTGCTGTGCTGGCCGGCGATCTTCGCGCCATTGCCGGGCGCGTTCTTTCACCCGTTCCAGCGTGGCCCGGTGGATTTGCTCAATGAAGACTTCCAGCTCCGGCGCGCCGAGCTGTTCCAGGCTTGTCTGGCCGAACTCGACGACGGCCGTTATGCCGACACCATCCGCGTGCGGTTCGCGACGAAGTGGGGGGTGCAATCGCCGTTCGTGTTCTGGGGCGCGCTCAATGAAGAACTGCTGGAGCAGGCCTTGGCCTGTCTGCCGGCCGAACACCTCAAACACTGGTTCAGCCGTCTGCTGCTGGACATCAAGGCCAATCGCGCCGGCATGCCGGACCTGATCCAGTTCTGGCCGCAGCACAAGACCTACCGGATGATCGAAGTCAAAGGCCCCGGGGATCGCCTGCAGGACAATCAGCTGCGCTGGCTGGAGTTCTGCAACACGCATCGGATGCCGGTCGCCGTGTGTTACGTGCAATGGGCGGAGCAAGGCGCTTGAGCTACAGCATCGCGGTGCGGGCGCTGTGCGAATTCACCGCAAAAACCGGTGACCTCGACTTGCGCTTCACGCCGTCGCCGACCGCGCTGGAGGGCATCGCCGGGCATCGCACGGTGGCGTCCCGGCGCAACGACGCCTACCAGAGCGAAGTGGCGCTGGAGGGCACATTCGGGCCGTTGAGGGTCAAGGGCAGGGCGGACGGCTACGACCCGACGCAGAACTGCCTGGAAGAAGTCAAAACCTACCGCGGCGACCTGAGCAAGCAACCGGCCAATCACCGTTCCCTGCATTGGGCCCAGGCAAAAATCTACGGCTGGTTGATGTGCTGTCGATTGCAGCTTGAGCAGATCAACCTGGCGCTGGTGTATTTCGACATCGTCACGGAAAAGGAAACCTGCCTGGTCGAGGCGTTCAGCGCCGATGCGTTGCGGCAGTTCTTCGAACAGCAGTGCGGTCTGTTCCTCGCGTGGGCCGAACAGGAAATGGCCCATCGCGAAGCGCGCAACCGCGCGGCGCAGCAGCTGAGTTTTCCCCATGCCGCTTTCCGCCCCGGCCAGCGTCACCTCGCCGAATCGGTGTTCAAGGCTGTCAGCACCGGCCGCTGCCTGATGGCCCAGGCTCCCACCGGCATCGGCAAGACCCTCGGTACTCTGTTTCCGATGCTCAAGGCCCTGGCGCCGCAGCAATTGGACAAGGTGTACTTCCTCACCGCCAAGACACCCGGACGCAAACTGGCGCTGGATGCGGCGCAAGTGCTGTTCGATCACAGCGAAACCTTACCCCTGCGGGTGCTGGAAATGGTCGCCCGGGACAAGGCCTGCGAACACCCGGACAAGGCCTGTCACGGCGAGTCCTGCCCTTTGGCCGAGGGCTTTTACGACCGTTTGCCCGCTGCCCGTAAGGCTGCCAGCCAATTGCGCCTGCTGGATCAGGCCGCGCTGCGAAGCGTCGCGGCGCAGCACGGGGTATGTCCGTATTACCTGAGCCAGGAAATGGCCCGCTGGGCCGATGTGGTGGTGGCGGACTACAACTATTACTTCGATTTCAGCGCGCTGCTGTTCGGTCTGGCCCAGTTCAATCAATGGAACGTTGCGGTGCTGGTGGACGAGTCGCACAACCTGGTCGAACGCGGGCGGCAGATGTACAGCGCCACCCTCGATCAGGCGACATTGGCCAACGTGCGCAAAACCGCGCCCGAGGCCCTGAAGAAGTCGTTGCAGCGGGTCAACCGAGAATGGAACGCGCTGCACAACGACCAGTCGGCGCCGTATCAGGCCTACGACAAGGCACCGGAAAAACTGCTGCAGGCGCTCTCATCCTGCACGGCGAGCATCGGCGACTACCTCAACGATCACCCGCAAGGGCTCGACAGCGCACTGCAGAACTTCTATTTCGAGATGCTGCAATTCGGCCGGGTCGCGGAACTGTTCGACGCGCATTACCTGTTCGACATCAGCAAACGTGAACTCCAACGCAAGCGCCCGCTATCGCAACTGTGCCTGCGCAACGTGGTGCCAGCGGCGTTCATCGGCCCGCGCCTGAGTTCGGCGCGCAGCAGCGTGCTGTTTTCCGCCACCCTCAGCCCGCGCCACTATTACGCCGACTTGCTCGGCACCCCGGCCGACACAGTCTGGATCGATGTCGAGTCGCCGTTCAGCGCCGAGCAGTTGCAGGTGCAGATCGTCAGCCGGATTTCCACGCGCTTCGCGCACCGTCAGGCATCGCTGGAACCGATTGTCGAGCTGATCGCCCGCCAGTTCAGCGAACGTCCGGGCAACTACCTGGCGTTCTTCAGCAGCTTCGATTACCTGCAACAGGTCGCGCAGTTGCTGGCCGAGCGACACCCGCACATCACTCGGTGGCAACAATCCCGAGGCATGGCCGAAGGGGCGCGGCAGGATTTTCTCGATCAATTCACTGCCGACAGCCAGGGCGTCGGCTTCGCGGTGCTCGGCGGCGCGTTCGGCGAAGGCATCGATCTGCCCGGCGCGCGGCTGATCGGCGCGTTCATCGCCACCCTCGGGCTGGCCCAGCTCAACCCGGTCAATGAACAGATGAAGCGGCGCATGGCCGCGATCTTCGGGGCCGGCTACGACTACACCTACCTGTTCCCCGGCGTGCAGAAAGTGGTGCAGGCCGCCGGTCGGGTGATCCGTACCCAGCAGGATCGCGGCGTGGTGATGCTGATCGATGATCGCTTTGCCGAAAGTCGTATCCGGCAGTTGCTGCCGCGCTGGTGGCAACTCGACCACACAGAAGCCGCTGTCCATTGCTCCGGTTTGACGCATACTCCTGTCATTGAGAATTTGCTTTGAGCCAAGCCTGATGAGCGAGAACAAGAAGTCCGCTGCAATCGAAGACATGCGCTTTCGTTTGCTGATCGATGCGGTGGTCGATTACGCGATCTACATGATTGACCCCGATGGCATCATCACCAGCTGGAACTCCGGTGCCAAACGCTTCAAGGGATACGAAGAAGCCGAAATCCTCGGCGAGCACTTTTCCCGGTTCTACACCGATGAGGACCGTGCAAACGGCTTGCCGCAACGGGCACTCGAAACGGCGATCCGCGAAGGCCGGTTCGAGGGTGAGGGCTGGCGGGTACGCAAGGACGGCACGCATTTCTGGTGCCACGTGGTGATCGATCCGATTTTCAGCCCGAGCGGGCAACTGCTCGGGTTCGCCAAGATCACCCGCGACCTGACCGACCGCAAGATGGCCGAAGAAACCCTCAAACAGAGCGAACAGCAGTTTCGCCTGCTGGTGCAGGGCGTCACCGACTATGCGATCTACATGCTCAGCCCCGAAGGCCGGGTGACCAACTGGAACCCCGGCGCGCAGCGAATCAAGGGGTACAGGCCGGATGAGGTCATCGGCCAGCACTTCTCGATGTTCTACACCCCCGAAGACCGTGAAGCCGGTGAGCCTCAGCGGGCCCTGGAGACCGCAGTGCGTGAGGGCCGCTTCGAGAACAAGAGCTGGCGTCTGCGCAAGGACGGCACGCGATTTCTGGCGCATGTAGTGGTCGATGCGATCCGTGGCGAGACCGGCACTTTGCTCGGGTTTGCCAAGATCACCCGCGACGTCACCGAGGCCACCGAGGCACAACAGGCACTGGAAAAAACCCGTGAAGCGCTGTTCCAGGCGCAGAAAATACAGGCTATCGGCCAACTCAGCGGTGGCATCGCCCACGACTTCAACAATCTGCTGACGGTGATCCTCGGTAACCTGGAAATCGTGCGCAAACGCGTAGGCGACGACCCGAAGGTCAGCCGTCTGCTGGAGAACGCCACCCAGGGCGCCTTGCGCGGCGTATCACTGACCCAGCGCATGCTGGCCTTCGCCCGGCGTCAGGAGCTCAAGACCGAACCGATAGAAATCCCGAAACTGGTGCAGGGCATCACCGGGTTGTTGCGCAGCTCGCTGGGGCCGGGCATCCGCATCGAAACGCAGTTTCCCGAAGACCTGCAAGCGGTGCTGGCCGACAGCAATCAGCTTGAGCTGGCGGTGCTTAACCTCGCCACCAACGCCCGTGACGCCATGCCCGGGGGCGGCAGCGTCACCCTCAGTGCCAAACCCGAAGTCGTGCTCGAACAGCACGATTCAAGCCTGGCGGCCGGGCGCTATGTCTGCCTGCGGGTGACCGATACCGGGGAAGGCATGGACGCTGCCACGCTGGCGTCGGCGAGGGATCCGTTTTTCACGACCAAAGGTCTGGGCAAGGGCACTGGCCTTGGGTTGTCGATGGTGCACGGGTTCATCGAACAACTGGGCGGTCGATTCATTCTGAACAGTACCCAGGGGCAGGGCACCACCGCGGAACTGTGGTTGCCCGTCGCCATCGACGGTGTTGCCCCCAACCCGGTTGGCCCAATGGTGTCCTCCGATACCTTGCCGCGCCTCAGCGTGCTGGTGGTGGATGACGACAGTCTGGTGCGCACCAGCACGGTCCTGCTGCTGGAAGACCTTGGCCATCGGGTCGTCAGTGCAAACTCCGGCGCCCAGGCGTTGGAGATGTTCGGTCAGGGCGAGGTCATCGACCTGATGATCACCGACATGGCCATGCCGAAAATGAGTGGCGCGCAACTGGCTCACGCCGTGCGTCTGCTCAAGCCGGATCTGCCGATCATCCTCGCCACCGGCTATGCCGAACGCCTCGAAGGCTTTGCCGCAGGGTTGCCGCGATTGTCGAAACCGTTCAATCAGCTGAATCTGATGGAGATCATCGCCCAGTCGATGAAGTGAACCGGGGGGGAGGACGGGATCCAGCTGAACTTGTCCGATTCCGGACGCCTCCAAACGCTTTGTTTCCGGAGCGTTTCCCGTGCCACGCATACTGACCCAACCGACCGCCGAAGAAGCCTTGACTGAACACGATGCCAAAATGTTCGGCTCACCCAAGGAACGGCTGGATTTCTACCGACGGGAAATCCAGTACGAAACCAGCATTCTGGCCAACCGCACCGACGCCTACCTGGCCGCGCAATCGTTTCTGGTGATTGCGTTTGCGTCCTGCATGGCCAACCTCAACCCCGAGTGGGGCAAATTGTTCACCCTGGTGGTGCCACCGTTTCTGGCGCTGCTCGGGCTGCTCAGTTCGCTCAATGCCTGGCCGGGAATCCGTGCCGCCTACGACATCATCGATCATTGGCACTTCAAGCAGAGTGAACTGCTGCGCAGCGAACCGCTGATGGGGCTGGCTTATGACGAATCGCCGCTGTTCAGCGAAATGGAATCGAGCCACAAGGGCTACCGCAAGTCACTGCTGTTTTCCATTCGTACGCCGTGGATCTTTGCCACGTTCTGGATGTTGCTCGGCAGCTATGCGTTCTACATTCAAGTGACCAACCCGGGAAGCTGAAAGCACCACCGGGCTCAAACCCACCCGTCAGGGGCGGTCCTGTTCGGGTTTTCCCGGTTTTTTACGCCGCTCGTAGCGGGCGAGAATCGGCTGGGTGCTGATACCGTGCAGCAGAATACTCAGTGCCACCACCGAAAGGGTCAGATCGGTGCACAGCGTGGCCACGTTGTCGGTCAGCCCGTGGTTCAGCGCATAGAAGAGGTAGAACAGACTGCCGATGCCGCGAATACCGAACCAGCCGATGAGCAGTTGCTGGCGTCGTGCAAGCAGTGAGCCCCATGGCATCAACGCCACGCAGGCCGGGCGAATGACACAGAACAAGACCCCGCCGACCAGCAGCGCGCGCCAATCCCAGTGACTGACCAGCACCACACCCAGCAGCGTGACCAGAAACACTTCCATCGCCCGTTCCACCAGACCGCCGAACGCGAGCATGTCGCCCATCATGATGCCAGCCGCCACCTGGCTGCCTTCCAGCCGCTGGGTATCGCCGTGCACCGCCTGCTGCGGCTCGACGTTCTGATGACCGACAACCGGTTGCACCATGTGCTCGGCGGGCGGTTGGTGGGCGCCGGTGGAATTGACTTCTTCCTGACGCAAGCCGAGGCCGGCGGCGAATACCGACAGAAAGCCGTAGCCACCCATGGATTCAGCCACGACATAGGCCAGCGCAATCAACGCCAGGGCCAGATAGTCGTTGGGGCTGAGGGTGCTGTCATCGTTGTGGATGCGCAGTGACAGGGTCAGGCGGCCGATGCCACGGCCCATCCAGTACCCGCAGAGCAACCCGGCGGGAACTGCCCAGAGCACGCTGCGCAGTACCCAGTCGGGCCATTCGGCGGCAAGCCCTTCACCGCGCAGCAACAACAGACCGAGGATCACGAACGCAAAGGCGATCCCGTCATTGAGCCCGGCCTCGCCGGACAGGCCGAACCGCACGCTGTCGACGTCCCGCGCATCGTTAACCTGCACCAGCGCCGCGAGCACCGGGTCTGTAGGTGCCAGAATCGCTCCGATCAACAGCGAAGGGCCCCAATCCAGGTTCAGGCCAAAATGCAGCAACAGGCAGACGCCAATGATCGTCAGCACCATCACCGGGCCCGCCAGGCCAAATGCAATCCGCCAGCGTTTATCGCGCAACGGCAACCGCAACTTCAAACCGCAGACGAACAGGGAAAACAGCACCGCGACTTCAGTCAGGTGCTCCATCCACAAGGAGGCTTCGTCCAGCGGCAGTTTCAGCAGATCGAGGCCCGCCGGCCCGATGCCGACGCCCAGTAGCAGACAGACAGCCGATGTTGTGACCGGCATCCAGCGCAGGTACGACGACGTCAGCGCCAGGGTCAGCAGCACGGCACCGAGTACCGCCACCCAGATGATGAAGTTCATGGCACACGACCCGTGAGGTCAGTTCGATGCCGCCCCGACATGACGACCTCCTGATTTCTTGCAACCCGAGTGGGCCATCAAGGTATGGAGAGGTCGCCCTGTCCAGCGGTTCACTTTTTCTGGCAAGCGGTTCAGAGCATCGGTTTGCCGCCGGTCACGCCATAGCGCTGGCCGGTGATGTAGCTGGCTTCATCCGATGCCAGCAGCACGTAGATCGGCGCGACCTCCACCGGCTGGCCGGGACGGCCGAGTGGCGTTTGCTCACCGAAGTTCTGCACTTCCTCGTCCGGCATGGTCGAGACGATCAGCGGCGTCCAGATGGGCCCCGGCGCCACGCAATTCACGCGGATCTCCCTTGGGCCGAGCATCTGCGCCAGCCCACCGGTGAAATTGGCGATGGCGCCTTTGGTGGTCGCATAGGCGAGCAGGGAGGGCTTGGGCATGTCCGAATTGATCGAACTGGTGTTGATGATCGAGGCACCGGGGCCCATGTGTTTGATGGCGGCCTGGCACAGGCGGAAGATCGCGGTGATGTTGACGTCGAAGGTCATCACCCATTCGTCATCGGGAATTTCCTCGAAGGTTTCGTGGGTCATCTGGAAAGCTGCGTTGTTGACCAGCACATCGATGCGGCCAAAGCGCTCGACGGCTTTGTCCACCAACGCCTGGCACTGGGCTTTCTGTGCGATGTCGCCGGGCAGCAACAGGCACTGGCGGCCGGCCTGTTCGACCCAGCGCGCAGTCTCTTGGGCGTCTTCGTGTTCGTTGAGGTAGGCGACCGCTACATCGGCACCTTCGCGGGCGAAGGCGATCGCGACCGCCCGACCGATGCCACTGTCGGCACCGGTGATCAAGGCAATCTTGCCGGCCAACCGACCGGAGCCGGTGTAGCTCTGTTCGCCGCAATCGGGGTACGGCTCCATGTTGCGCTGGGAGCCGGGAACCGCTTGCGCCTGTTTCGGGAACGGGGGTTTTGGGTAATCGGTCATCGTCAATCTCCGGGTCTCATGGCAGTCAGGCCGGTTGACCCGGCCCGCTCGTGCTGAGTTCGATCGGATTGACGCTAGGGTTTGCCCTGACTCGATTACCGGGACTTGAGGGCTCGCTCCATCCGGGCAATGCCTTCTTCCAGCATCGACCGCGGGCAACCAAAGTTCAGGCGCACGAATGGCTGGCTGTGGTCGCCAAAGTCCAGGCCCGGGCTGAGGCCGACCCGGGCGCGGTCCAGGAAGAACTTCTGCGGGTCGTCCAGATCCAGCGCCGAGCAATCGAGCCAGGCCAGATACGTGCCTTGCGGCACATTGAGGGTCACGCCGGGCAAGCGGTTGCGCACCGCCTCCACCAGCCAGTCACGGTTGGCTTGCAGGTACTGTTTCAGTGCCTCAAGCCAAGGGCCGGCTTCGCTGTAGGCCACGCGGGTGGCTTCCATGCCCAGCGGGTTGACGCTGTCGACCATGCCGCAGCGGGCGTGGTTGACCCGCTCGCGCAGGGCAGCGTCCTGAATGATCATGAACGAAGTCTTCAGACCGGCGATGTTGTAGGCCTTGCTCGCCGACATCAGGGTGATGGTGCGGCGGGATATTTTCGGGCTCAGGGACGCGGTCGGAATGTGCACGCGGCCGTCGTAGCACAGCTCGGCGTGGATCTCGTCGGAGATGATCCAGGCGTCCTGGGCCACGCAGATGTCTGCCACCGCTTGCAGTTCTTCACGGTCGAAGACTTTGCCGATCGGGTTGTGCGGGTTGCTCAGGAGCAGGGCGCCACCACCTTTGAGCGATTCAAGCAAGGCGTCCAGCGCAGTGGTGTAGGTGCCGTCGGCCTGGGCGTTGAACTCCAGTTCAACCTTGTTCAGACCCCAATGGCCCGGTGCGTGGCGCAGCGGCGGGTAATTCGGGGTTTGCACCACGACGTTCTGCTGCGGTTGCACCAGCGCCTTGAGCGCCATGTTGAAGCCCGACTCCACGCCCGGCAGGAAGATCAGTTCCTGGGGTTTGACTCGCCAGGCAAACTTGTTCCAGAGGTCGGCGACGATGGCCTCGCGCAGGTTGTCCTGGGCCACGCTGTAGCCGACCAGTGGGTGCAGCAGACGTTGTTGCAGCGCCTCGATGACCACCGGCGGCGCGGCGAAATCCATGTCAGCGACCCACATCGGCAACACGTCGGCCGGGTAGCGGCTCCACTTGGTGCTGCCGGTGTCGTGGCGGTCGAATACCTGATCAAAATCGAAAGTCATGCGCGGTCTCTAAGAGCGGAGAGGGGTCGTGGCCGCCATGATAAGCCCCATCTTCTGCGGGTGCGAACTTGTGACCCAAGGATGGCCGACGGTCGGTTTTCACACAGGTCGCAGAGGCTTTGTCTACAGTGAAAAAGTCGGCACTGATGTGCCGCAACCGTGATTGTCCAGAACAAACCCGGCACCAGTACCGGGTTCCACCTGATCAGGAGTGCACGATGGATCTCAGCCGTCGTCAGTTCTTCAAGGTCGCCGGTATCGGCCTTGCAGGCTCTAGCCTGGGCGCGTTGGGCATGGCCCCGACGCAGGCCTTCGCCGAGCAGGTGCGCCACTTCAAGCTTGCCCACACCCATGAAACCCGCAACACCTGCCCGTATTGCTCGGTCGGTTGCGGCTTGATCATGTACAGCCAGGGCGATGCGGCGAAGAACGTTGCGCAAAACATCATCCACATCGAAGGCGACGCCGACCACCCGGTCAACCGCGGCACCCTGTGCCCGAAAGGCGCGGGCCTGCTGGACTTCATTCACAGCCCCGGCCGCCTGCAGTACCCGCAGGTGCGCAAGCCCGGCAGCAGCGAATGGACCCGGATCACCTGGGATGAAGCCCTCGACCGCGTCGCCGACCTGATGAAGGCCGACCGCGACGCCAATTTCGTCGAACAGAACGCCCAGGGGCAGACAGTCAATCGCTGGCTGACCACCGGTTTCCTCGCGGCGTCGGCGTCGTCCAACGAAGCGGGCTACATCACCCAAAAGGTGATTCGCAATCTCGGCATGCTGGGGTTCGATAACCAGGCGCGTGTCTGACACGGTCCGACGGTGGCAAGTCTTGCCCCGACGTACGGCCGTGGAGCCATGACCAACACCTGGACCGATATCGCCAATGCGAATCTGATCCTGGTGATGGGCGGCAACACAGCAGAAGCGCATCCTTGCGGCTTCAAATGGGTGACCGAAGCCAAGGCGCACAACGCCGCGCGGCTGATCGTGGTCGATCCGAGGTTTACCCGGACCGCGTCCGTGGCCGATTACTACGCGCCGATTCGCACCGGCAGCGACATCGCGTTCATGGGCGGGCTGATCAATTACCTGCTGACCGAGGACAAGATCCAGCACGAATACGTGCGCAATTACACCGACGTGTCGTTCATCGTCAGAGCCGGATTCGGCTTCGAGGACGGACTGTTCACCGGTTACGACGCGGCCAAGCGCAGCTACACCGATAAATCCACCTGGGGTTACGAGCTGGGTGACGACGGCTTCGTCAAAGTCGACCCGACCCTGCAGGATCCGCGCTGCGTCTATCAACTGATGAAGCAGCATTACAGCCGCTACAACATCGACCTGGCGAGCCAGATCTGCGGCATGCCGGTCGATGCCATGAAGAAAATCTGGGAGGAAATCGCCACTTGCTCGGTGCCGGGCAAGACCATGACCATTCTCTATGCGTTGGGCTGGACCCAGCACTCGATCGGCTCGCAGATCATCCGCAGCGCGGCGATGGTGCAATTGTTGCTGGGCAACGTCGGCATGCCCGGCGGTGGGGTCAACGCCTTGCGCGGGCACTCCAACATTCAGGGCCTGACCGACCTCGGCTTGCTGTCCAACGCGCTGCCGGGTTACCTGAGCCTGCCCACCGACATGGAGCAGGACTACAACGCCTACATCAAGAAACGCACGCAAGTCCCGCTGCGGCCGGGGCAACTGTCCTACTGGCAGAACTACAGCAAGTTCCACGTCAGCCTGATGAAAGCCTGGTACGGCGCCAATGCCACCGCCGAGAACCAGTGGGCCTATCACTACCTGCCGAAACTCGACATCCCCAACTACGACATCCTCAAGGTGTTCGATCTGATGGGGCAGGGCAAGGTCAACGGCTACATGTGCCAGGGCTTCAACCCGATTGCCGCGTTGCCGGACAAGAACCGGGTGATGGCGGCGCTGGCCAAACTGAAATGGCTGGTGGTGATGGACCCGCTGGCCACCGAGACCTCGCAATTCTGGGAACACGTCGGGCCGTTCAACGATGTGAAGAGCGCCGACATCCAGACCGAAGTGATTCGGCTGCCGACCACCTGCTTTGCCGAAGAGGAAGGCTCGCTGGTCAACAGCAGCCGCTGGCTGCAATGGCACTGGAAAGGCGCCGACGGCCCCGGCGAGGCGCGCACCGACGTGCAGATCATGAGTGCGCTGTTCCTGCGCCTGCGTGAGCGTTATCAGGCCGAGGGCGGCAAGTTCGCCGATCCGCTGATGAAACTGTCGTGGCCGTACAAGATCGCCGAAGAACCCTCGCCGGAAGAGATCGCCAAAGAGATCAACGGCTACGCCACCACTGATTTCACCGATGCCACGGGGGCGGCGATCAAGGGCAATTCGCAACTGGCCGGGTTCGCCCAGCTCAGGGATGACGGCAGCACCGCGTCCGGTTGCTGGATCTTCTGCGGCAGCTGGACCGAAGCCGGCAACCAGATGGCCCGTCGCGACAACAACGACCCTTATGGCATGCATCAGCATCAGGGCTGGGCATGGGCCTGGCCGGCCAACCGGCGGATTCTCTACAACCGGGCCTCGGCGGACGTCGCAGGCAAACCCTGGGATCCGAAAAAACGCCTGGTCTGGTGGAACGGCAAGGCCTGGGGCGGCACCGACGTGCCGGACTACAAGGCCGACGTGCCGCCGGAAGCCGGGATGAACCCGTTCATCATGAACCCCGAAGGCGTGGCGCGGTTCTTCGCCGTCGACAAGATGAACGAAGGGCCATTCCCCGAGCACTACGAGCCGTTCGAAACGCCGATCGGCATCAACCCGCTGCACCCGGAAAACAAAAAAGCCACCAGCAACCCGGCGGCGCGGATCTTCGATTCGGTGTGGGACAGCCTCGGCGTGGCCAAGGATTACCCGTACGCCGCCACCAGTTACCGGTTGACCGAGCATTTCCATTTCTGGAGCAAGCACTGCAAGTTGAACGCGATTGCCCAACCCGAGCAATTCGTGGAAATCGGCGAAGTGCTGGCGAAAGAGAAGGGCATCGTTGCCGGCGACCGGGTGCGGGTCAGCTGCAAGCGCGGGTTCATTGAAGCGGTGGCGGTGGTGACCAAAAGGATCCGGCCGCTGCAGGTCAACAACCAGGTGGTGCACCAGATCGGCATTCCGCTGCACTGGGGCTTCACCGGCCTGACGCGCCACGGTTACCTGACCAACACCCTGGTGCCGTTCCTCGGCGATGGCAATACACAGACCCCGGAATCCAAGTCGTTCCTGGTCAACGTGGAGAAGCTCTGATGGAGAATCTTTAGATGGCCAGCCAAGACATCATTGCCCGCTCGGCCACCACCACCCCGGCGCCTTCGATACGCGATCAGGAGCAGGTGGCCAAGCTGATCGACACCACCAAATGCATCGGCTGCAAGGCCTGTCAGGTCGCGTGCTCGGAATGGAACGAGTTGCGCGACGAGGTCGGCCACAACCACGGCACCTACGACAATCCACAGGACCTGAGCGCCGATTCATGGACGCTGATGCGCTTCACCGAGCACGAAACCGACGACGGCAACCTCGAATGGCTGATCCGCAAGGACGGCTGCATGCATTGCGCAGAGCCCGGTTGCCTGGCGGCTTGCCCTAGCCCCGGCGCGATCATCAAGCACGCCAACGGCATCGTCGATTTCGATCAGGACCACTGCATCGGCTGCGGTTATTGCATCACCGGTTGCCCGTTCAACATCCCGCGCATTTCGCAGAAGGATCACAAGGCCTACAAATGCACCCTGTGTTCGGACCGGGTGGCGGTGGGGCTGGAACCGGCCTGCGTAAAAACCTGCCCGACCGGCGCCATCGTGTTCGGCACCAAGGACGACATGAAGACTCATGCTGCCGAGCGCATCGTCGACCTGAAAAGCCGAGGCTTCGACAACGCCGGTCTCTACGATCCTGAAGGCGTCGGCGGCACTCACGTCATGTACGTGCTGCACCACGCCGACACCCCGAAAATCTACGCCGGTTTGCCGGACAACCCCCAGATCAGTCCGCTGGTGGGCTTGTGGAAAGGCATCAGCAAACCCTTGGGCCTGCTGGCCATGGGGGCGGCGGTGCTGGCCGGGTTCTTCCATTACGTGCGGGTCGGCCCGAACCGGGTCGAGGACGATGAACATCCCGATCCGCCCGACACCTCGGTGCACGTCGTCGATCCGGCGGTGCACACCTTCGACCCACGCGGGGAGGGCCGGCCATGAGCAACAAGACGATCCTGCGCTACACCGCCAACCAGCGCACCAATCACTGGCTGGTGGCGATTCTGTTCTTCATGGCCGGGCTGTCGGGGCTGGCGCTGTTTCATCCGTCGATGTTCTGGCTGACAAATCTGTTCGGCGGCGGGCCATGGACGCGGATCCTGCACCCGTTCATGGGTGTGCTGATGTTCGTGTTCTTCCTCGGCCTGGTGTTTCGCTTCTGGCGCTCGAACTTCTTTATCGACAACGACTGGAAGTGGCTGCGGCGCATCGACCGGGTGCTGGTCAACGATGAAGAGACCGTGCCGGCGGTGGGCAAGTACAACGCCGGGCAAAAGCTGCTGTTCTGGACTTTACTGCTGTGCATGCTCGGCTTGCTGTTCACCGGGCTGGTGATCTGGCGCGCGTATTTCAGTCACTACTTCGGCATCACCACCATCCGCTGGGCGATGTTGCTGCACGCGCTGGCGGGGTTTGTGCTGATCCTGAGCATCATCGTTCACATCTACGCCGGAATCTGGATCAAGGGTTCGGTGGACGCGATGATGCACGGCTGGGTCAGTCGCGCCTGGGCCAGGAAACACCATGCACTCTGGTATCGCGAGGTGGAGAGCAAAGATCCGCCGGAGCGACCGGTCACGAAAAAGGGCTGACAGTTGCCAACCATCCTTGAACCCGGAGAAATCGAAGCGGCGGCCAGTTCGCCGCCGTTTCTGCATTTGCCGCCGCATAACCTGTTCATGTTGCGGGCCCAGCGCCTGGAGCGTTTGGCCGACGGGCATCCGCTGGCCGATTACCTGCACTTGATCGCCGGGCTGTGCCGCGCTCAGCAGCAAATCCTCGACGATCCGCCCTCGACCGCGCCGCGTGATGAACAGAGACTGGAAGTCTGCCGGCAGCACGGCATGCCGCCGTTCGCCGCCGACACCTTGATTCGCGAGGACACCTGGCAGCTTTATCTTGAAGCCTTGCTCCAGCGCTATGTCGCACCCGAGCAACCCGCCGTGGTCGAGGCTGTGACCACGCTGCGCATCGCTAGCCCCGGCCAGCGGCGGGCCTGGGCCGTGGCATTGGTCAGCGGCCAGTATTCGCTGGTGCCGGCGGCGCTGGTGCCGTTTCTCGGGGCGGGGCTGCAAGCGGCGTGGAGTCACTGGCTGCTCAGCGCACCCAACCTGCAACTGACGCCCGGCGACAGCCTCAGCCAGTGCCCGGCCTGTGGCTCGCCGGCCATGGCCGGAGTGATCCGCCATCGCGGCAAGCACAACGGCCTGCGTTATCTGGTGTGTTCGCTGTGCGCCTGCGAATGGCATGTGGTGCGGGTCAAGTGCGTGTATTGCGAGCAAAGCAAAGGGCTTGAATACCTGAGCCTGGAGGATGACCGCCACGCCGCCAATCAGGCGCCGTTGCGCGCCGAAGTCTGTCCGGGCTGCAACAGCTACCTGAAGTTGCTGTATCTGGAAAACGATGGAGAGGGCGAGGCGCTGTCGGCGGATCTGGGCAGCCTGCTGCTCGACATGCGCCTGGCTCAGGACGGCTATCAGCGGCTGGCGCCGAATCTGTTGCTGGCGCCCGGCGACGAATAGCCCTCAGCGATGCGGCAGTTCAACCCGGGCGCGTAAGCCGCCGCTGCGGCGATTGTGCAGACTCAGCTCTCCACCCTGTTCACGAATGATTCCCCGGGCCGCCGAGAGACCAAGCCCGACACCGCCGGTGTCGCGGTTGCGCGAGGTCTCGAGACGGAAAAACGGATCGAACACCCGCTCCAGCGCATCCTCGGGAATTCCCGGCCCCTCGTCTATCACCTCGATGCGGATCGATGCATCATCGCTGCTCAGCGCCACGCTTGGGCGTTGTCCGTATTTCACCGCGTTATCCAGCAAATTGACGATGACCCGTTTGATGCCCAACGGCCGGCCGTTGTACACCACATGTGCCGGACCGGTGAAACCGATGTCGATGTGCTGATCGCGGTAGTCATCGACGATGGTTTGCAGTAACTCCGACAGATCGAACGCGGTGGATTGTTCCAGGTGGGTGTCTTCCCGGAAGAACGCCAGGGCAGCGTTGATCATCGATTGCATTTCCTCGATGTCGCGGATCAGTTTGCCCTGATGGTCGAGGTCCTCCATGAATTCGCTGCGCAGGCGCATCCGGGTCAGCGGTGCGCGCAAATCATGGGAGATGGCGGCCAGCATGTGCGTGCGCTCGCCGATGAAGTGCTGGATCTGCGCCTGCATCGTGTTGAAGGCGACGATGGCCTGACGGATTTCGTGCGGGCCTTCAAGGTGGATCGGTGGTGCTTTCAGATCCCCACCGAAGCGCCGGGCCGCATGGGCAAAGCGCTGCAACGGCTGGGCCAGTTGGCGTGTGGCCAGCCAGGCGACCAACAGCGTGGCGACCAGGCCCAAGGCAACGATCACGGCGATTCGCACGTTCAGGCTCAATCCCCAACTGCGCTCCGGCGGCGTGAACGACAACCAGCTGTCATCGCCCAGCCGCACCAGCGCCACGTAGTGCGCCCGAGGGCTGCCGGCGGGCCAGTCATCGGGGTTGAAGACGTCGATCTGCCGGTCATCGCCGAGCAATTGCCGCAGCGCCGGCACTTTTCCAGCCTCGACCTGTTCGCCGCCCCCCGGCAGACCGAAGTCGACCCAACGGGGTTTCCACAACACGTCGAGCATCGGGCTGCTGGCGGCGCTGGCCAATTGCGGACGCAAGGCCGCCGGCGCCGCCTCGATCACTCGCGTGGTGGCGGCGATTTGTTCCAACAGCCCGGTGCGCTCGATCGGCGGTCGGGCCCAGATTCCAGCGACCTGAACGAACAGCGCGTTGAGCAGCAGCGAAGCGAGCATGGCCGCGACGATCGTCAGTGCAATCCGCCGACTGAGAGTGTCGCGCCGCAGCATCCGGCCGATCATGAGCGGCTGACCTTGGCAGTGAACATGTAGCCGCCGTTGCGCACGGTTCGGATCAGGTCCGGGCGTTTGCTGTCCGGTTCGATCTTGCGCCGCAGCCGGCTGATCTGCACATCGATGCTGCGGTCATAGGCGTCGTGGCCCTGGCCGTGGGTCAGGTCGATCAGTTGCTCGCGGGTCAGGATGCGTTGCGGGTGTTCGAGCAACACCCGCAGCAGGTCGAATTCGCCGGCGGACATTGGAATCATCACGCCTTCGGGTGAGCGCAGTTCGCGGCAGGTGATATCCAGATGCCAACCGGCGAAGGCCATGACCGGGCGTGAAGGCTCGGCGCCGAACGGAGCGTTCTCACCGACCCGACGTTGCAGGGCGCGCACCCGGGCCAGCAATTCCTGCGGGGCGAAGGGTTTGGTGAGGTAATCGTCGGCGCCCAGTTCCAGGCCGACGATCCGGTCGCTCAGCTCGGCCATGGCCGTGAGCATGATGATCGGGATGCCCATCTGCGCCCGAACCTTCTGGCACAGGCTCAGGCCACCTTCGCCGGGGAGCATCAGGTCGAGGATGATCGTGTCCGGCCGCGCCTGCGCAATGGCCGCCCACATGGCCTCGCCATGGGCGGCGACATCGACCTGATAGCCGTGCTGAACGAAGAACTTCTTCAGCAAGGACAGAATTTCCCCGTCGTCATCGACGATCAGCAATCTGCTCACGTTTGCGCAATCCATGAACCCAAAAGAAGCGCATCTAAAACCATTTCGATGCGCCGGTCATATATTTCAATCCTGCAACATTCCTTCAGCGCGGACATCAGCCGGACATCGACGGGCAAACATCCGCAGGCACTCTGCACGCCTTCCAACCAAGGGGGCTCAACATGAAGGACATGAACAGCGGCTACATCACCCGGGACCATGGCGCCGTGCGCCCGTTGATCCTGACCCAGCGCACCACCGCGCCGGGCCCGGACACACCGATTCTGTTCCAGGAGACGTGCCTGGGGCTGGCCAACGATCAGAGTCAGTTGATCCTGCGCCGCTATTTCGAACGATTCAGCCCGACCGAGGCCCATTGGGTCGAATACCTCCATACGATTTCTACCGCCGAATTCATTCAATGGATCATGACCCACGGCCAGTTGCGCATCGAGTGCTCCGACAATACCCCGCACAGCCACGTCCACGCCTGAACAAGGAAGTACCATCGATGAGTAACCATCGCTCACTGGCTGTGCTGTTTGCCGCCACCCTCAGCCTGTCGGCGTGCAGCAGCAAGAAGCTTCCGACCGAGCCGCAGGCCGGGTTTCTAAGGGATTACAGCGTGCTCAAGGAAGGGCAGACCGCTTCGGGGCAGACGATCCTGAGCTGGGTCAGCCCGGCACTGGCGAGGGGCCGTTACACCCAGGTTTACCTGGCGCCGAGCCAGTTCTACCCACGGCCCGAGCCTTCGCAGCGCATTCCCCAAAGCACCTTGTCGGGCGTGACCCACTATTACGACGCAGCCCTCAGGCTGGAGCTGGGCAAAGTGCTGCCGCTGGCGTCGAAACCCGGCCCGGACACGCTGATCGTCAAACCGGCCATCACCCAGGTCGCCGCCAGCACTCAGGGCCTGCGTTTTTATGAATGGCTGCCGGTGACGCTGGTCGCGGCCGGGGTGAGCAGCGCCACCGGTATTCGTGACCGGGACAGTGAGATCGCCACGGAAGTGTCCTTCGAAGACGGTTCGACCGGGGAGGTCGTGGCCGAGGTGGTGCGCAAGGGCAAGGGCGTGCCGCTGGAGAACGACAAACAGGTCATGACGCCCGATAACGTGAAAGCCGTCCTCGACGGCTGGGCCACGGACTTGAGTCAAACCTATGTACCGGTTCAGCGAGCCGCGCTGCGCTAGAAGCAGGGTGGTCTAACATCATCAGGCGTATTTCGATTTCGGGAGTGCCTGATGTCCGTGAGTGTTGCCCTGCGGTTACCGTCGATAGACAGTCTGTTGCGCCACCCCGCGTGCCAGCCCTTGGCCGAGCGTTACGGACGCGAGGCCCTGTTGACGGGGTTTCGCCAGTTACTGGATGAGTTGCGCGAAGCGGTGGTGGCCGGGCAATTGACCGCCGTTGAAATCAGCCCTGAAGCCCTGGCCGGAAGGGTGTCTGAACGCCTGGCACTGAAGCAGTGCAGTCAGGTGCGCCGGGTGTTCAACCTGACCGGCACAGTCCTGCACACCAACCTCGGCCGGGCCTTGTTGCCCGAAGAGGCCATTGAAGCCGTGCAACTCGCGGCGCGCTATCCCTTGAATCTGGAATTCGATCTGGCCAGCGGCAAGCGCGGTGACCGCGACGACCTGATCGAAGGCCTGATCCGCGAACTCACCGGCGCCGAAGCCGTCACCGTGGTCAACAACAATGCCGCCGCCGTATTGCTGACCCTCAACAGCCTCGGCGCGCGCAAGGAAGGCATCATCTCCCGGGGCGAGCTGATCGAGATCGGCGGCGCGTTCCGCATCCCCGACATCATGAGCCGCGCCGGCGTGCGCCTGCACGAGGTTGGCACCACCAATCGTACCCATGCCCGCGACTACGAGGCGGCAATCAGCCCACGCAGCGGCCTGCTCATGCGCGTGCACGCAAGCAACTACAGCATCGAAGGTTTCACTGCTCGGGTGCCGACTGCCGAACTGGCGGCGCTGGCCCATCGACATGGTCTGCCGCTGCTCGAAGACCTCGGCAGCGGCAGTCTGCTGGACCTGACCCGTTGGGGCTTGCCGGCGGAACCGACGGTACGCCAGGCACTGCTCGATGGCGCCGACATCGTCACCTTCAGCGGCGATAAATTGCTGGGCGGGCCGCAGGCGGGGGTGATTGTCGGGCGCAAGGACTTGATCGCGAAGATCAAGAAAAACCCGCTGAAACGTGCGTTGCGGGTCGACAAACTGACCCTGGCGGCACTGGAAGCGGTGCTCGGGCTCTACCGCGACCCCGATCGACTGGCCGAACGCTTGCCGAGCCTGCGCCTGCTGACTCGGCCGCAAGCCGACATTCTGGCCCAGGCCGAACGCCTGCAACCGGCCTTGTCTCAACGGCTGGGCGAGGGCTGGACCGTGACGGCGATGCCGGCGCTGGGCATGATCGGCAGCGGCAGCCAACCGGTGGCACGCCTGCCAAGCGCCGCATTGTGCCTGCGCCCGCAAGTATCGAAACGCCTGCGCGGACGTTGCCTGCTGAATCTGGAAGCCGCGTTTCGCGCCTTGCCGGTCCCGGTGCTCGGGCGCCTCGATGACGACGCGTTGTGGCTGGATCTGCGGCAACTCGACGATGAACCGGCGTGGCAGGCGCAACTCGGGCAGTTGCAAACGTGATCGTCGGCACGGCGGGGCACATCGACCACGGCAAGACGTCACTGCTGCAAGCGCTGACCGGGCAAACCGGCGACCGCCGCCCGCAGGAACGCGAACGCGGGATGACCATCGACCTCGGTTATCTGTACGCTGAACTGGCGCCTGACGCCGGGCTGACCGGTTTCATCGACGTGCCGGGCCATGAGAAATTCACCCACAACATGCTGGCCGGCGCGCAGGGCATCGATCTGGTGTTGCTGGTGGTGGCTGCGGATGACGGGGTGATGCCGCAGACCCGCGAGCATCTGGCGATTGTCGAGTTGCTGGGCATTCCACGGGCGCTGGTGGCGATCACCAAGTGCGACCGGGTCGAGGCGGGCAGGGTGGAAGAGGTTCGCCGGCAAGTTGAAAGCCTGCTGGCGTCCGGGGTCTATGCCGGAGCGCCGCTGTTGACGGTTTCCAGCGTGACCGGCGAGGGTGTCGATGCGCTGCGCCAGATGTTGTTGCAGACGCAGGGTGCAATACAGGCGCGCAGTCGCGAAGGCGGGTTTCGTCTGGCGATCGACCGGGCATTCAGTGTCGCCGGTGCCGGGATCGTGGTGACGGGGACGGCGCTTTCGGGTTTGGTTGCGGTGGGTGACAAGCTGAGTCTGGGCCCGACGGGCAACACCGTACGGGTCAGAGGCCTGCACGCGCAGAATCAGGCCGCCGAACAAGCCTTCGCCGGCCAACGGGTGGCCCTGAACATCAGCACGGATCGTCTCGAGCTCGGGCAGATTCATCGTGGCCAATGGTTGCTTGCCCAATGGCTGCACGCGCCGACCCAGCGGCTGGACATCGAATTCCAGCTGCTGCCGGGCGAACGGGTTTTCCAGCATTTTCAGCCGGTGCACCTGCATCTGGGCACGCAGGACGTGATCGCCCGGGTCGCCTTGCTGGAAGGTTCGAGTCTGGCGCCCGGCGAGCGCATGTTTGCGCAATTGCTGACCAACGTCCCCGTGCACGGCGTCAACGGTGATCCGTTGATCCTGCGTGACGCCAGCGCCCAGCGCACGCTCGGCGGTGGTCGCGTGCTCGATCCCTTCGCCCCGGCCCGCCAGCGGCGCAGCCCGGAAAGGCTGGCGCAACTGCGCGCACTGGCGATCAGCGCCGAGCTGGAACAGGCCTTGCCGACGTTGCTGGAATACAGCGCAAGCGGCCTCGACCCGCAACGCCTGGAGCGTCAGTTCAATCGTCCGCGTGACGGCTGGACGCTGCCGGACAACGTCCGATTGATCGAAACCCGGCAAGGGCCGGTGCTGTTCAATGCGCAGCGCTGGGGCATGCTCAAGTTCACCTTGCTGGAACAACTGGCGCGCTTTCATGAGCTGGAGCCCGATCAGATGGGCCCGGATCGCGACCGTCTGCGGCGCTTCAGCGGTTTGAGCCTTGAGCGCGCGACCTTCATCAGCCTGCTGGAAGAATTACTCGTTGCCGGCTCGCTGGTCGCCAGCGGCCCATGGTTGCACTTGCCCGACCATCAGGTGCGCCTGAGCGCCGACGACGAAACCCTGTGGCAGGCGTTGCAACCGTTGTTCAAACAGGCCGGTTTCGATCCGCCGTGGGTCCGTGACGTGGCGAAAGTCGTCGATCAGGAAGACGCGACCGTCCGATTGCTGCTGCGCAAACTGGCGCGCCTTGGCGTGATGCACCAGGTGGTGCGCGACCTGTTTGTCACGGACATCACGCTGCGGCAAATGGCGGCGGTGCTGCTGCGCCTGGCGGAGGAAAATCCGCAGATCGAAGTCACGGCGTTCCGCGATGCGCTAGGCTTGGGACGCAAGCGCAGTATTCAGATCCTCGAATACTTCGACCGGCTGGGCCTGACCCGGCGTGTCGGCGAAGGCCGGCAAATCCGCTCCGACAGTGCGCTGGCGAACTCCGGCGCGAACTGAGTTCAAGGAAGGCAATCGCGCCCGGTGGCGCGGCCGGGCTTCAAACCCGGTTGGGGACGGCATCCGTTCCCGGGCAGGTTCGACTCCGGCTGCCTTCCGCCAATTTGCCCTTCAAAAACCCAGCGGGTACTGGATCACCACGTAGATCCGGTCGATGTCGTCGCCCGCCTGGGCGCTGTTGGCCCGGTGCGACACGTGGGACAGCTGCACCGACAGATCCTTGGCCGCGCCGGACTGGACGATGTAGCGCAGATCGATGTCGCGTTCCCAGTGTTTGCCGCCGTCTCCTTGCTGTGGCTGGTATTGACCGCTGTCCGCATCGAACGGGTTATAGGCGCCGCCCCTGGGCGCGTGGGTGCCGTCGATGTGGCTGCCGGACACGTAGCGGGTCATGAAATTCAGCCCCGGAATGCCGAAGGCGCCGAGATCGAGGTCGTAACGTGCTTGCCAGGAGCGTTCGTGGGCGCCGTTGAAGTCGGCGTATTTGATCGAGTTGGCCAGGTAGATCGAGTCGCCGCCGACGAAATCGAACGGCGTGTCGCCATTGATGCGTTGCCAGCCGAGCATGACCGCGTGGGCGCCAAAGGTGTATTTGCCCGAGAGGCTGAACGCGGTGTTGTCGATAGCGCCGGCCAGCGCCTGCCCGGTGTCGCGGGTGTGGTAGACGTTGGCATCGAGCAACAGCCCGGACTGTTTGAAATGCAGGTTGGCGTAGTACTGGCGCCAGGTGTCGCTCAGATCTGACGCATACAGCGCGCCGCCGAGCGGGCTGTCGCTGAACAGGTCGGTGCCGACAAAACTGATGCTTTCGCCTTGGGTGCTGGCGCCATAGCCCTGAAAGTCGCCTTTGCCGGAGGAACTGTCCTGATTCTTGAAGGCCGTGAAGCGCCCGGCCACAACGCGGGCGCTATCGATTTCGCGGCTGTCGAGCAGAAAGCCCGTGGCGTACTCCGGTTGCAGGCGTTTGTCCGAGGTATCGAACACCGGCGTTCCCACGGTCATTTCACCGAAGGCGAGGGTGGTTTTCGAAGCCTTGAGCTTCAGCGCACCGCCGGCGCTGGAATACTCGCTTTCGCTCCGACCGTCGCTGTCCACCGGCAACAGGCCGGTGCCGGAGTGCCCTTTGCCGCCATCGAGTTTGAGCCCATAAAAGGCGTGGGCATCAAGGCCAAATCCGACGGTTCCTTGCGTGAAACCGGATGCGAAAGTACCGATAAACCCTTGAGTCCATTCCTGTTTGTAGTTTTTTTCGGCGGGTGAGGGCGAGCGGTAATCGTTGCTCAGGTAGAAGTTGCGGCTGAGCACTTCGGTCTTGGCGTCATCGAGAAAACCGCTGGCGCACGCGGTATCGGCGAGCCCGCCAATCAGTAAGGCCAGCGCGAGGCGCGGTCTGGATAAAACCATCATGTGTCAGCAACCAGGATTGGCGGAAGATGACGCCATGTTCACGCGGATCGGCTGCCGGCGATTGAGCGCATGTGCTGAGTTGAATGTGTGAACAAGCGTCATGTTCCGTCGGCCGGCTCAGGATGGATTGCTCAAAGCACAAGACTTCACGCTCAAAAGCCGGATAATGGCGGCCAATTTGTTTAGCCCGCTATTCTGGTAACCCGCATGGAAATCAAGGTCAATTTTCTCGACAACCTCCGACTCGAAGCCAAGTTCGATGACTTCACGGTGGTGGCCGATCAACCGATCCGTTACAAGGGCGATGGCTCTGCACCGGGTCCGTTCGACTATTTCCTGGCGTCGTCGGCCTTGTGCGCGGCTTACTTCGTAAAGTTGTACTGCAGCACCCGCAATATCCCGACTGAAAACATTCGTCTGTCGCAGAACAACATTGTTGATCCGGAAAACCGCTACAACCAGATCTTCAAGATCCAGGTCGAGCTGCCGGCGGACATCTCCGAGAAGGATCGCCAGGGCATCCTGCGCTCGATCGACCGTTGCACGGTGAAGAAGGTGGTGCAGGCCGGGCCAGAGTTTGTGATCGAGGAAGTCGAGAACCTCGACGCCGATGCCCAGGCCTTGCTGATGCCGGTTTCCACCTCAGGCGCGGGCACCTGCATTGCCGGCAAGGACCTGCCGCTGGAACAAACCATCGCCAACATGTCGGGGATTCTGGCCGACCTGGGCATGAAGATCGAAATCGCTTCGTGGCGCAACATCGTGCCTAACGTCTGGTCATTGCACATCCGCGATGCGCAGTCGCCGATGTGCTTCACCAACGGCAAGGGCGCGACCAAAGAGGGTGCGCTGGCCTCGGCGCTGGGCGAATTCATCGAGCGGCTGAACTGCAACTTCTTCTACAACGATCAGTTCTGGGGCGAAGAGATCGCCAATGCCGAGTTTGTGCATTATCCAGACGAGCGCTGGTTCAAACCGGGCGCCAAAGATGAGTTGCCCGTAGAAATTCTCGACGAATATTGCCTCGGTATTTACAACCGCGACGGCGAACTGCGCGGCTCGCACCTGTACGACACCAACTCCGGCAACACCCAGCGCGGCATTTGCTCGCTGCCGTTCGTGCGTCAGTCCGACGGTGAGGTGGTGTATTTCCCGTCCAACCTGATCGAAAACCTGTTTCTGAGCAACGGCATGAGCGCCGGCAACACCCTGGCCGAAGCCCAGGTGCAGTGCCTGTCGGAAATCTTCGAACGGGCGGTCAAGCGCGAAATCCTCGAGGGCGAAATGGCCCTGCCGGATGTGCCGCAAGAGGTGCTGGCGAAATACCCGGGCATCCTCGCCGGGATCAAGGCGCTGGAAGAGCAGGGCTTCCCGGTGCTGGTCAAGGACGCATCGCTGGGCGGTGAATTCCCGGTGATGTGCGTGACGCTGATGAACCCGCGCACCGGTGGCGTGTTCGCCTCGTTCGGCGCCCACCCGAGTTTCGAAGTGGCGCTGGAACGCAGCCTTACCGAGTTGCTGCAGGGCCGCAGCTTCGAAGGCCTCAACGACCTGCCACAGCCGACCTTCTCGGGCCAGGCGGTGACCGAACCGAACAACTTCGTCGAGCACTTCATCGATTCCAGCGGCGTGGTGTCGTGGCGGTTCTTCAGCGCGAAGGCCGACTTCGAATTCGTCGAGTGGGACTTCTCCGGCAATGGCGAAAACTCCAACGCCGAAGAAGCCGCGACGCTGTTCGGCATCCTCGAAGACATGGGCAAGGAAGTCTACATGGCGGTCTACGAGCACATCGGTGCCAAGGCCTGCCGTATTCTGGTGCCGGACTATTCGGAGATCTACCCGGTAGAAGACCTGATCTGGGACAACACCAACAAAGCGCTGCAGTTCCGTGCCGACATCCTCAACCTGCACAACCTGAGCAAAGTCGGCCTGCGCAACCTCGTCAAAGGCCTGGAACACAGCGAGCTGGACGACTACACCGATATCACCACGCTGATCGGCATCGAGTTCGACGACAACACGCCATGGGGCAAGTTGACCATTCTCGAATTGCGCCTGCTGATTTACCTCGCCTTGCAGAAGTTCGAGCAGGCCAAGGATCTGGTCGAAGCCTTCCTGCAATACAACGACAACACGGTCGAGCGTGGTCTGTTCTATCAAGCAGTCAACGTCGTGCTGGAAATGGAACTGGACGAGGATCTGCAGCTGGAAGATTACGAAGCCAACTTCCGCCGCATGTTCGGCGACGAACGCATGGATGCGGCGATCGGCTCGGTCAACGGCAGCGTGCGCTTCTACGGTCTGACGCCGACCAGCATGAAGCTGGAAGGGCTGGATCGACACCTGCGCCTGATCGAGAGCTACAAGAAACTGCACGCGGCGCGAGCCCACGTAGCGGGTTGATTGTTTTTGCAGCGCGCACACGACAAACGCCCCGACTTGTTCGGGGCGTTTGTTTTTGTGATGCGAAGATGAAAGAAGGCCTACGAGCCCATCAACTGGCGGTCTGCGATTTGCGGTTTGTCCGATCCTTTCCTGGAACCGCCGTTGCGTCGCTTTTTTTATGCTTGCTGAAACGTTTCATCACGTTTATAAAAAAGGTTACAACTCCAAGAAAGGCTGCTGCCATGACCCCGCTCAAACTCGTTGTTGCCCTCAGCGCACTGTCCGCTGCCTCCCACGCCATGGCCTGGGATTACGTTCTGCTCGACACCGACAAAGCCGCTCAGAACTGGCAGATCACCAGCCAGCAACTCGGCGTGAAAACCGACAAACCCTTCAGCGTCAGCCTGCGCACTTTGCATGGCGGTCGGCAGGAGGGCGTCAGCATTGTCGACATCGATAACGGCACGATGAAACTCTCGGTGGTGCCGACGCGGGGAATGAACGTCTTGCAGGCCTCGGTCGGCAATGTGCGAATGGGTTGGGATTCGCCGGTCAAGGAGGTGGTCAATCCGTCCTTCATCGAACTCAATGGCCGCGGCGGTCTGGGTTGGCTGGAGGGTTTCAATGAGCTGGTGACCCGCTGCGGATACGAATGGGTCGGCCACCCCGGCGTCGACAACGGCGAACTGCTGACCCTGCACGGTCGGGCTGCCAACATTCCGGCGAACAAAGTCACCCTGCACATCGATGAAACGCCACCGTACGCCATCACCCTGCGCGGTGAACTGAAAGAGCAGGCGTTCAAGAAAGTCGACTTCTCCGTCGCCACCGAACTGGTCACTGAACCGGGCAGCGTCGTGTTCGCCCTCAACGACACCCTGACCAACAACGGCGACTATCCGAAGGAATACCAGGCGCTGTACCACAGCAACTTCAGCACCCCGTTTCTGGAGCAAGGCGCTCGTTTTGCCGCGCCGGTGAAACAGGTGTCGCCGTTCAACGACAAGGCCAAGAGCGATTTGGCTGAATGGCAAACCTACCGCGCACCGACCAAGGACTACGACGAAACGGTTTACAACGTGGTGCCGTATGCCGATGCCAAGGGCGATACGTTGACCGTGTTGCATAACAAGGCCGGCAGCCTGGGCGTTTCGGTTGGCTTCAATACGCAAACATTGCCGGTGTTTTCCCTGTGGAAGAACACCGATACCCAAGGTCAGGGTTACGTCACCGGGCTGGAGCCGGGGACAAGTTTTTCCTACAACCGCCGTTATCAGCGCCCACTCAACCTAGTCCCCACCATTGGGCCGAAGGAACATAAAAACTTCCGCATCAGCTACAGCTTGTTGGCGGATAAGGCGGCCGTGGACAAGGCCTTGAAGCAGGTGAGCGAGATTCAGGGCGGGCGGGAGACTCAGGTGCGGCAGGCGCCGTTAGTTGACCTGACCAAGGGCTGACACCGGCTGGAGCGTTCTTGGCCGATACCGCCGCACCTCGGCCAAGAGTTCGGGCCCGATTCCGTCGGCTGCTTCAAGGTCCGCCAGCAAGCGCGCGACCTTGAGCTGTCGATGGGCTGTTCGCAATGACAGAGACTGCCGGCACTTGGCCGGCCAAGTCAGTCATTCACGATCAGAGATCGTCGGCGTCAGAGCGCAGCTTTCACCTGCAATCCAAACACCAACGCATTGTCGATGTCCTGCCCGGAGAACGCGCCCGGTTCGATGATGTATTGCACATTCGGGCGCAGCGTCAGCCATGGAGTGGCTTGATAGCCGTAGCCGAGTTCGATCAATTGTTCGGCGCTGTCCAGATTGGGGAACGCGGCGCCATTGGCCACGGCGGTGTCCTGCAGTACATCGCGGCTGCGCGGGTTCGGCACTGCGCGGCCGTAGCCCAACGCCACAGTGTCACGCGGGCGGCCTTCAAAAGGCTTGTACAGAACCAGGCCGGTGCCGTACCACTTGCTGAACGGCGAAGCCGCTTCGCTGGCCGCCGAGTATTGGCCGAAGGCATGCAGGCTGCGCCCTTCAGAGGTGTCCGAAGCCCAGACGGCCTGGTCGATCAGGACGTAGTGACCGCCGCGCCCTGACACTTCCTTGTCGCTGCCGATGCGTTTGACGTCGGAGCTGTCGTAGTAATAACCCACCTTGTACTCACCCGGCAGTTTGCCTGCCTGCTTGTAGACCAGCTCGATCGGCACCACGGTGCCGGTGGTGTGTTTCGGGCCCAGGTGCCAGGCACGACTGGAATTGCCGTTACTTTGCGGATCGACATTGAACGCGGCCACGCGCAGTTGCCAGGCCGGGGACAGGTCGTATTTCACCCGCACACCCAGATGCGCGTTGGGGTAGTTGGTCCAGCCGCTGCCACCGGACATGTTCAGCGGATGGCCGCAGAAACCGGCGTTCATGAAGTTGCAGAGAATGCCGCTGTCCAGCCCGCCGAGGTCGTTGCCCATGGCCATGTAGCCGAGTTTGACGTTCAGCGCCGGGGTCAACAGGCTGCGCTCGTAGCTCAGCTCGGTCAGGCGGGTGTAGAGGCCGCCGTAGTTTTCCTGGATCGGCAAACGGTTGCCGACCAGGTCTTCGGAGGCACTGTTGCCGCGTCGATCGTTGATGGTCAGCTGAATCTTGCCGGCGTTGTCCACGCCGTACAGTTTGCTCAGGTCGAACTGCGCGCCGAGTTTGATGTTTTGCGAGTAACGCGCCGAGCGATGCAGGCCGCCATCGGCGTTGTAGGCGGTTTCGCCGGTGTAATCACCGGTGAACTTGATGCCGTCTTCGTCGAGCTGGTGGCGCAGGCCGCCCCAGTCGCCGGTCAGGGTGTTGCGGGTGAACACGTTTGAATCGGTGTCGGCAAGAGCGGGCAGGGCAGCGCCGCAGGTGAGACCGAACAGCATGCCGGTGAAAACCCCGGCGTGAGAAAAGCGAACAGCCAATGACATTGCGCAAATCCAGAACGAAGGACATGAAACGACGCGGCACCCGAAGGTGCCGCGCACAAGTGAAGTGAAGGGGGACGCTGCGGTTTACGGCAGGGCGTACGCCATCACGTAGTCGCCGCGATCGGTCGACTGGCGAGCGCCACCGGCGGTGATGACCACGTATTGCTTGCCGGTTTTCGGCGACACATAGGTCATCGGGCCACCCTGGCTGCCGACCGGCAGACGCGCTTTCCAGATTTCTTCACCGTTGGCGCTGTTGAACGCGCGCAGGTAGAAGTCTTGAGTACCGGCGATGAAGATCAGGCCGCCCTGAGTCGACAGCGTGCCGCCGAGGGTTGGCAGACCGATCTTGATCGGCAGGTGCATGCGGATGCCGAGCGGGCCGGTGTCTTCAACGGTGCCGACCGGAACTTGCCACGCGACTTTCTGGGTTTTCATGTCGATGGCGGTCAGCGTACCGAACGGCGGGGCCTGGCACGGAATGCCGGCGACCGACAGGAAGCGGTTTTTGTTCACGGCGTAAGGCGTGCCCTTGAGCGGCACCGCGCCCATGCCGGTGTTCAGCGCTTCGCCACCGGAAGAGGCCTGAGCCTTGTTCTGCGACGGAATCATCTGAATCCACAGACCCAGGCGCATGTCGTTGACGAAGATGAAACCGTGCACCGGGTCAGTGGAGATGCTGCCCCAGTTCATGCCGCCCAGCGAACCCGGAAAACTCAGGGATTTGTCAGTGCCCGGCGCGGTGTACAAGCCGTCGTAACGCATCGACTTGAAATCGATCCGGCACAGCAACTGGTCGTACGGCGTGGCGCCCCACATGTCCGATTCAGTCAGGTGCTGGGCACCGATCTGCGGCATGCCCACCGATTTCGGCTGGGTAGGGGAGTACGGCTCGTTGGGGATATTGGCAGCCTTGACCGGCACTTCTTTAACGTCGGTCAACGGTTTGCCGGTAGCGCGGTCGAGCACGTAAATCTGCCCGGCCTTGGTGCCGATGACCACCGCTGGCACGGTTTTACCGTCCTTGGTGAAGTCGATCAGGCTTGGCTGCATCGGCAGGTCGAAGTCCCAGAGGTCGTTGTGCACGGTCTGGAATACCCACTTTTCTTCGCCACTGTTGGCGTCCAGTGCCAGGACGGAGGCGCCGTAGGTGTGATCGAGTTTGCTGCGCTCGACACCATAGATGTCGGTGGACGAACTGCCCATCGGCAGGAAGATCGTATTGGTCGCCGGGTCATAGGACATCGGCGCCCAGCTGTTCGGCGTGCTGCGCACATAGGTGCTGCCGTCTGCCGGTGCCTTGCGATCGGTTGGATTGCCCGGGTCGAAGGCCCAGCGCATGGCACCGGTCATGACGTCGAAACCGCGGATCACGCCACCTGGCATGTCGGTTTGCACGTTGTCAGCCACACGACCGCCAACCACCACGGTAGTGCCGGCCATCAGCGGCGCGGAGGACAGTTGATAGTAGCTGTCCGGGACATCACCCAGACCGGCCTTCAGATCCACCTGGCCGTTGTTACCGAAACCCCGGCAGAACTCGCCAGTGTCGGCATCGACCGCGATCAGGCGGGCGTCGATGGTATTCGTCAGCAAACGACGCGTGCAGTTGGCGACCGGAGCGGTCGGGGTTTCAGTCACTGGCGAGCTGGCCGGTTTGACGACGGCGGTGCTGGCGTCGAAATACGCCATGCCACGGCAACGCTGCCAGACTTTGGACTGAGCGTTGATCGCGTTTTTCCAGAGCTCTTTACCGGTATCGGCATCCAGCGCAATCAGGTTGTTGTGCGGGGTGCAAATGAACACCTTGTTGCCGATCTGCAGCGGAGTCAGCTGGTCTTCGGCGCCGTTGCCGTCGCTCTCGGCGATGTCGCCGGTGTGGTAGGTCCACGCGACTTTCAATTTGTCGACGTTGCTGCGATTGATCTGATCCAGCGCGGCAAAGCGGCTGCCGCCCTCGGTATTACCGTAATGCGCCCAGTCTTTTTGCGCCTTTTCCGGCTCGACCGGCGTCAGGCCCGGGCCGGTGCCGGTCGGGGCAACAGTCGGGTGCGCGACGAACATGTTGCCGGCAGCCACCGCCAGCCCAACGGCCAGTACAGCCGCAACGCCGTAAGCACCGCGACCTGCAACGTCACCATTGGCGCGTTTGAGCAGCGGATAGACCAGCGCGACCACCAGACCCACGGCGCTGAACATGAACAGGCGCGAGAACACTGGCCAGAACACAAGTCCCGCGTCGATCACGGCCCAGATGGCGGTCCCAACCAGAAACGCCGCGAACAGCCAGGCACCGGCAGGCTTGCGCCGCGCGATCAGCAGACCGGAAACGGCCATCGCCAGACCACCCACCAGGAAGTACCAGGAGCCTCCCAGGCTGACCAATTTCACACCGCCAGCGGCCAGTGCCAGGCCGAGCAGGGCGATGACCACGCCCAGCCCGACCAGAATGAATGTTGATATGCCCGAGAGGCTTTGACTCTGCTTCACGTTGAATGTCCCGTTGAAATGAGGCGAGCATTATATAGTTAGGTAACTACCTAGTTAAATCACTAAATCGGAATGAAGTGTAGTTTGCGGCTCGAAGGCGCGTCGGATCGGGGACGGTTGGTTCCTGTCAGGCTGCGAGCGATATTGAAATGCGCTTGAAAGTCGCTTTTCTGCCAGGGGATGTGGGAGTTTTGACAGGTAGTGGTCACGCCCGGGCTTCGGCTGATTAGACTAATGGCTAACAGCGCCAGCTTCATCGTGAAGACATCGTTCGCGTAGATGACCTTCAGGTATTCGTGACCACGGCGACCTTCTTCAGGCAGAAGCAGATCGCAGGAAGACTTCCCGCATGTTGCGGAAAATACAAAGCTGCCAGCCTTCCATCAGGGAGGGCTGGCAGCCTTGACGACAGATGGCTTCGACTCAGGCGACCGGAATCGGGTTCTCTACCAGTGCCTGGTTGAACTGGTTGATCAGCGCGTGCTCATTCATACCCTGGTTGGCGCGCAACGGGACGACCCGATCCACCAACACCTCAGTGGTCGCCGTCTCGAGTTTTTCCAGGGTTTCCTGAATGAATTCGTCGAGCGGCATGGCGCGCTCATCGCCGCTTTTGTGAATCAGGTCGGTGTCGACCCACGGCGGTGCAATCTCCAGCACTTTTACGCGGGTGTCGCGCAGGGTGAAGCGTTGCGACAGCGAGTAGGAGTGAATGGCCGCCTTCGTTGCCGAGTACAACGCGGTCGCGGCCAGCGGCAGATAGGCCAACACGGAGCTGTTGTTGATGATAAAGGCTTCGGGTTGACGCTTGAGGTGTTCGACGAATGCAGCGCTGACACGTACCGGGCCGAGCAGGTTGGTTTGCAGCAGGCTCACCGCCTGTTCGTCGTCGTAGTCGCCCGAGGCGGGATTATCGAACGGCATGATCCCGGCGTTATTAATGATCACGTTCAGCGCGGGATGGCGGCGTATGACTTCCTGGGCGACTGCCTTGATCTGCTGCGGGTCATTGATGTCCAGCTGCACCGTGTCGATTCCGGGGTTGGCTCGGGCGATCTCATCCAGCAGGGCCTGGCGACGCCCCGCGATGATGACTTGATTGCCGCGCTGGTGGAACGCCTCGGCCAAAGCGCGGCCAATGCCGGAAGTGCCGCCGGTGATGAAGATCGTGTTAGCGCTGAGTTTCATGATTCATATCCTTTAGATAACGATCAGTTGGCGTTGTAGCGCGGTGCGAGCCGGTTGCTCGAAAGTTCGGAGAACAAGGCTTGGCGGCTGGCTTCGTAACGCTCGTAGCCTTGCAGGTCGTGCATCGAGGGGATGGAGATCAGCACGCCGTTGTCGAAGTCCTGCAGGGCGCCGGCGACCAGGTCCTGGGCCGACATCACGATGCCCGGATCCAGATGCTCGACAGGCAATCCACCGATCTGCCAGAAGTCCGTTGCGGTCGCGCCGGGCAGGACAGCCTGAATCCGGATGCCTTTATCCGAGAGTTCCTTGTGCAGGGACTGGGTGAACGCGGTGACGTAGGCTTTACTGCCGCCGTACACGCCGTTGAGCAGCTCTGGCGCCAGGCTGACGATGGACGAAATATTGATCACGGCGCCTTGTTCACGGGCGACAAAACCTGGAATCGCGGCGTAGGTCAGGCGGGTGAGGGCGGTGACGTTCAGCGTGATCATCTCGGCCATCCGCTCGACATCGCTCTCCAGCAGGCCGGTATGGGTGCCGATGCCGGCATTGTTGACCAGCAAGGTGATGCTGGCGTCCTCGCGCAACTTGCGTTCTACCTTGGCGAGGTCCTCCGGGCGGCCGAGATCTGCCTGCAACACTTCGATGTTCTGCCGGGTTTCGGTAGTCAGACGGCTGGCCAGTGTGTTCAGACGTTCACGGTTGCGTGCCACCAGCACCAGGTCGTACCCGCGGCGGGCAAGGTGTTCGGCGTAGATCGAGCCGATGCCGGTGGACGCGCCGGTAATGAGCGCAGTGCCTTTGTATTGTTGCGTCATGATCAAGCTCCGTGGGGTTGGGTGTGGAGCCATGATGAAGGAGGGGGGTGATGTCTTAAACGACGTATATGGTAGTGTTTAAGGACATTCAAAAAGGAGTTCAGTCATGCATCGCGTCGGCTATCTGATTACCGAAGGTTTTCAGGTGATGTCCCTGGCAACCCAGGCTGTATTCGAGTTCGCCAACATCGTCGCGGGGGAAGAGATCTACAAGGTCCAGAACTTCTCGATCGGCGGCGGCACAGTGCGTTCCTCGCTGGGCATGTACATCGACACGCTCCCTCTGGGCGCCCCGGGATTGGCTGACACCTGGATGATTACCGGTACGCTGACCCCGTTGAACCCTCCGGGTGAAGAGGTGCTGGCCAGTGTGCGCGCCTTCGTCGACGGAGCCCGACGCACAGCGGGTCTGTGCACCGGCTCGTTCGTTCTGGCACAGGCTGGTGTTCTGGACCATCGAAGGGCGACCACCCACTGGGCGTATGCGAACAAGCTCCGTGAGCTGCATCCGAAAATCGAGGTCGAGGAAGACCGGATCTTCATCGTCGACGGTCCCATCTGGACGTCGGCTGGCATGACAGCCGCGCTGGACATGGCGCTGGGCATGGTTGAAAAGGACTTGGGGACGGACATGGCGAGGTCGGTGGCGCACAAGCTGGTCATGCATCAACGGCGCTCGGGCGGGCAATCCCAGCATTCGGAACTGCTCACGCTTGCTCCAAAGTCTGACCGTATTCAAAGTGCGCTGGAGTATGCGCGCACGCACCTGGATCGCCCGCTCAGCGTGGAGGAACTTGCCGACGTCGTGCACTTGAGCCCCAGACAATTCACCCGGGTGTTTACCGCCGAGACAGGTCAGTCACCGGCCAAGGCTGTTGAAAGCCTGCGTCTGGAGGCCGCTCGCCTGATGATCGAGCAAAGTCGTCACAGCATGGACCGCGTGGCGAAGGAAACGGGATTTCGAGACCGTCGCCACATGCGCGAAGTGTTCATGCGAGGGTTTGGCGTTCCGCCGCAGGCGGTTCGACGAGATGCCAGACTCCACGAGCGGCGTATCCGCACCGAGCAAGAATGACGAGACTGCGTTGCGCGGACATTGAATAGATTTGCGAGGTGTATTGAGAGAGCAGGCCCTTGTTGCTGAAAGGGGTTCTGTCACAAATCGGAGTCCGGTTGGGTGGCGATGTGGAAGGCGTGGTGTTGGGCGATAAGATCCAGCGGGAAGCCGATCGGCTGCTGGCGCAGATTGTCCGGGCAGACTCGATGATCATTGCTGTCAAGGCAGGGGCGAGGGCGGATGGTTTCGTGCTGGGACTGGAAACCGGCGGTGCTTTGCGTGCCGGCGATGCCGAGAGGCTTTACATCATTTTCGAAGCTGCGCTGGTGGAGCGTTTGAAGTCATTGTCGCGAGGCTGATCAGAGCGGCTGATTGAATCGTAATGCATGAACAGCCATCTACTTGAACTATAAGCTGACCACTCAGTCAGGATAGTTGACGATTACTATTCTGAGGGTGTCATCCATGCGCAATTACACGATCACGTATCTGTTCAACGATCAGCCCCGTACCCATCAGCTTGAACTGCAACAGCCTGAATTGCCCATTCAGGACGCGGCCATGCACGTGTTGCAGTTACATTTCGGGGACGGTGAGAACAGCCTGATCATGCCTGATGCTGACTCCACACCCGAGGAGATTATCGAGCAGGCGAGCCTGGTCGGAATCACTCGGATCGAAGTGGTGGATGCTCAAGGCGAGTAGGGCGATCCGGAACCTTCGAGCATCCAGGCTATCCCATCCTAGTGCTACGCTAAGCGCTGTGATCCGAGTGCCTTTGGGCGTTCGGTTTTTATTTTCACTTAATGTCATTGACCCGCAGGTGTAACGGAACATGGCGCTGAAGGGCAACCCGAAGCGCCACCTGATACGTCAAGGATGTGCTTTATTTCCAGGTGACTTGCATGACACCCAATGCCGACCCAAACGCCGAACCTACGCTCAACCCGCCGGTTTTTTACACCTCAGCTGTCATCCTGCTTCTCTTGGTTCTATACGCCAGCATCTTCCATAATCATGCCCAAGTCGTGTTCGCCAATGTCCAACATTGGATCATTACCAATGTGAGCTGGTTTTATATATTGGCGGTAGCCATCATTCTCGGCACAGTGGTTTTCCTCGGCATGAGCAGGTACGGAGACATCAAGCTGGGGCCGGATCACAGTACCCCGGACTACAGCAGCACGACCTGGTTCGCGATGCTGTTCTCGGCGGGCATGGGCATTGGTTTGATGTTCTTTGGTGTGGCTGAACCCGTCATGCACTTTCTCAATCCGCCCGTGGGGGACGGCAGTACGGTTGCGGCCGCCCGCGAGGCGATGAAAATCACCTTTTTTCACTGGGGGCTGCATGCTTGGGCGATCTACGCCATCGTAGCGATGATCCTGGCTTACTTCAGTTATCGGCACGGCTTGCCATTAACGCTGAGGTCTGCCCTGTATCCGTTGATTGGTGATCGCATCTACGGCCCTATTGGCCACGCTGTCGATATCTTCGCGATCATCGGGACCGTTCTAGGCGTCGCCACCTCACTTGGCTTTGGTGTCTCACAAATCAATACGGGACTCAACGCCCTGTTCGATATACCGATCAGCACAACAGTGCAAATCATCTTGATCATTGCCACAACAGCCCTGGCCACAATCTCTGTCGTCACTGGCTTGGACAAGGGGGTACGTCGACTTTCCGAGCTCAACCTGAGCCTGGCGGTTCTGTTGCTTGTAATGGTCATCGTGCTTGGACCGACGGTGTTCATTCTGCAAACCTTCGTACAGAACACTGGAGGTTATCTTACGGAAATCATCAGTCGAACCTTGAACCTGTATGCCTACCAGCCTACGGATTGGATTGGCGGGTGGACGCTGTTCTACTGGGGCTGGTGGCTGGCCTGGTCTCCGTTCGTGGGTCTGTTCATCGCTCGTATTTCTCGTGGCCGAACTATTCGTGAATTCGTGACGGGCGTTCTGCTGGTGCCGGCGGGTTTCACACTGCTGTGGATGACGGTATTTGGTAATACCGCGATTCACATGATTCTCACAGACGGGCTGGCAGACCTTGGAGCGGCCATCGATAAGGATACATCCCTCGCATTATTTGCCTTCCTCCAGCACTTCCCATTTTCCGGGGTGATCTCACTGGTTGCCATCGTCATGGTCTTAGTGTTTTTTGTGACTTCCGCAGACTCCGGGGCAATGGTGGTTGATATGCTGGCCTCGGGTGGGTCTACGAAAACACCAGTCTGGCAAAGGGTCTTCTGGGCTTGCAGCATGGGCTTGGTGGCAATTGCACTGCTGTTGGCCGACGGTCTGAAAGCGCTACAGACAGCGACCATTGCCAGCGCATTGCCGTTCACCATCATTCTTCTTTTCAGCATGCGAGGTTTGCTCAAGGCGCTGAAGCTCGACGCCACAAAGCGCGGATTGCGTTATCAATCACTTTCGCCAGGCACGGCTCGTGGCACGGGGGGCTGGCAACGCCGGCTAAGAACCATGGCCATGTTCCCGCGTCGAGCTCATATACTTCGCTTCATTTCAGAGACCGCAAAGCCGGCCTGCCAGTCGGTGGCCGAGGAATGGCGCAAGCAGGGCTATTCTTGCAATGTCGAGGATGTGGAAGACGGTAGCGTTCGGCTCAGCGTTGGAAGTGCTGATAATCCTGAGTTCATTTATGAGGTGCGACCCCATCCCTACAACATGCCCAGCTTTGCAATAAGTGACACGCAGGATGATGAGCGTAAATACTTTCGAGCCGAGGTACATCTACGTGAAGGGGGGCAGGATCACGATATTATGGGATGGTCTCGCGAAGACGTGATTGGGGATATCCTTGATCAGTACGAGCGACATATGCATTTTCTTCACCTCACCGGCTAGCCTTCTGGGCTGCACCGCACGGAAAAAATGCCAGAGAACTCGCCTCGGCCATTGAGTCCGAGGCTAAAGGGCGTTGATATCCAAAACTGTGAAAAATCATCAGGAATATCAATGCCCGCTGAAATATCTTCAAAACTCATGATCGTCCCCCAATGACTTAAGAAGTCTGCCCGTCAATTCCATTCAGCTTGCAATACTCCTCCCACTCCATTTCTACCATTTCTGCTATTTCTCGATGAAACGCTAGAGTCAGATATTCAAGTTCTTTGGGAGACTCGGAAATCAGGGTAAGCGTCAGTTCCCACACCTCGATCCCCAAGCGCTTGGCTTCTTCTTCAAAGGCTGACTCGATACATGCCTTTTTCTCTTCCTGACTCAGTCCCTGGACGGCGTCATTCAGTGATGAGTTGCCATTGAAGAACTTCGACAGTGCAAATTCTCTTCGCAAGTCATCGGAGGTCATCGGATGCTCCTGCTCAGTGAGTTCTCCGACGATTTCCACGCCGGTGCGAGGTCACGTCGGCCACGGTCATGCAGTCACAGGTTCATCGAACCAATCGCGGATGGTTTTGTAAAAAAACAGATGCATCGTGTCCCACCAACGTATCCACCAAACACCGGATTCACCGTCTTCAAGTGTTATCAATGGCAGGCTCCCAAGTTTCTGCTCAGCTTCGTACAGATCCAGTTGGCCAACGATGGTGCCAGCAGAAATAGGCGCCTCGAGAGGTCCATCAATCTCCAGTCGTGTCTCTACCTCGCGATTCTCATTTTTTGGCAAGGTGAGGGTCAGATCGTCCAGTAGTCCTACAGCGATCAACCGTTCTTTACCTTTCCACAGCGTAGGCCACGAGAGTATCTCCCCTGCTTTTTTGTAGGTTCGGGTATCAAAGTAGCGAAAGCCATAACCCATGAGCTTTTCCGTTTCTGCCGTGCGTTTATGTACGCTGCTGGCACCCAATATCACACTGATCAGGCGTCGCCCGGCTCGGTGCGATGACGCCACCAAGCAATAGCCGGCGGCCTCAGTATGGCCAGTCTTCAAACCGTCAAAGCTTGCGTCGCGCCATAGAAGCAGATTGCGATTAGCCTGCCGAATACCGTTCCAGGAAAAGTGTTTTCTGGAGTAAAGGGCGTAGGACTGAGCCCCTTGGCTGATGATTGCCCGAGCCAGCAAAGCCATATCGCGAGCGGATGAATAATGCTCTGGATCCGGCAGCCCGGTGGAATTCGCAAAATGTGTGTTACCCATACCTAGTTCAGATGCGGTCGAATTCATCATCCCGACGAAGGCAGCCTCACTTCCGGCCACATGTTCGGCGAGGGCAACGCTCGCGTCATTTCCAGAGTCGATAATCACGCCGCTGAGCAAATCGCGAACTGAAACCGAGCTGCCTGGATCAAGAAACATTCTTGAACCACCCGTACGCCAGGCATTTTCGCTAATGGAGCTGATGTCATCAGCTTTGACATGCCCGGCCTTGATTTCAGCTGTGGTGACAAACGCTGTCATCATTTTCGTCAGGCTCGCAGGGGGTAAGCGCATATCGCTGTTGTGACTGGTAATCACGCTACCCGTAGCCGCGTCGATCAGTATCCAGGCTTTAGCCCCGAGCTTGGGCGGCGCCGGGATCATCGCCCCAGGTGAGTGGGTTTCACCCAGTGCAGGGTTGGCGAAGACTATTTGCATCGTTAGACAGAGCACTGTTAACACAAGCGGGGACAACAGGTATCTCACAAGGAAGAGGCCTTGGATCAGTAAAATGTGCTGCAAAGCTAGCCCTGAGCTCGGGAGGGGCTCAAATTAAGCTGGATTAAGTAAAATTTAATGTGCAGATACCGGTAAGTCCGTAGATCAAGGGGACACCATCGGACAGACAATCAAGACGCGGGTACCGCTATGCATGGTGGTGGGCTGGATATCCAGGGTGTAGCCGTGCAATTTCACGATGGCCGCGACCAGGGACAATCCGAGGCCATGCCCAGGCTGCATTCTGCTGGCATCGCCTCGGTAGAGCCTGCGGATGACATTTGTACGGTCTGTCTCGGGTATGCCAGTCCCATCGTCAGCAACTTCAATGATGACCGATGATGCCTCGATACTTCCTCGCAATTTGATGTGGCCTCCCTCTGGGGTAAATTTAATCGCGTTATCGAGCAAGTTGACCAAGGCTTCAAACATCAACGAAGAGTCGCCATACAGCTGGGGCAGGTCATTGGTTATTTCCAGGGAGAGCGTCTGAGAACGATCTAGAGCTAAAGGCTCATAAAATTCATGAGCCTGCTGCAGCAGCGCCATGATTTGTAACGGCGCAAAGGCCGAGCGGCGACGAATGTCATCGAGTTCAGCAACCCGAAGCAAGCCTTGAAAACGCACCATGATCGATTCGCTTTCTTCAAGGGCTTGATTCAATATTTGCTCATGATCACTGTCCATAGGCAGTTGCTGGAGCTGATAAAGCCTTGCACGCAGCCGTGTTAGTGGCGTACGCAGATCGTGGGCGACTCCATCACAGACGCTCTTTACCTCATGCATCAGTTGCTCGATATGATCGAGCATCGTATTCACGGCGCTCGCCAGCATATCCAACTCATCGCGGCGAGCGGATAAGGGCAAGCGCTCCGACAAGTTGCCAGAAACGATACTTTCGGTACAAAGCTGCAGGCGTTTGACGCGGCGTAACGGCAGACGCCTCAACAAATACCAGCCAATCAATCCGGGGATGAGTGTTAACGAAAATCCCCACATCAATGCCTGCTCGATAATCCCGCCAACGGCCAAGATCGAGCCACCGTCGCGCGCCAGAATAAGAATATGCCCGTCAGGGCGGCGTGCTAACAGGGCATAACTGCTTCTGGTTTCCTTGTCAGGTAACGCAATGCTCAGTCCGCGCTCGAGATAATGAACCTTGCCATCATCGGGCAAATTGGAGCGCAGTTTGAGCAAGTCTCCGGCAACGTGTTGTCCGTCGGCAGTGAACAATCCGTAAGCATCAATCCCGGGGGTTGAATAGGCTTCACTGGCAGCCAGTTCTTGCACCAGCTTTTCGTCATCGATTTTTTGATAATAGTGGGCCCGCTGCAATAACGTTCGCTCTGCAACGGTCCCCAGGTAGTGGGATATTTGCCAGTACAACACTCCGGTGAAGAGCGCGCCCCAAACCACAAAAAACACGGCGTAGAACCCGATCAATCGACTACCGGACGAGCGCCATTCCTCAGTCTTTGGGAGTAAGGACATAGCCGGTACCACGTATTGTATGAATGACGGGAGTACCTTCGTCACCCTCGAGCTTTTTGCGCAGCCGCCCAATGTGAACATCAATGATGTTCGTCCCAGGATCAAAGTGATAACCCCAGACCTCTTCGAAAAGCATGGTCCGGGTGACCAATTGACCGGCATTGCGCATCAGGTAATTGAGTAGCTTGAATTCGGTCGGTAGCAACAGGATGTGCTCGTCATTTCGAGTCAGTTTGTGCTCAACCAGATCCAGTTGCAGATTTCCGCAACAGAGTTGCGGACGGCTTGTATCCGCACTGGTGCGTCGGAGCAACGCATCAAGACGGGCAACCATTTCGATAGCAGAAAAGGGTTTGGTCAAATAGTCGTCGCCGCCAGCGCGCAGCCCCTGAACACGCTCATCGACGTCTGAAAGTGCGCTGATCATCAGGACCGGCGTTTGAATTCCGAGACTACGCAATGTACTGACAATCGTCAGCCCATCAAAATCGGGAAGCATTCGATCCAAGGTAATGGCGTCAAAACCACCTGCAATCGCCAGTGCCAGCCCGTCACGTCCAGTCGCAGCCCATTTTGAACTGAAACCGTGGCGTTGGAGTTCAGCGGTGATGATTTCCGCCGTAACCTCGTCGTCCTCTATGACCAACGCGCAACTCATACCGTCCTCCGCTTCCGCCTGCTTTTAGTGCTTGCCACTCGATTCCGAGAGCCTAAGCAGGTCTACCTTAATGACCCGCCCTGCGGCCAAAGATTAAAAATTCTTAACCCACCTTAACCATGATGCCTGCAAAAGCACGAATACATTCACAACCAGACAAGCCCCGTACCGAGAGGAAGAAGCGCATGACCCCGTATCTGGCGTTCTTTTTGTTGGCCTTTGGTTTGGTATGTACCTACGCAGGTCAGGTCACGGAGCGAAGCAATCAGGCATGACTGATTCGAGGCTGAGGCGGTCAGCGCGCCTCTTGCAACCAACAAGTTCCTACTCGAATCGATGACCGCCGCATCAATTGCTCTCACAACTCCAGATTTGTATGAAGGGCTGGCTGTTGGTCGGTTCTCCAACCCATCGACTCATGAAGTGACACGTTCCCTCCACACATAATTGATAATCTCCAGCCTCAGGCGTTCGTCCCAGACGCAGAGGTTGAAGCGGTGGCACCTGTCGACGGTAGTGCCAACTGCCGTTCTCCAGTCGAGCATCCTCGGGAACTTCCATTCCCGCGCCACTGCCTCGGATTCTGGCCTCCATCAACACCAGGCCATGTCGGGTGACGCGATAGTCCTCCTCCCAACGAGTCTTCTCGATGGTGTGGTTCCACGCCAGTGTGAACTGCGAAATGGGTAACTGGGCCCAGGCGACACCCGCCAAGCCCATGCACAATCCAATCATGCGTCAGCCGTCCCGACCTGATGCGACCGCCAAAGGTGTTGCAGGATTACCAGCAACCCAAGTGCGAAACCAAGTTCATCGGTCAGGGGCAACGCCACGATCAATAGCGCCCCCGCACCCACACACAAGATGCGTTCCCATAGCGCCATCTTCTGCTGTAAGTAACCCGTTGAGGCCATTCCCCACAGACCGACCGCCAGCGCCGTCTTGATCAGCATGTAGGCCGTCATCCATAAACTGTCACCTTGCAACATGAGCGCAGGGTTGTAGACGGCCATGAACGGAATAATGAATCCAGCGAGGGCAATACGCACGGCCCATAGGCTGATCCTGAATCCGGCTTCCTTCGCAATGGGTGCTGCGGCAAAGCAGGCGAGGGCCACCGGTGGAGTCAGGTCGGCGAGGATTCCGAAATAGAACACGAACATGTGTGACACGATCAGGGGCACACCCAGTTCCAACAGCGCAGGTGCTGCGATTGAACTGGTAATGATGTAGTTGGGGATGGTCGGAATGCCCATCCCCAACACCAGGCAAGTGATCATTGTGAGCACCAGTGACAGCAGCAGGTTGTCTCGGCCAATGGCCAAGATATAACCCGCAAAAGTCGAGGCTACACCGGTCAGAGACACCACGCCGATGATGATGCCCACCAGTGCACAGGCAATCCCCACAGGTACGGCATGTCGTGCACCTTCGACCAGCGCATGCAGGCAAATCGTCAGCGTTTCCCGGCCACCTTTGATAAGTCCGCACATGAACACCAGCACTGCGATGACTAGAAAAATCACGCTGATTCCCAGCTGGAAGAATCCGGTGCACAGAACCCCGAGGGCAATCCAGAACGCACAACGCAGGCCCAGGCTTTGCACTCTCAGGATGATCGCCGAGCCAAGAATGACGATGGCCGTCAGTGCCAGCCCCACCATGCCGGAGAACAGAGGCGTGCGACCGGAAAACAATAAGTAAACCAGAACCACCAGTGGAATCAGCAGATACCAGTTTTCCTTTACAGCGCCTAGCGCACTGGGACATTGGTCCTTGGGGAGGCCTTTGAGGTTCGAGCGCTTAGCTTCCAGATGCACCATCCAGAATACCGACCCGAAGTAAAGAATCGCGGGAATCAATGCCGCCTTGGCAATCTCAACAAACGGTACGTTGATGGTTTCAGCCATGATAAAGGCAACGGCCCCCATCACTGGCGGCATTAACTGGCTGCCCATGCTGGAGGTTGCTTCGACCCCGCCGGCAAACGCTGCCCGATAACCAAAGCGCTTCATCAACGGGATTGTGAATTGTCCTGTCGTCACAACGTTGGCAATCCCCGACCCGGTAATGGTTCCCATCAATGCCGAGGAGGCGACCGCAACCTTGGCCGGCCCGCCGAGCTTGTGACCGAACAGTCCCATCGCGAAATCGGTGAACAGCTTGATCATGCCAGCCTGTTCTAAAAACGCACCGAACAGGATGAACAGGAAAATGTAGGTGGCCGAAACGTAAGTGGGTGTTCCGTACAGCCCTTCAGTGCCGAATGAAAGTTGATTGATGATCTGATCAAATCCATATCCCCGGTGTGCCAGGTCACCGGGCAGATACTCACCAAACAAGCCATAGGCGAGGAACAGGCCACAGATGACTGGCAATGCTATTCCCATTACCCGTCGTGCGGCTTCGAACACCAATGCAATCAGGACGAGACCGATGACGGTGTCTGCGATCGTCAGATCGCCTGAGCGCTGAATCAGGTCGGCCTCGAACACCCACTGATACAACGCCGTAGCAATCCCGGCCAGACTCAATACCCAAGCCAGCGGCTGCCAAGGACGATCCTTGCCGTAAGCCGGGTAGCTCAGAAAGACTACCCAAAGCAAAAAACCGACGTGTACGGCGCGTAATATCTGACTTGAGATGGGGGCAAACGCTGCGGTGACGATCTGAAAAATCGAGAACAGCAACGCCACGTAAAACAGGGTTTTTGGCCAGTCTCGCGGATTCGCAGAGATGCCCTGATGCTCGTCACTCATTAGCTGCCTACCTCACGACCACATTGAAAAGAGCGAACGAAGGCGCTGCGGTCTACGCCGCAACGCCTTGTGCCGTTACAACGCGCCTTTTTCCTTGTAGTAACGTTCCGCGCCCGGGTGCAGGGCTATCGGCAGGTTTTTCGCTGCATTTTCCAGTTTGATGTCCTTGGCCGCCGAATGAGAGTTGCCCAGACGGGGCAGGTTTTCGAACAACAGCTTGGTCATTTCATAAGCCACTTCATCGGGCAAGTCGGCACGCGTGACCAGAATGTTGGTGATCGCCACCGTCGGCACCGCTTCAGGTTGCCCGTCATAGGTATTGGCCGGAATCATGGCGCCCTGATAGGCGGGGTTGCCGATTTTTGCGACCACTTCAGTCGGGATCGCAACGTAGTTCAACGGCATGACAGAGGACAGATCGCGAATGGCCGCCATGCCCAACCCGGAAGATTGCAGGGTGGCATCCAACTGCCTGTTCTTGATCAATTCAACAGATTCGGCAAAGGGCAGGTATTGCACTTTACCCATGTCTTCATAGGTCAGGCCTGCTGCCTTGAAAATCGCACGTGCGTTCAGTTCAGTGCCTGACTTTGGTGCTCCGACCGAGATGGTCCTGCCTTTGAGGTCGGCCAGGGTTTTGATGCCTGACTCTTTGCTGGCCACGATCTGAATATAGTTGGGGTAGGCCCCTGCGATGGCGCGCAATTTGGTTAACGGCGTGCTGAAACCGGCATCCTCCACACCGTTCTTCGCATCCGCTACAGAGTCCCCCAGTGCGAGTGCCAACTCTCCACGACCGGCTTGCAACAGGTTCAAATTTTCCACCGAGGCTTTTGTGGCTTGAACCGAAGTTTTCACGCCAGGGATGCCATCGTTGTAGATCTGTGACAGGCCAACACCAATGGGGTAGTAAACCCCACTGGTTCCGCCCGTCAGGATGTTGATGAACACCGGGGCGGCTTGAGCCGCAGTGGCGATTGCCAAGGTAGCGGCGGCCAGCAGGATGAAGCGGTTTTTTACTCGCATGGGAAATCTCCGTCTTGTTTTTGGCTTTATGCAGAGTGATTCCACTGTAGTTGATTCAGAGACGGATAGGGGGCTTGAGCCAGTCTGGGTGGTTGCTGCATGGATAGAACCGGGCCAGCGCCATTGGACGCCACCGCATATCCGGTTAGTCTTGCCTGCACCACAGTGCTGAAACTCAACGGGAATTCGCTCGGGTGATCAAACCGATACTGCTGTTGCGTCGCCGCTTCGCCTCCATACGCTGGCGTACACGAGTGACGCTCTGGGCTGCCGCCACCGTGGCGGGACTGCTTGTCGTGATGTTTGCCCGACTGGCCGATATGGCGCTGACGCAATTTACGCAACAGACTGCCGAACGACCCTGGTTGCCTTTCATCTATACCCCTTTGGTCGGCATGTTGGTCGTATGGTTGACCACCCGTTTTTTTGTAGGCTCCCAGGGCAGCGGCATCCCGCAAGTGATCGCCGCGACACGCCTGGCGCATCAGGGCAAACGCGTCAACAAACTGGTGTCGCTGCGCATCGCCTTCGCCAAGATTGGCCTCGGCACGCTGGCGCTGACGGGTGGGTTTTCCGCTGGACGTGAAGGGCCGTCGGTGCAAGTTGCCGCTTCGATCATGCATTTTTTCCACCGTTACCTTCCCAATGCACGAATCATCCGCAGCGAAGATCTCATTCTGGCCGGAGGGGCGGCGGGGATTGCGGCAGCCTTCAATACACCGCTAGCCGGTGTGGCCTTTGCCGTCGAAGAATTGGGGCGCAAGCTGGAGACCCGTACAAGCGGGGTCTTGCTCAGTACGATCATCCTGTCGGGGATGGTCGCCATCGCCCTGCAGGGCAACTACAGCTATTTTGGCCACTTCGACATTCACGAGATCGGTCTGGATATCATCGTCCCGGTCGTGGTGACCGGAATTGGATGTGGGCTGCTGGGCGGGTTATTCAGCCGGATGTTGCTATGGCCCCAACGCCATCATCGATTCGTCCTCTGGGAGTGGCGGCGCATGCATCCCGTCTGGTTTGCCGGGGCGTGTGGCATGATCGTGGCGATATTGGGCTGGTTAAGTGGCGGCATGTCATTTGGCAGTGGCTACGGGATTACGTCGCAGATCATCGTGTCCGATGTCGGCCTGCCCTGGCACGCACCGATCACCCGTTTTCTCGCGACGGTAGTGACCTACTTCTCCGGTATACCGGGCGGCATATTTGCACCGTCCCTGGCGGTCGGGGCCGCCGTAGGTGCCAACGTCGCGGACTTCTTTGGTTTGGCTACACAGCCGATCATTGCGCTGTGCATGGTCGGTTTTCTCGCCGCTGTCACACAATCTCCCATCACCTCGGCGATCATCGTGATGGAGATGATCGACAGTCACGGGATGGTCATCAGTCTGATGGCAGTTGCCTTGATTGCCAAAGCCGTCAGCGCGCGAATGGGGCCCGAGTTGTACCAGCAGCTGGCTCGCGGCTTCCTGCAATCGCCGGATAAGGACGCCGTAACACCAAAATCAAATCAATAGGTTGTTCGAGTGAATCAGGGGGCGTGCCAATGCCCTGAGCCTGGCCTTGTCTTCGGCCAATGTGAGCGCGTGTTCGGCCCGTGTGAGTAAAAGGGTGATGTGCCTGGTACAGGCACTCTTGAACATATCCGGATTGATCTGCGCCAGGCTGATCAAGGCCTTCATCATTCGAAGGTCTACTTCAATCAAGCTCGCCCCATCTCTGGCGATGGGGGCAAAAAAGTCGTCGAACAGATCACCGACTTCCAAACCGTGCAGGAAGACTCGTTCGCACCCTGCATCCACTTGCTCCATCTGTTCTGGTGGCTTGCTCCAGCAGGTGAGACTCCTGACTCCACGGCTCAGTACGTCAATCGCAGTTCCGGGGTCATTGACAGCAGGCGACAAGGCCCGTGAGGCGATCTCCGACAGCACCGAAAGCCCGAACCGGGGGTCATGCTCAAAGGTTCGACGTACGCCGATGGTCAAGGCGCCAAGGATCTTCTGAGTACAGGCGTCCAGTTCGTCGATGCGTTCATTGCTTAAAATCGCGACCAAGGCCAGTCGCATGCCTTCATGCACAAAGGTGCCAGGAAGAATGTCGAGATAAATCTGCGTCCGGTGCTCTTGAGCAATTGCACCTAACGCACGCACGTCGATATGTTGGACATACCCGGTCTTGGGGCTGGTGATGGCTCTAGAGGAGTACGGAACAATACCGTCGGCAGGGTAGGGGGCTCCCCCCAGATAAGGCCTGTTGACACGATTGTTGATCGCATTGATGGTGGCTTCTTCGACGCGATCAATGGTTTCACCCACGCGTCCCAGTCTCGACAGATGATCGATCCAACGCAGAAGGGTGTACACGATCAAGATCACTACGACGATGGTCACCGCAAAAAGCAAAACCCTTCCCTGTGCACCGTAGGCACCGGTACTTAACGCAATGATCCCCACCAGGCTGAACAGAAATGAGCCGATAAAGGTGGCGAGGGCATTTTGGGTCGTGCGGTCTTCCATCACCAGCGTGGTGGCACGGGGTGTTACGCCACTGCTTGCGGCACCGTAGGCCGTCACCATTGTGCTGAGCGAAAAGGTGGTCACAGCGAGCATGCTGGAGGCGATGATGCCCAATATCTTGTCGACAGCGTCAGCGCCGATTCGCGCGGGCAGTGAGGCAGGGATGTAGTCTTTGAAGATGACGGCGAGCAATGCGGTCGCCACTCCCAGGACAGAAAACAAACTGGCTCTGAACCAAAGCCGTTTCGTCATCTGATGTAGCAGCCAGCGCCAGCGAGCGATCATCGTCAATACCTTCTGTAGCGACTTCATTGAGCCGCGACGCCTGTTCAGTCTGTCGATGCGGCCACCCGATTATCATCGATGGAGTGTAATTGTCGGCGGAAGGTTCAGTGCCGGAGTCATTTGCTTCTCACTGGCAAGATACCTATCATCGTGCCGGGTGCGTTGCTGCATAAGGCACATCGCAGGTTAATGCTCAAGCGCTGGTCGGGCCGCCAGCGGAGAGTCAATGTGCCTGATAAAAACGCGACGTCCCCCTCCATTCCACGTCCCCAGTTGTTGACCGCCCGGGCGCTCACGGCGATCGAGCGGTTTTCCCATGTCGAAGCCGTCAGTGGTGTCGTGCTGCTACTCGCAGCGTTGGTTGCGCTGATCTGGGCGAACAGTCCGATTGCCGACTCCTACGAGCACTTCTGGAATACCCAGCTCACGTTGGGATTAGGCGAGTTCAAGATCGCTTGTTCATTGCACTTTTTGGTCAATGACGGGTTGATGACTATTTTCTTCCTCGTGGTGGGGGCGGAGATACGTCAGGAGATTCATAACGGCGCGCTGGCGAACTTCAAGTTGGCGACCCTGCCTCTAGGCGCCGCGTTGGGCGGCGTGTTGATGCCGGCGATCATCTACATGCTGTTCAATCATGGCACCGAGGGTAGTGCCGGTTGGGCCGTGCCGACCGCCACTGATATCGCCTTTGCAGTGGGCGTTCTCGCGCTTCTGGGGAAGTCGATCCCGGGCGGTGTTCGTGTGCTGCTGTTGTCACTGGCCATCATCGACGACATTGTCGCCATCCTCATCATCGCTGCGTTCTATACCTCCAGCCTGGATTATCTCGGTTTGGTGGTGGCGCTGAGTGGGCTGCTGCTCGTGCTGGCTTTTCAGCGAATGGGGATCAGCAAGGCTTACGCGTACATACTGCCTGGCGCCATTGTTTGGTTTGGTCTCCTGAAGACCGGGGTGCACCCAACGCTCGCAGGGGTAATTCTCGGGCTGATGACACCGATCAGCTCCAAGCCCACAACGGAGCGTCCGCTGGACACCATCGGGCGTACGCTCCATGAACTGATGGATCGACTCTCCCAGTCCGGACATAGTCCGCAAGCGGTGGCGGCACCACTGAAACAACTCCGGCACGCCGAGCGCGAAGTGCTGCCCCCGGTACAGCGAGTACAGGCAGGATTGCATTCGTGGGTAGCGTTTGGGGTGATGCCTCTTTTTGCACTGGCGAACGCAGGGGTGAATCTGGAGGGCAACAGCCTGGGCGAAGCGGTTTCCTTGAATGTGTTCATTGGGGTTGTAACGGCACTGGTACTAGGCAAGCCTCTTGGAATCATTTTGGCCAGTGTCACCCTCGTCAAACTCAACATTTGTGAGCTTCCCGAAGGGGTGACGTGGGTGGGGGTCGGCCTGGTGGGACTGTTGGCGGGTATCGGATTCACCATGTCCATTTTCATTGCGTCGTTGGCCTTTCCAGATCCGGCGTTACTCTCAGCGGCAACACTGAGTGTGCTTGCGGCGTCTGCCTTGGCTGCGCTCTCCGGGTTGATGTGGGGAAAGTTGAAGTTCTAAGCATTTTTGCCATATGCCAGTTTCAGCGCTAATCACCACGGGGCAATGACAACCCAGCCATTGCCCCCGTGGTGATTACAAGCGCGCCCGACTGACTGCCAATCGTCGCAACCTCTTGGACGAGTCGATTGCTTTAAAAAACGGCCTTTGGCACTATCCGCAACCTGTGCTTCTTTGGCAGTGCTCCATCCCTCGCAGTTGGGAGCTGTTCAAGAGCATGAGTAACCCGGCCCAGTGCCGGGTTTTTTGTTCGCTGCCCAAGACTTCGCAACTCAAAGCGCGGCTCCGGGCGGTTTGAATGAGCCAAGAACTGATGGAATTTGCGGTTGAGCGGCCGATTCTGCGCGGCGCTCATTTGACAGGCTATTTATATGTCCCTCGCGGCAATGCGACTTATCGGCTTTATCCTGGGTGTTTTTCTGATCACGCTGGCCGCCAGCATGGCGATTCCGATGATCACGCTCCTGATCTACGGACACAGCGATGATGTTCCCGCGTTTCTCTGGTCGAGTCTGATCACGTTCATCTGTGGTCTTTTGTTGGTCGTTCGTGGGCGTCCAGAGGCCGTGCAACTTCGCCCCAGAGACATGTACCTTCTGACGACGGGGAGCTGGGTAGTGGTGTGTGTTTTCGCCGCATTGCCCATGGTGTTCATCAGGCACATCAGCTATACCGACGCTTTCTTTGAAACCATGTCCGGTATTACCACGACGGGTTCAACAGTCTTGACCGGTCTGGATACGGCTTCGCCGGGACTACTGATCTGGCGTTCGATGCTGCATTGGCTGGGCGGTATCGGCTTTATCGGTATGGCGGTGGCGATTCTTCCCCTGTTGCGCGTTGGCGGCATGCGCCTGTTCCAGACGGAGTCGTCAGACTGGTCGGAAAAAGTGACGCCGCGCTCCCATGTGGCCGCGAAGTACATCTTGTTTTTGTACGTGGGGCTTACAGGCGCCGGGACTCTGGCGCTGTGGATCGCGGGAATGACACCGTTTGAAGCGATCAATCATTCAATGTCTTTAATTTCCACCGGCGGATTCTCCACGTCGGATGCCTCACTTGGGCACTGGACTGAGCCATCCATACATTGGGTGGCGGTGCTCATCATGATATTGGGCAGCCTGCCTTTCACCCTATACGTCGCAACACTACGCGGTCATCGCCGCGCGCTATTGAAGGATCACCAGGTGCGCGGGTTTGTCGGGTTCCTGATCGTGACCTGGCTGGTAATAGGGACCTGGCTGTGTCTACACAGTGATTACGGCTGGTGGGATGCCTTTCGCATCGTAGCCGTCAACGTGACATCGGTTGTCACGACAACGGGCGTCGCAGTGGGTGACTACACACTGTGGGGCAGTTTCTCCATGCTGTTATTTTTCTACCTGACCTTCGTGGGTGGATGTTCGGGTTCAACCGCCGGCGGCCTGAAGATCTTCCGCTTTCAGGTTGCTGCCGCGTTGCTCCTCAGTAGCCTGAAGCAACTGATCCATCCTCGCGCCGTGATCCAGAAAAAATACAACGGTCACCCCATTGATGAGGAAGTCCTGCGTTCGCTGTTGACCTTCTCATTTTTCTTCACTACCACCATTGCCGTGATCGCATTGGGCTTGGCATTGATCGGATTGGATTGGACGACGGCCCTGAGCGGGGCCGCCACTGCCGTATGTAATGTTGGCCCAGGGCTTGGCACGATCATTGGGCCGGCGGGTAATTTTGCTTCGTTGCCCGACACTGCCAAGTGGCTGCTGACCGTCGGAATGCTGCTGGGGCGGCTGGAAATTCTGACGGTGCTGGTGATTTTGACTCCTGTGTTCTGGAGATATTGATTGCTTTGCCTTTGAGTCTCCCGGACGCCCGTTTACCAGCCCTGGCGTCCGGATTTGCAATCTCAGTTGTGACAATTTCATCGTGTGCGTTAGCGAGAAGCCCAACTTGGTCCAGCGATCGAGTTTTAATAAATGTCCAAGTGGCTTGCCTTGATAAAGGGTGTATGGCTGCGCAATACTGCACCAAGACCAAAGGATTTGGTTCCCCTTCGACAGAAAGCCCGCCATGCGCGGGCTTTTTGTCGTCTGGATATTCGCAAGCCTGTCGGCGAGTACTGAATCGCCCCCGATTTTTTGGCCTGTTCTGGCGGGCAGCTATTGGTCCAGAGTGTGTATAAACGCTCATGGACCTCATCTCCACACTCACTGTTCACCTCGGGGCGATTTTTAATCGTCCGAACTGGCTTTGGAGTTTTGACACATTCTGGGCCGTTAGCCGCTCATGCACGCCCACACCGCACTGATACCTGATAATCACCCGCAAGTGCCACGGCCAACCTAATCGTTTTGCAAGAGCGAGTTCACGGCAATTTACCGGACGAAGTTTCCGAGAGTAAGGTTGTAGTGACTGGGTCCGTTTCAGTCATTCCCCCTCAGCGCCGATAGCTGCCACTCTTGCGCAGTCGTTCGTTTGCCATCTCTATGGCCTGTTCCCGTGAGGCTGCAAACAGCAGCGGGTAGCCCCAGACCTTGGCGAACAGGCCGGCAAAGGCCTTGAAGCCCACGCGCCTCGTCGTGCTTGGTTCAACCATGATCAGGGCCAGAACCAGGCTGCGCAGTTGCGCCTTGTGCTTCTTCATCCACAACGTGGTGCGTTTCTTTTCTTCTGGTGAGTGCTCATGGTCATCGCCAGGTGGCGTTTCGCTGAGCAGCACGAAGGGTTCGCCGCGCTGCAGGTTGGCTGCGAACTCGTCGAAGTCCTTCTGGGTATCGTGCCCGGGCTCGTGAGCGAAACTCATCCACACCAGCGGGAATTCAGTGCTATTCATCGGCATGGCGGGTTCCTTTGCGGTTGAGGTGACGCCAGCTGGCGGCGATGGCGCACAGACCGGGCAGGGTGATGAAGAATACCGCCGAGAAGGCGACGTACCAGCCGTCGCGCAGCCCGTCACTGATTCCTCCGAGGGTATTGAGCAAGACAAGCAGGCTGCCGAAGATCAGGACAGCCCACTGGGTCTTGCGGGTTTCGATCAGGGCGAGGAGCACCGTGACGATCCAGGAACCATAGAAGGCGGGAAACACCCACAGCACGCCAGGCTCGAAGGTGATCGCCGAAACCGTGCCCTGTGCCCTCACGAAGTCGTTTACGTAGAAGAACAATTGGAAGGTCACGAAGAGCACCGCGCCAACGGTAGTCGTCAACCAGAACAAGGTGACCTTGTTCGAGTGGTGTATGGCCAATACTTCAGCCGGGTTTACGGTAGGCATGAGCATGTTCTCGATGTTCAAGGTAGTAGGGACGCGAATCGCCAGCGGCGAAGCGCGTCCTGCGAGTAATCAGTAGCGGTAGTCCAGCGTGGCCATCAGGTTGCGCGGGGCGCCATAGGTCACGGTGTCGAAGTCCCCCTTCTGCAAGGCGTACTTCTTGTCGAACAGGTTGTTGACGTTGAGGCCCAGGTCGATGTTCTTGCTGAGGGCGTAACGCCCCATCACCGAGGTCAGTGCATAGGCGCTCTGTTCGCCGCCCAGCGTGCTGGTGCCGACCCCCGGCACCTGGTAGAAGCGGCTCTGCCACTTCACCCCCGTGCCCAGGGTCAGCTTGTTCCACGCATCGGGCAGCCGATAAGTGGTGAAGAACTGGGCCGTGGTGCGCGGTAGTTGAGCGTTCAGGCGCTCGCCATCGCCATCTTCGGCGGTGAAGTGGGCGACACCGGCGTAGATGTTCCAGCCATTGGCCAACTCGCCCTGCAGGTCGAACTCGATACCGCGCGATTTGGTGCCATCGGCACCGGTATAGGCATTGGCTCCGCCTGGGGTGAACGCGCCGGGGACCAGTTGCGCGGCGTTGTCCAGCGTGGTCTCGAACACCGCCACGGCAGCATTCAGGCGCCCGTCCAGGTAGGCGGCCTTGAGGCCGACTTCCTTGGTCTTGCCCTTGGACGGTGTGAGCACGTTGCCGGTCGTGTCGCGGAAGTCGGTTTGCGGGTTGAAGATTCCCGTGTAGCTGACATAAGCCGAGTAGGTGCTGTCGATGTCGTAGACCAGTCCGGCGTACGGGGTGAATTCGTTGTTCTTCTTGTAGTGCAGCGTGCTGCCGTTGGCGTCGTCGTCGACCTCGTAATAGTTCAGGCGCCCGCCGACGATGAGCTTCAGCGGATCGGCCAGGGAGAAGCGGGCCGCGCTATAGATGCCGCTCTGTTTGATCTCGGTGCGGGTGGGGAGATGCGGTATGGCATCAAACTTGGGCCGTGGCGTGCCTGGGCTCAGGGTATGGATGTTGATCGGCGTAAAGCCTGCGAAGAACGGCGCTACATCGTCCTGACTGGCCTTGCGGCGTGAACTTGTCGCTCCGACCACCAGATCGTGCTGGCGGCCGAGCATTTCGAAGGGGCCGCTGGCCATCACGTCAAAAGTGTTCTGGCGGCTACGCCCCTCGGACGCCAGTGCAAACGGGAAGGCGCCCAGCCCCGTGGCGGGGTCAGGCCGGCCACCCAGGGAGACCAGTTCGGCTTCGGTTTCGGTGCGGTACTGGTTGAACACGCCCTTGAGCGTCCAGCCATTGTCGAAGCGGTGCTCGACTTCGGCAAAGGCCGTCTTCAGGGTGTTGTCGAATTGGCTCCAGTCCTGCCCATAGCTCTTGGAGCGCGAATAATCGATCTGCGAACCGTTGCTGTACCACAGCGGCAAGCCGCCCCAGGTGGCACCCTTTGGCGTCATGTCTTGATAGTCATAGCCCAGACTCACCGTGGTATCGGTGGTCAGGTCGGCCTCGACGATGCCGTAGAATGCCTTGCGCTCGGGCTTGTATCCGTCAAGGTAGGAGTTGCCGTCCTGATAGGTGCCTACCAGGCGCGCGCGGATGCGGCCGTCCTCGGTCAGCGGTGTGGAGACGTCGCCCATGCCGCGATGGGTATCCCAGCTCCCGGCGCCGAGGGAAGCGGATGCCGCGAATTCAGGCGTTGGCCGTTTGCGCACCAGATTGATGGCGGCCGAAGGGTTGCCGGTGCCGCTCAGCAGGGCCGAGCCGCCACGCACCACCTCGACACGGTCATAGAACGCGGTGTCCAGGGCGCTGATGCCGCTGCCGTTGACGGTGTTGCCGATCACGGTGGGGATGCCGTCGTACTGCACGTTGTTAATCAGCAACCCTCGCGAATAGAAGCTGGTGCGCTCGCTGTCGGCCTGGCGCGCGGTGACACCATTGGTGTTCTCCAGCACGCTCTGCACCGTGTTGAGTTGCTGGTCGTCCATGCGCTGGCGCGTGATCACGGTCACCGCCTGGGGCGTTTCCTTCAGCGTCATCGGCAGGCGCGTCGCCGCTGCCGTCTCGCCGGTGGTGTAGGAGCCGGTTCCCTCGGTGATCGCGTTGTTCATTTGGCCTGTCACGCTGATTGCCGGCAGGGCCACTTCCTCGCGGGAGGAGTCTGCTGCCTTGTTCTGCGACTGCGCCGCCTCGACGGCAAGTGCGCCCGACGCATTGAGCAGTAGTGTTGCCGCAATCGCCGAACCAAAAGCGTTGCGCTGCGCGTTTTTGTAGCGCCCGGCGAGCGGCGAACAGGCGGCGGGATCGGCGTACAGAGAAATAGCCGAGCAGGACCTTCCTGTATTGGTTGACACTTTCATTTAGCAATACTCATTTGCATTTAGATATTGCATTTAACGACATCGGCAATGCGTCATGATGGTGAAATCAGGCCAGAGTGTTATTCGATTCGGCCAATAGTGAGCACGCCCGCTGCGTTGGCCGTTTTGAAAAAGAGATCTGGTTAATTGCGGCGGCTGGACCGGGTCCGGGAGGCTTGTCTAAAGCGGAAGCGGTCAGCGTGACGCGCGGCCACGTTGGCGTGGGCGGGCGGTAGGCGAACGGCGGCATCGCTGTAAGCGCGATTTCTTGATAGAGCAGCGAGGTGGATTCGCTTAGAGTGCGATCAGGCCTGGGACCATGATTCAGTGCGCTGCAGCCGTCAGCGCGCCGCTGGTGCGATCCGAGAGGTAGCGGGCCGGCGGCTTGCCCACCGCTTTGCGGAACATGGTGACGAAGCCGCTGGCGTTTTCGTAGCCCAGTTCCAGCGCTACCGTTTGCACGCTGTCACCCTTGGTCAGTCGTTGCAGCGCCAAGACCACGTGCAACTGGCGGCGCCAGCGCCCGAAGCTCATGCCGATTTCCTGCAGAAGCAGCCGGCTCATACTGCGCTCACTCATGCCGATGCGCGTCGCCCAGACGGTCTTCGAAGTCTTGTCCGCCGGCGCTGCCAGAATCATTTCCGCGAGGCGACGCAGGCGTGCGTCGTGGGGCATGGGCAGGTGCAGGTCTTCCACTGGCGCCGCCACCACTTCGTCGAGCAGCACTGCCAGCAGCCGTTCCTCCCGTCCGCCCAGGGCGTACAGCTCGGGAACGGCAGTCGCCTTGAGCAGCAACTCCCGCAGCAGCGGCGATACCGAAAGTGTGCAGCAGGTGGGCGGCAGATGCGGCACGGCATCCTGCTCAACGAACAGGCAGTAGCACTCCACTTCACCGGCCCCCCAGGCTGAGTGGGGCAGGTCGCCAGGGATCCACAAGGCGCACTGTGGCGGCACGATCCAGACACCATCTTCGATTTCGCAGTTAAAGATGCCGCGAACCGAGTAGATCAGTTGCGCCTTGCGATGCTGATGGGTGGCATTTTCCCAATCCTTGGCGACCAATGAGGCACTCACAGCCAAAACCGGCCGCAAGACACTGTCAACGTCAATGGTGGAGGTAAAATCGGTAACGGCAATGCTCGACATGAGGTGTAGAGACTCGGATGGAGAAGGGGGCCATGGCCTGGCTGGAAACTATCCCGAGCCATTAGTGTAACGACATCCGGCCATCGTACGCTTTTGGCCGATTCTGTTGAAAAAGTAGCTCCCCATGTCTGGCCTGCGACAAAAACTCGACGTTGGTCAGCAGGGAAGCACGAAGCATGATGGGACAGTTATCGAGTGGGCAGGAGCGACTGTTTTACTCGTTCAACCTTGAAGATCACATCCCAGCCAATCATCCTTCAAGAACGAGCGTTCGCATGTCACCAAAGCCAACACCATCATCTTCCGACCCAGACAGACCAACGATACGCCGAATCGACGCGTCTTGAGCGGGGCCTGTCCCGGGCTATGCGGCTTGTCATTGGTGGATGACTTCATCCATGAACTCCCTGTCTTGCCGATTTTGTGAGTCCCAGATAAGGCGAGGGTCGAAACTCATCGCCGAAAGCATGGTGAAGACCACCACCAAGCCAAAAAACAGAATGCCGGCACGTGGCTCGATGTCAGCCAGTGCGTCGAACTTCACCAATGACGCGACCAGTGCCACGACGATGACGTCGAGCATCGACCAATACCCGATGACCTCAACAAACCGGTACAAGCGGGAGCGCTCCTTGAGTGTCCATTGGCTTTCGCGCTGCACCGTGACCAGTAGCAGCGTGATCACAACAAACTTGATACCGGGCACGGCGATACTGGCAATGAAGATGATCAGCGCGATATCCCAGGCTCCGGCCTCCCAGAACTCCAGCACGCCGCTCATGATCGTGCTGTCAGCGCCGTTTCCGACCATTTTGGTATTCATGACCGGCAGCAGGTTGGCCGGAACATAGAACGCCAGCGCCGTGAACATATAGGCCCAGGTCCTCGTCAGCGAGTCGGGCTTGCGGCGATGCAGGGGAGCCCCGCAGCGTTCGCACTCATGGGGTTCGCCCGTCATGTCGCACGCCTGGCCGCAACTGTGGCAAAGACACAAGTTGAGGTCATTGGCATTGGGCGGCATGTTCATAGGATGTCCCACAGTTCGCGGATATCGCGTCCGGCGATGCGGATCATCATCAGGCTCAACACTGCGAGAGCGAACAGGCCAATACCCGGCAACACGTCCAGCAATCCGGCCAGTTTGATCACCGCGACCATGGCCCCAAGAAGGCAGACTTCAAGCATGCTCCAGGGTCTGAGTGTTTCCAACCAGCGCATGCAGAAGCGGAAACCGGGGGAGCGCTTCGATTTCAGTGCGAAGCCCAGCACCCAGACCAGCAGCAGCAACTGGATAATTGGCGCAATGATCATGGCTACTGCGGCTACGAGTGCTATGAAAGTGATCGGCCCAAGGCTCAACGCCACGACAGAATCCCATAGCGTCGCACTGTTTTTCAGACCTTTGAGGCTGATGCTCATCACCGGATAAAAATTGGCGAAAATCCACACCACCAGCGCTGTAAGAGTCAGCGCCAAACGCTGCTCAATCGTCAGTCCGTTATAGCGCTGGAGCACGCCGCCGCAGCGCACGCACCAAGACTTCTGATTCTTGACGAGTACGCTGCGCTCATAAACGCCGTCGCAGTGCTCGCAAATGATCCATCCCTTGTCATTTCCCATCGGATACGCTCGGCGGACTTTAGAGACTGGAAAAACTTCAATGAGAATAGAAGCGCTTCACGGTTCAGCAACTTTTTTTATTTCAGTATTTGATGAAAAGCACGAGATCTACTTCGATTAGCAATCAGGGCAAAAAGTTGAGCTATACATAAACGGCTCGTCTATTGGCTCATCAAAAGCCAGGACGTTTGCAGCCATAACCACGGATACTCAAACTGCCACATGATGTCGCTCCACCCAGAGTTTGCAGGTATCAAACATTGCATCGCGGCAGGGGGCGGGCAGGGCGAGCAGGGTGGCGTCAGGAGCATAGGCCAGCGTTGCGAGCTGCTGCGCGAACTCGTCGGGGAGCTGTTGATCGACATGTGTTTGAAGGAAAGTCTGCCACTCAGAACTCTCCAACGTTGCAGCCGCGGCTCTAGAGGTGAGAGATTTTGGTCCCTGCATAGACAGTGCTACACGCTTGAGCAGTTCAGGCAGTTCCCGGAGCGCATGCAACTCGTCACTATTGGTGCGCAACTGCTCCAGCTGTGCCAGCGCCTCGCGCCGGTAGCGATCGCGACGCCATTGAATCAAGCGCCTGGTGCCAATGATTACGGCAGCCAGAAGCAGAATCGCCAATAGAAACCACCAACCCCAGGTTTGCGGTGAATAGCTGACGGGCAGGGGCAGCGCCAACTCCTTGAGTTGCGCGATACTCGGAACGTTCCCGCTCATGGTCGTCCCCCCGGTTGTTTGCCCAGCTCTGCCCGCAATTGAGTGAGCGACTCTTCGGCAGTACTGAACATCATCAACGGTACCCGGCTGCGGCGGAGCAGGGTGGCAACATCCTTGAGCCGTCCGCCGAGATAGTCACCCAGTGGTTGATGCACCTGACGGCGGCCCACCGCCAACTCCACCTGTAATTCGCCTTGAGTTACCAACAACCTGCCGTCGGTTGGCAGATTTATCGCAATCGGGTCATAGACTTGCATGGCAATCACGTCATTGTGTGCTGCCAGGTGCCGCATCAGTTGCAACGTACGCTCGCCCGCACCTGCGAAGTCGCTGACGATGCATATCAAGTGGTCATGGCCGGCCAACGCCAGGCAACGCTGCAGAACCTTGTCGAGTTGATCGGCATCTTCGGCATCGGGACTGGACGCATCAAGCTCCTGATTCTGCGCAGCGATACGACTGCATAATGCCTCCACGCGCTTCGTAGGCTGCAGCAAATTGACGGATGTGCTGGCGCGTTGGACATCGTTATCTGCGCCTAAAACCCGCGGGAGCCGATCTGTAAGAAAAGAACAACATGGAGTGGTTCGAGCCAGGACCTCCGCTATGATCGCGATAGTGGGTTAGAACAATGTTTGGCCCGCAGGTGCAGGTGGGTATTCTTTAACTAATGGAAACAGTTAGTTTTAGGAAGCCTTCTATAGCTCAACTAAACGACCATTTAGTAGAGTTATTACGTAATGTATTAATTCCCACGGAGCAGGTCATGAATCCAAGCCTGATGACTGCGTCGAATCTGGTTGCTGCATTGGACCTTGAGCCTCACGTCGAAGGGGGTTTCTTTCGCAGAACCTACCAGGCCGATCATCGGGACATGCTCGAAACCGAAGGTGGCCAACGATTTCTGATGACGTCGATCTACTACTTGCTGACTTCGGAATCGCCAGTCGGCCAGTTCCATTTCAATCATTCTGACATCCTGCATTATTTCCATCTGGGCGACGCCATCGAATACAGCCTGATCCTTGCAGACGGTTCACTGCAGACGGTGGTCATGGGCAGCGATATTCTGGCCGGACAACAACTGCAATTGCACGTACCGGGCGGAATCTGGAAAGCCTCCAGATTGCTGAATGGCTCGAACGGGTTTGGTTTGATCAGCGAAGCAGTTTCACCAGGATTTGATTTCGCCGATATGGAAATGGGGAATCGACAAAAACTCACAGCACAGTATCCGCAGCATCGAGCACTGATTGAAAAGCTGACGCGTGATGAAGGTTGAGAGCCGCGCATTTCAAACCGAGGGATCGGCAGTCATCAAGGAAGAGATCCTTTGAGAGCGATGCTGGAGATTGAAATGGTGTGCGCAACCGGGCGTGCGTCGCAATGTCTTATTACGTGTAATGTATATTATGTTAAATGACATATCTGGGCGGAATTTTACCAACTGTCAGCGCTTCCTAAATATTGGACGGATGTGACCGTTGCTGAGGCAATCGCGAAATAAAGAGACGTTGCCTCGAAAAGCGCTTAACAGATTGATTTTACTGGGCATTACGAAAAATGTAGTGCAGGCCTCACCAACTGTAGCAACGTAATTATGAGACTACCGTGTAGCCGGCAGTTGGCCTGTAAGCCTTTATTTGCGAGGGTTTCAGCCTATTCCATCATTTTGTTACTAGCTCAGAGTCTATCAATCAATCGTGAGACAACGTCGCGTATCCACGTTTGCGCAATTAAGATGAATTCCAATAAAAACAATCAGTTAGCTATATTTCGAAGAAATCGCGAGACATAACCCGCAGCGCTTTTGGTGAAGATTTGACGAGACACTTCTGGGCCCGAACGCTCTGGCGGCATAGGCAGAATTCCGCGCCAATCCACCGCTCGGATTGCTGAAGATCAAGCCTGACGCGAGTTTTCCTAAAATATTTTTTGGAAAAACTGGGCTGAGAACTGCTCTGCACTAGACTCATCCTAGAGCTATGGTTTTGGCTTCCCAGCACGAAATCGTGAGATATCACCAGTGGACTTACACCCCTGGCTACCCGCCACCCAGAAATTCCGGGTATCGGCGTGAGTGTGAAGTTTCCACGATATTTACCCGTGCCAACGACGGGGAACGGAATTATGAGACTAAAACGAATTTTTTAACGCAATTACGAGGAATAACCAGGAGGTGCGCGCAGTAATGACGAGACAGCATGGCGGGCTCATACGTACATCAGTGCCTCTGGCTCGATACCTGAAGAATAATTGGGAGACAAGTACTGTCCATTTAACGAAATCTTGAGATAAGCCCAGAAGGTTTGGGAGGTAATGAGTCATAGTTGCACGATAGATACGCGCGAGATACCATCGGGCTTTCTTAAGCCAAAGTTGTATGAGAGGAAGACTGATTATGGATAATAGGTCTCAAACTTCCGATTACTGTCATAACTGGAAGTATCTCAATAGCGCTAACTAACGTCTCTGGTGGTCATGAATGTCTCTCTCGCCGAAGCCTTTATTTGATACGTACGATTCCTTCCTTGATCAGGACTTCAGTAATAGCGAGCCCGCTACCCCATGTGTCAAAGTTTACCTTGCCTCATTTCCCCCTGCGCTAGAAGCTCCGCGCGGCTACCTGGCCGTGCGCTCGTTCCTGCGGGCCTTTTCCGACAATGCTCAGACCTTCAGCTCGTATCGCATCCATATAGAGAGGTTGCTGCTGTGGTCATTGTTGATTAACCAGAAGCCGCTGAATCAACTTAAGCGCCAGGACGCCCAAGATTATTTGAGTTTTTGCCGTAATCCACCTCGAATCTGGATTGGTTCTGTGACGCGTAGCCGTTTCGTGAAAAATACTGATGCGCAGAGCGCGCTCGAAGACCCTATTATTCCTAATCCTAACTGGCGTCCATTCAATATTAAATCCTCGAAACCGCTGGTTGGCTTCGATGATCAAAAACAATCAGTAATCGAGAACAAATACAGCGCAACCAACACCACCATAAACCAAGTATTCTCGATTTGCAGTCGCTTCTTCGAATTCATGGTTGAAGATGGTTATGCAGCGGCAAACCCTTTCCGAATGATCAAAAAGTCAGGCCGCTATAGTGACAATGTTCAAGATGAGGGAGGTACGCGTGCATTGACGCCGCTCCAATGGAACTACGTGCTTGAAACGGCTGAGAAGCTGGCGGAGTCAGAGCCTGCTCGATATGAGCGTACACTGTTTATACTTTCCACATTGTTTGCCATGTATCTTCGCGTGTCAGATGTTGTAGGGCGACAAAACTGGAAGCCCTCTATGGGTGACTTCCGCCAAGATTCAGAGGGTAACTGGTGGTATCACGCCGTTGGCAAAGGTAACAAGGTCGGAAAGATTGCCGTCAGGGATGAATATATCAATCTCTATCTGAAGCGCTATCGTCGGTTCTTGGGTCTGCCCGAACTTCCTGAAATCGGCGAGACCACACCTTTGATCAAGACCCTCAGAGGACGTTCTGGTCTGTCGGATCGACAGGTACGCGCCCTCCTCCAGGTTGTCTTCGACAAGGCTCTTGAAAGTATGCGCATCGAGGGGCGTGCGGTTCACGAGATGGAAAGCTTAAAGGTCGCTTCTCTGCACTGGCTGCGCCATACATCTGCGACGTTCGACGCGCCCTTGCGTAACGCCAAAGATCTACAGGTCGATCTGCGTCATAGCAATCTCAGCACTACCCAGAACACGTACTACCACTCACACGATCAGGAACGTGCACACTCAATTAAGCGCTTAGGTTTACGCGATCGTGGGTAAATGTCTTTAGCTCCAGACGTGGCGATGTGCAAATTGGCCAAGAGCTGGGAACGTTTATTGCGCAATATCCGAACAGAAAAAATGCAGGCAGGTATCTGATGGGCCGCGGCGTTCCCTCGCTGCGTATCTTCATTCGAGATCTCACGCGGCCTGCTCTTCAGAAAATGTCTGGGATGTCGACTGGATCTACGGGTACCAGGTGCTGAGCCAGCATCCGCAGCTTACCAAGCAACTCGTCAAATGTGACGACCTCGACGTCCTTACAGGCGTTGCGAAAGATCTCGAAGCTGCGCAGGCGGCCCTCTTCGGTTGGCTTGGTACCTGCAATGACGACGCACCTCGCTGTGTCTGGTTGCAAGTCTCGCATCGTCGGGTCTTGCAGGTGTGACAGCCAGTTGGAGCGCATCAGGCCTTGCTGATGCAGTACCTGAGTAATCGCTCCACTGAGCTGCAGATGTGGGCCGAAAACATCGCGATTGCGATACGGCCTGGTCTGCATGAGTGGGGTGGAAGGCTTCTTGATCTCCACGATGGCCAGCTCGCGTCCCTGCGCGAAAAGCAGGTCGCCGATGTGGGCGCCAACTCCATTGACCATGGATCCCCGAGCATGGAACTGAGTATGCAGAAGTGCCACCGGGCGCGCGAACACCATCCCTAGGATGAACAGATTGGCCTCGAAAAACTGCTGCCAGTGCCCCTCGCTGAGGTTCTGGCCAAGCATGGTCTCGAACTTTTCGATCATCACAGCCAAGGTAACCCTCTCGATCTCAGCGCGCAGTTCGAAAAGTTCGCGAGGAGCTTCCTTCGCCAGCATCTCAACACCAACCTTCATCTCCCTAAGCTGGTGACGCCGCGCTCGCACATATGCCTGGTCTTGGGCGAACAGTTGTCTATTGACCTGGCCTCATTGAAGGGGCCGGACAGCGAGCGTAAGGTTTTGCCTAGGCTGTATATATAAAGCGAATGTCTGATTACTGCCGTCACTGCGCGTACAAAGTCAGTGAAAGCAAGACCGACGACGCCTGC